>CBDUEZ010000033.1:0-20765 GCA_965366355.1 uncultured bacterium
ATTCAAAGGTGGTCGAGTCGGTTTTGGCGAAGGTGGGCGGGGGAACCGGGGGCGCTCAAGGGTGGTGTGGGAGGGTGCCGTGGGTGGCCACGGGCTGGAATGTGGAGGTGGGGGAGGGCGGGCCGAGTCGAAGCGGGGGAGATGAAGGTTTGAGTCGTGAGCGGGCTCGAATGGGACGGGGGGAGGTCGCCTCGGATCGGGAGCGACGGAGAGGGGGGGAGTGGGCGCTCAAGCGCTCCAGGTTCCGTCGTCGTCGGGGAGGGACTGATTGAAGGGATCGCGGTGGGGGCGGGGTGGTGCAGTGCCCTCGGCTTCTCGTTCCCATTGGGGTGTCTGATCGAAATCGATCTCCGCCTGTGGCGGAGCGCGTGCGGGAGCGAGTCGTGGGGGCCGATGGGGGAGGGCGAGGTGTCGGAGGATGCCCTGGACGACCGAGGGGTCGGTGAGGAAGGCGAGGATGCGCAGGGTGCCGTTGCATCCGGGGCAACGCAGGGGGTCGAGCTCGTAGACGCGGGACAGGAGCTGGGCCCAGCGGAGGCGGTCGGGGCAGGGGGCGCACGCCGGGCCGTCGTGGGGTGGTGAGGGCGCGGCCGCGAGGGCGTCGAGGGCTTCGATCTCGTGGTCGGGCCGTCCGTAGCGAACGACGTCGGGGCGGAGGCGAGCGTTGGGTGCGAGCGCGCCGTGGTAGCGATGGCGGTGGGCCCGGGGCGTCATGAACCAGGCGTTGCGCTTCTCGACGAGCCCGAGCTGACCCAACAGCGTGTCGGTGTCGATCGTGTGGCGGTACAGCCAAGACCAGAGATCTACCGCCTCCCACACCTTGATTCGCTTCTGGAGGTGGGCCTCCTGGTGTTGCACCCCGATGCGGTCCTGGAGCGCCGCGGCGTCGCTTCTTGGATCGAGGCCCAGTACGCGCACCGTCCCGCCGTCCCATCGACGAAGGCCTTCGATGCACTCCATGCTGGTGGTCTTGCCGGCGCCATTGGGACCGATCAGCCCGAAGATTTCCCCGGCTTCGACACGAAGCGAGACATCGGCCACGGCGACGGTTTCGCCATAGCGCTTCTGCAGGTTCGAGACTTCGATGACGGGAGGGGGCATGTCCTGGCTACGTCGCGAGCGACCGGGGGCTTCACCGAAGTAATAGCGGAGGAACCGCTGGCGTGCTGCCGCACCGGGAACTCGATGGCAGCAGGGGGTGAATCCGGCGCGAGGCTACCCTCCCGCCTCGCCCAATCGCCGCCGCACCTCTTCGAAGACATTGAGGACGACGACGAGATCGCGCTCTCCAGGCTCGGCGCCGTTCCCGTAGACCGCGAGGAATCGCCCGTCCGAACCCACCGAGTACATCGCTCCGCCACTCACGAGATCGAAGGGAGTCGAATCGAAGAGGGCGGTCCGTGACTCGACGACGACACCCGACTCGGTCGACACCTGCGCCACCGTGAGACGGCGCCCCGAGTCGTAGTAGATCTCGGTCCCGTCGGGGCTCCACATGGGGCCGAAACTCGCCGAATTCGAGACGGGGTAGGGACGCCCACCTCCGGGGAAGGCGCGCACGTACACCCCGGGTCGACCCGACTCTTCAGATACGTAGGCGATCCAATCGCCCCCGGGGGAGATCCTGCCTCCGTACTCGTCGAAGGGTGTGGCGACCAGGGGCTGCGGCGGCGCGGTGCTTCCTTCGATGACCTGGTAGATCCCACCTCCGGAATCCGCGTCGTCGAGGATGACGGCCATGGGGCTGCCGGGCTCGGGACCCACGTCGAAGTCGTGGATGTACCGTTCGGATTCGAACAGGAGGATCGGGTCGCCACTCCGGTCGAACGGCTGGGCCCAGATGCCCCGGGTGCCTCCCTGGTCGGAGATGTAGGCCACCCGTCCATCGGGCATCCAGCGGGGGCGACGGTTCTCGCGGCCCTCGAAGGTGAGCTGGTACGAGGTGCCTTGTTCGAGGTCGTGGATCAGGATGCGTTGCTCCTCCTCGCCCGATCCGCTGCTCCCGCGCCGGATCTGCAGCGCCACGTGCCGCCCGTCGGGCGACAGGCGCACGTCGTCGAAGTTGGCCACGTCGGCGTCGAGCCGCTCGTCGAGAACCTCCGTGTCTCCCGACCGGCTCACCCAGCCGACCGTCTCGCCCGTCCCGACCCTCGATCGATCCACTCGATAGATCAGGGTGCCGTTGAGCGACACCGTGAACCCGCCCAGCTCCTCGACCCCCTCCGCCAGGGTGACCAGGGGGCTCGTGAGTTCTGCCCGAATCGGATCCAGTCGAGCGGCCACGAGGATGCCCCGGCTGTTGACCCAGAAGAGGAACCCGTTCGCGACGATGCCCTCGCGCCCCTGGGCCACTCCCGAAATCGGAGTGAACTGCCCGGTGTCGACCTCGAGGATCCCCAGGTCGACCCGGCCGTCATCGAAACGTGCAGTCACGAGAAGTCGACCGGGCATCCCGGGGATCGCCTGGGGAACGACGACCTCGACGTCGGTCTCCACCAACACGGGCGTGCCTCCGTGTTCGGGCACCCGAAACAGTCGGGACTCGACCTCGGCATCGGAGATGAAGTAGATGAACCCGTCCTCCGACCAGGTGCCCCAGACCGTCACCGACGGTTGGTCTCCGAGCGAGATCGGCGTTCCCCCGCTGAGCGCGACCGTGGCGAACCGGTCCTCGCTGCTGCCGTCGCGCACGTTGGCCCCCACGGACGCGCCATCGGGCGAGAAGAACGGACTTCTCACGTTCTCGGCCCCCGGAATGGGCCGCCCCTCGAGAGACGACATGCTGCGCTCATAGAGCTGCCCTCCCTCGCCAATGTAGACGAAGCGACTTCCGTCGGGAGAGAGCACGATGTCGCGTCCCGTCCGATCACTGGCCTCCACATCGATGCGGAAGGTCTGGACCTGAACGGGTGGGGAGGGACGCAGCCACCCCCACCCCGCCACCAGGAGCGCCAGCGCCAGGAGCCCCCCGAGCACGGGTACCACGGGCCCCTTCGGCCGCCGTACGGCAACCGGCAGGGCGTCGACGGACTCGACGTGCGTGAGGGTGGTGTGCCGGAACGACGGATCGTCGAGGGCCTTCCGGAAGTCGCCGGCGTCGTCGAAGCGATCAGCGGGGATCTTCTCCAGGGCCCGGGCGATGGCGGCGTCGACGTGGGGTGGGACCGTCGGACGGTGGACCGCGGTGCGGGTCGGCTGGGTGGTGAGGATCCGGGCGAGAACGGCCTGGGCGCTGGACCCCGAGAATGGGGGGTCGCCGGTGAGCATCTCGTAGAGCACCGCCCCGAGGGCGTAGATGTCGCTGCGGGGGTCGAGGGAGCGGTCGCCGGACGCCTGCTCGGGACTCATGTAGTGGGGCGTACCGAGGCTCAGGCCCGTCTGCGTGATCCGCCCCTCCCCCGCCTTCGACACCGCCAGGGCGATCCCGAAGTCCGCCACGAGAGGCTCTCCGCTGGAGAGGAGGATGTTGGCCGGCTTGATGTCGCGGTGCACCACCCCCCGCTGATGGGCGTAGGCGAGGGCGGAGGCCACCTTGCGGATGATGTCCAGCGCCTGATCCACCGGGAGCTGAACCTCCCGCTCCAACCGGTCCCGCAGCGTCTCGCCCTCCACGTAGGGCATGGCGTAGAACAACAGCCCGTCGGCCTCACCCGAGTCGAAGAGGGGCAGGATGTGCGGATGCTGGAGCTGGGCGGTCGTCTCGATCTCGGCGAAGAAGCGCTCTGAACCGACGGCCGTCGCCACATCGGGCGACAGCACCTTGATCGCCACGCTGCGGTTGTGCTTGAGGTCGTCGGCCAGGTAGACAGTGGCCATGCCGCCGACACCGAGTTCACGCCCGACGCGGTACCGATCCGCAAGGGCTGCGCGCAGGCGCTCCAGGGTTTCCGACATGATTTCCGGGGGGAGGTAGGACGAGCCGCAATCTGGAGGATAGTGGCGGCGTGCGTTCCCGAACGCGAATCCCGCAGGCGTACCCGAGCTGACGCTCCCGCTCAGTCCCCGAGCTAGGAACCCAGGGGGCCTGTGCCACCATCGGAGGCCGCGGCCGAGGGCGGAACCATCCGGAAGCCGGTGCCCATGCGCACGGTGACGTCGATCGACTTCAGAATCCGCTCGAGTTCGCGCTCACACTTCTTCAGGTAGCCGCGGTAGAGCATGCCGGAGCCTGCAGACGCGCCCAACGCGAGTGCAGCGAATCCGAGGGCGATGGGGGCGGCGACCAGCGCGCCCGTCAGGGCCATCGCCTTGACCGGGATCAATCCCAGGAGTCCCCCGGCGGCACCCATCGTCCCGGAGAAGCTGACGCCGCCGATCCAGGTTGCCCGTCGGGCGCCAATTCCGCTCCGGAGCGCGGTCTCCGCGTCATCAGCAACACCAGGCTTTCTCCCCTCGACCGTCCTCATCGGACCGATCGGAGGGTGGATCCCTTTCCGCAGGGAGGTGAGGTGACTGGACGCGGGGCATCTCGTCGACCCGCTTCATAATCCACTCCGTGACTTCGCGGAAAGCGACGAGGAGTACTTGATAACTGAAGTGGGGTGCGTGATGCAGATTCGAAATGCGTTGGTCGCTTCGTGGGTGCTCTTGGGTGCCTCGCTTGCTCCCGCTGCGGCCCCCGCCCAGCAGGAGTCGCAATTCTTCGGCGCAGACGCGGGTCGCCCAGTTAGCTTGAATGATTTCGCCGGCAGTAGACTCAAGTCGTTGGATGTGGTCACGGCATGGGCAACCGGTGAGGAGGCTTGCAGTAATTGCTGCTGGAGTTGCACCGATGATAGGTGTCACCTGACGTATAACAACTTTCCCGAGGCCGACCCGCCGTTCACTTCGGACCCTTGCATAGAGACACAGTTTGGGTGCGTGACCGGTGCGTTCCCCTGTGACAGTGAGCCATCGGTCGCCCTCGTTGACATTGCGGGCACATACTCGGAGGTCGGTAGCACATATGCCTCTCGGCATGACTTGGTTGGTCGGGCTCTAGTGACGAGATGCGGAGCCTACATTGTCCAGCATGTTGGTGCGGCGGGTCAGGAGTTAATGGGCCTCCCTTCCGTTCTGAGCTTCGGACAACGGCCCTGAATCCGGTCACTTTTGGTGCAGTTGTCTCGTTGGTTGCATTGCTGGCCGGGGGTTGCTCCGGCACCAACGAAGAGCCCGTCGAGGGATGCTTGAGCGGCCGGGAGGTGGCGTTGGAGTCGTTCATCCCATTTCCCGAAGGCTGGGCAACGCCTACCGCGGGATGGGTTGGAGCGGGGGGGATTCTCACCTTCCACCCCCTCCAAGGCGTGGCGCGGCTCACCTCAACTGGGTGGAGGCGGGTTGAGGGCTGGAAGGCGGTTCTAAGTGCCACCCCATCCGGGCTGATTGTTCATGTCGAAGGCGCAATTCTCTCGTTGACCGAGGCGGGAGACTCGGCTCGAATGCCGCTCCCGGCGTTTGGTTTAGGTGATGGCCTCTCGACGGCTGTGCTGTCAGCCCCAGACCGTTTTTGGGTCGTTCGCGGCGGTACTGAGGAGACCTCGATCCATTTGTTGGGACCGAACGGCTCGTATCAGCAGACAATGACGATACCCGGCAACCGCCGCGTATACGCAATCGGTGGCGGAGATGTGGCGATGTGGACGGCTGCACCGAAGGACGGCGTTACAATCCTAACCGTGCCAAGTGGTCAATTGAGGACGCTACATCTCAGCCCGGCGACCTTGAGGGAGCTTCCGGAGAAGGCAGTGACCACATCTATTGTCCGGACCCAAGATGGGTGTCTGCTCCAGACTGTCGGCGACCTGCAGTCCGATCGGCGGTGGATGGTACCGTTTCTGGGGGAAAGTCCAGAGACCGCACCAATCTCTTTCACTGCTCCCCTGTCGTTCTTCGCCTACGACCGCGCCGAAGGCACCTTTCTCGGGTTCAGTGACCACCCCGAGCAGCGTGGGCTCGTGAGGTATCGATGATGAAGTGCTGCCGAGCAGTGACGCCTTCGATCTCGGCGAGACTTTGCTCGCTCCTTCAGGCCGTCGCACTCACCGTGGTCGCGAGCGTGGAGGTGTTGGCGCAGGATGGTCGTCAGCTCGACTGGGCCGTCCGGGAGGTCTTTTCTCTTGGGACAGAGGACTCAGTGTTGTTCGGTGAAGTCGACGAAAGAACCGTCGCACCTACCTCCGCCGGCGGCCTGTTCGTACTGGACCGGCAATCGGGAGAGATCTCGCGTTTTGGACCTGACGGTCGGCTTGAGGACACCTTCGGCGGCCGTGGCGGCGGTCCTGACGAGTTCGGTTTCGCCTGGGAGTTGGTCAATCTTCCTGGCGACAATTTGGGCGTTCACGATCGCCGAACGAGGACGCTTCGGCTCCTCGGGGAGACGGGCGATCTAGTGGGCGCAATGGGTCTGCCGTTTGAGACGTCGCCCCAATCACGACTGGCGCATTGGAGAGGGGGATATCTCTATCAAGAGGAAGTCCTTGACCAAGTTCGGGCTCGAGCGGCGTTTCAGCGAAGTGAGCGGCGCATTCCCGAGGTCCTTCCGGTGCGCCTTCTCTACTTTCGCGAGGAGGGCGCGACACTCGCGCCAAACCCCGACACCATTGCAGAAATCCCACCGAGAGAGTTGACCCGTACGGATCGTGGGTGTGTGCGCGCTACGCTTGATCTGAAGGTTTTCGGCCCAACCCTACTTTGGGCCGTTGGTGGTGGGACCACGGTTTACACCACCTCCCGATTCTACGAGTTCACTATCGAGTCGGAATACGGCGCGCTCGTCGAGGCTGCCCGGCCTTTCAGCGTGCCCTCCGCGTCCCTGGATCTAGCCGCCGCCGAGTTGGGCCCGATACCGGTCGAAGGCGAGCCGGATCCTAGTTGCGCTGTGTCCGCGACTGCGCGGGCTGAGGAGGCGGGCATGTATGACGAGCCCAACGTGATACTAGGCTTCAGCGTGTCGCCCTTAGGCCGTATCATGGTGCAAAGGCGAGCAGCACAGGGGAATGGCACGAGAATCGACGTATTCGATCCCACTGGGGAGTTCATTGGGACCCTCCCGGCCGGGTTCCCGATGCCCGCGATTTGGTTGAGTGACAACAGGTTCGCCACGACTCGGGTCTCGGCGCTCGAAGTTCCGACTGTCCACGTCTTTGAGATCGTGCCCTAGCCGACGCCACCCCGCGCCTTTGCCTGGCGCGAAGCCCGAAACGCCCCTTGAATGGAGACATCTGCGTTGACTGGATGTAGGATGCCCCTAAGCTGAGGGTGGCCGGTTAGAGCCCTGTCACCCGCTTCGGTGAAATGGCCCCCGAACGGATGGCGGTGGGCCCGGGGCGGGGGGATCAACCGCGCGAGCCTCTGGAGCAGCTCGAGGGGGGTGAGCCTGAGCGCGGAGCGGCCGTCGGCGAGGGGGCGAGTGAGCCGGTAGACGAGGCGTGCATCGGGCCGGCGCAAGGCGGGCTGTCCGGCGGGGGCGTGGAGCCGGTTCAGCGCGAAGGGCGGCCGGGCACAGTATCGGATCAGGCGCTCGAGGCCGGCGCGGTCGTGGGCCTCGACGCGGACGGATCCGTCGAGGCTGAAGCCTCCGGTTCCGCGCCACGTGCGCATGTTGGCGGCCTGGTGCGGGTCGAGGAGGCGGCGGCGGACGAAGAGTCGGAGCACCCGGTCTTGGACGAGCGGCGTGAGGGCGTGCGCGGCTTCGGCGTCGAGTCCCCGGGCACGGTGGAAGGCGAGAGCCCCCTTGTCGTTGCGTGCGAAGAGGCCGTCGAGGACGACGAGGTGCAGGTGGAGGTGGGGATTGAGGCTGGAGCCGAAGCGATGCAGGAAGGAGACGGCGCCGAGGGCGGCGTCGGGCGCAGCGTCGGGGGCGGCGTCTCGCATGAGGAGGCGCTCGTGGGCGCAGGTGTCACAGCGCAGGCGGGCGAAGCCGTGGGCGAGGATTCCGCAGGTGAGGTAGGCGGCGGAAGTCGTGCTCGACCCAGGATGGAATGCCGCGTCCGTCCGGCTGCTCCGCCTCGGCGAGGAAGGTCTCGATGGCCGACCCTCGGGGGCCGGCCGGGGCGGAGGAAGGGGCTCAGGGGGACGGTACGCGAAGCACGCGGCGGCTTGCGTGCGACCGACGCCCCCGCGGGTGGTGGCGCTCATCGACGATCAAGCGGTCCCGAGTGCGGAGTCGAGCGTTAGTCCGGAGAAGGGTCGAACTTTGTTGCGAGATCGAGGGCATCGGACACGCCCAGCCGTGCACTCCAGGCTTGGAGTGCGGTGGAGTCGATGAGATCGCCACTTACGGCGAGCATCATCGCGATGTCTCTCAGGTGCCGATCTGATCCGGATGCCTGGAAGTATTCCAGCTTCCGAACGATGACGTATTCGATCGGAGCCAACTGGATTTCACCGGTGTCCACGCGGATGGTCTGGCGCCTCGCGAGAGCCCATGCGTGGAAGGGGTCGTCTCCGACGAGGTATACGTCGGCTCGAAGTGCCGTGTCGCGGTGGATCACATTGAAGTGCCCACCCTTGCGACGATTCATCTCCTCGGTGAGAACCTCCCGTGGCGGGAGGTCGAAGTCGGGCTCTGAGAACGCCTCGGCGAAGCTGCCGACCTCGCCACGGGCAAGCGCCAGGACGATGTCCACATCCCTCGTGAACCGTGGGTCGCCATAGGCCACGGCCGCCACTCCGCCCGTGACCATGTAGTCCAGGCCGAGCCGCTGAAGCGGGGCGACGAAGAGGCCGACGAGATCAGGCTCGCTCACCGGCTACCGCCTCTCGTGCGAGCCTCGTCACCTCGGCGGGCACGAGGTCTGGGTTTCGGTCGCGGATCATCGCAGCCTTGAGGGACCAGGCCTGCTGAATGAGACCGCTCATGACGGCCAGCTTTCGAGCCGGGCTTAGCTGGCGAAGGACTTCGAGGTCGGGCTCTGAGATGGGCATGACTGAATGTCCTCTCCGGCCGAGCGCGTGACAAGCGGGTGTGAATCGCCCCGAGTTTGCCGGAGGCTCCAACAGACGGCATCGGCGCTCGGTCCGACCGAAGTCCGCCCGATTCCGAGGCGACTGCTCGCAGGCGCCCAGAAACTTTCCCTCCGCCGCCCGCGGCCACATCATCGTCGGGCAATCGTTCTGCACCCGGTGCGAGCCGGGTGACCTTACCCCAAGAGGAGCGACCTGATGACGACCCACCCGGTCGATCGCCCGTCCACGCGCCCAGCCTATGCGTGGTCCCTTCTCGCGGGTCTTGCCGTCTTTGCCCTGTACGCGCGCACCCTGGCTCCGAGCACTGCGTTCTGGGACGCGAGCGAGTACATCGCGACCGCACACATTCTCGGGATCCCGCATCCGCCGGGGAATCCGCTCTTCGTCGTGCTGGCGCGCGCCTGGTCGGTGCTGCTCGAGCCGACCGGCTGGTCGGTCGCGGTGCGCATCAATCTGTTCAGTGCCTTCATGAGTGCGTCGGCCCACGCGCTGTGGTTCCTGGTCTTCCACCACGTTCTCACGGGAGCGCGCCGGGGACCGGGCTTCGCGCGCGTCGGTGCGGGGGTGGCCGTTCTGGTGAGCGCGACCGCCTTCACGGTCTGGAACCAGTCGAACGTCAACGAGAAGGTCTACACGGTCTCGCTGCTCACGGTCGCGCTGCTGAGCTGGCTCGCCCTGCGCTGGAGGGCGCGCCTCGAAGAGCCCGGTCGGCGCCCCGGCAACGTTCTCGTTCTCATGGCGTTCGTCCTGGCCCTGAGCGTAGGCAACCACCTCATGGCCTTCCTGGCTGCGCCCGCCCTGGTCGTCTTCGTCGCTCTCACGCGCTGGCGCACGATGCTCGAGTGGAGGCTCTATCCCGCGGTCGCCGCCGCGGTCGTTCTCGGGCTGTCGGTGCACCTCTTCCTGCCGCTGCGGGCCAACTTGAACCCGGTCATCAACGAGGCCGCCCCGGAGTGTCCGACGCTGTCGAGCTCCGTGGCGGCGATCGCGACCTGGGGCAAGGCCGGATGCGAGCCCCTGGGCGCTTCGTTGACCCGGGCCCAGTACACCCTCGAGGGAGAGCCGGGCCCGGGCCTGACCGGCCCCCGGCAGGCGCCGCTGCGGGTGCAGGCGCTCACCTACCTGCAGTACTTCGACTGGCAGTGGGGCCGAAGCATCGAGGGTGACGACCGGGTTCTGCCGCCGCTTCGGGTGCTGTTCACTCTCCTCTTCGTGGCGCTGGGACTCCAGGGGGCCCGATTCCACCTCGCGCGCGATCGCGGCACCTTCGCCTATGTCGCGGTCCTGTTCGCGACCCTGTCGGCGGGGCTGGTCTGGTATCTCAACTTCGAGTGGGGATTCTCGATCCCCGCCGCAGCCGGGCTGGTGCCGCGCGAGGTTCGGGAGCGGGAGTACTTCTTCATCGCCTCGTTCTCGCTCTGGGGACTCTGGGCCGGTCTCGGCGTCGTGGCGATGTGGAAGACGCTCGCGGAGCGCGTCGGGTCGCTGGGGCGGGCCGCTCCCGTGCTCGCCGTCGCCGTGCTGCCGCTGGTGCTCAATGCGTCGTGGGCCGACCGGGCCGACGACCGGGTCGCGCGCGACTTCGCCTACAATCTCCTGATGTCGGTCGAACCCTACGGCGTGCTCTTCACGGGCGGCGACAACGACACCTTTCCGCTCTGGTACCTGCAGGAGGTCGAAGGCGTGCGGCGCGACGTGACCGTCGTCGTGACGGCCTACCTCGGCAGCGAGTGGTACGCGCGTCAGCTGCGTGATCTCACGACCCCCTGCGAGGCGGGCCGGGACTGGACCGACGATCCGACGAGGATTCTCTGCCAGCGCGACTACACGACGAGCGAGGTCGCGGCGGTCTACACACACGACCCCGACACCGCGTCGGCCGGACAGGTCGCCCTGGCGCTCGATGCCCCGGTGCGGCCGCCGAGCCGCCCGATCCTCGACCTGGACGACGACACGCTCCGGCAGGTGGCGGGAACCTACGTGCAGCTGGAGACCGGGCGACGCTTCAGCTTCGGAGAGGTCGAAACGGTGCTTCCCCAGGACACCGTCTTGTACCCGATGCATCAGTTCATGTTGGCGATTCTCACGGCGACGGCCGGGGATCGGCCGGTGTATTTCTCATCGACCTCGAATGTCGGGGACTGGTTGGGGGTGGAGCGTCAACTCGTTCGCGAAGGCCTGGCCTATCGGCTCCAGGGGCCGCTGCGTCTGGAAGCGCCGCCCACCGGCCTCGTCCCGCTCCCGGCCGATTCTCCGCTCACGGCCGTGACCGGCCACTGGATCGACGTGCCCCGCACGCGCCGACTGGTGGAGGAGGTCTTTCTCAAGCGCGACGGACTGCCCGAGTGGGACCACTGGCCCGACATGGCCGCGGCCGGGTTCCCCCTCTACTGGGCCTGGACCCACTACGCCCTGGCCCAGGCGGCCTGGGTGACGGGCGACGCCGCGGAATCGCAGCGCCAGGTCGAACAGGCCGAGGCCTGGGCCGTCCTGGGCAGTTGAGCGAGGCACTCACGGGGTCAGCGCCGGTCGCCCCCACCCACACGGTCGACGAGGAGGGTGGCCCCGAGGCCGGCGAGAATCAGGGCGAGCGACCCCGCGACCTGGCCGGCGGAGGGGTCGAACCGCTCGAGCGGCCAATCCTCCGGATCGACATCGGCCAGCGTGCCCTGGTCGAGAACAACTCCCTTCACCACATCGCCTTCCACGGGAGCGACCGGCGCCTGGAAGGGGTAGAGCCCGACGACGGCGCCGAAGAGGAGTCCCAACAAGACCCCGAGCGTCGCCTTCTCATACCGATTCAGCAGCCATTTCAGCAGGTTGCTGACCCCGACGACGCCGACCACGACGCCGATGCCCACCGGCACCACGACCTGGCCCGCCTGAAGAACCGTGGAGAGGTCGAAGCCCCCACCGTCACGGCCGAGCAGGCCGACCTTGAGGAGGTCGATGGCGCCGAGAATCGGCTCATATTGACCCAATAGCAGCAACAGGTATCCGCCGCTGATTCCCGGCAGGATCATCGCCGACGCGCCCGCCACCCCCGCCAGAAGGAGAAGTGAAAAGCGGGCCTCTCCGGAGCCGCCGACGTCGCCGCCGAACGCCATGAGCGCCATCAGGGCGAAGCTCACGCCGGCGGCGGCCCAGAGGCCGGGCGAGGCCGGCTTCGCGAGCCTCCAGACCAGCGGTACGCCCCCCAGGGTCAGTCCGATGAAGAGGCTGTACATGATCCAGCGCTGCTCCATCACCAGGCCCCGCACGGTGCCCGCCAACAGGAGGATCGCGAGGGCCGCGCTGCCGACGATGGTGGCCAGCGCGATGAGGGAGCGGCGCCGGAAGCGGAGCGTCGTCACATCGGCGATGGCGGCGATGAAGGTGGGAAACACCCCCGTCGCGAGCAGCATGGTGCCCCCGCTGATGCCCGGGACGAGGTTGGCCAGCCCCATCAGCACACCCCCGACGCCGCCACGGGCGACGAGGGCGGGGAGGGGGAGGGCCTCGCTTTCCGAGAGGGCGTGGCCGTGGGTCGATTCAGACTCGGTCATGGACGGGTCGGTTGAGAGCGGAACGTGGGGGTCGAACGCAGAACGGGCCCGACGACCGGAGCCGTCGGGCCCGCCTGCACCCCTCTGAAGATTCGGCGGGGTCAGTTCGCGGCTAAAGCGACCACCGCTTCGTGGAGCATCCGCATGCGGCCGGCATCACCCGACCGATTCACCTCGCCTTCCATTCGGTTGGCGAGCGTTTCGAGCGCCTCGCGCCGAGCGCTTCCGGACGCTCTCTGCGCCGCGGCCAGGGCCGTCCGGGTCTGAGTGATCCAGGTGGCCGGCATGGCCTGCGACCGATCGAGCTGGTCTACGAAGGCACCGGCGAGTGCGAAGCTCGGGGGCCAGACGATCTTGGGCTGGCCCTGTGAGTTCAGGTGGTCGAAGTGCACCGACTTCGCCGCGTCGATTTCGTTCTGCGAGAGAACGTCACTCGCGACGAGTTCGAAGATGTCGAGGCCCCGGGCGATCTCGGAACTCACGATCACGCCGTTGTACCAGTAGACCGACCAGCTGCCGCCATTCCCCTGCCGCTGGCCGTCGACCGGCCCGCGGTCGTGGAAGGCGATCTCGACCGGGTTGGTGGCATCGGTCCAATCGAAGATCGAGATGCCCCCCTGATACCACGACTGCACCATGATGTCGCGGCCGGGCACCGGAATCAGAGAACCGTTGTGCGCCACGCAGTTTTCCAACGAGGTCTGGGCCGCCGGGAGCTTGTAGTAGCTCTGGAAGTTCATGTCTTCACCGTCGAGGGTGAAGATGGCGTTGGCGCCCCACTCCATCGGGTCGGTCGCGCGACACTTCGGACCACCACCACCGCCCCATTCGTCGGTGAAGAGCACCTTCGTGCCGTCGTTGTTGAAGGTGGCCGAGTGCCAGTACGAGAAGTTGGAGTCCGACGCCGCAGCGAGACGCCTCGGGTTGGCCGGATCGGAGATGTCGAGCAGGAGGCCGTAGCCCTCGCAGGCACCCCCGGCGAGTCCGATGCTCGGATACACCGTGATGTCGTGGCACTGCGTCGGACCGGGCGCCGGGCCGTCGCTCTGGCTCTGCGCCGCCTGGGCGGCCGACCAGGTGGGGAGGAAGGCCCGGAGCGCGGCGCTGTCGGCGGCCGTGGCCGCCCCACTTCCGCCGCGAGCGCGCACGATGCTGTCGAGAAGCGGCTGCATCATCCGGCCCGGGAGAACCCGCTGCTGGCCCCGGAGTTCGGCCACGAAGGCCCCCTGGGCCCGCGCCTCTTCGATGACCCGGAGGTCTTCGGGGGCGAGGCCGTGCGAGGGCGGCGCGACGAGGTCGTTGAAGATGCGAGGCGAACTGACGATCGCCGCCGCCTTCGGATTGGCGAGCGGCACCCGGATCACCTCGATGCGGAAGAGGGCCGAATTCGGATCTTCGCTCGGCGATGCGCTCGAGCACCCGGGCAGCTCGGCCTCGGGCCGCACCGACGAAGAGCCCGACACGTAGATATAGACGTTGTCGGTGTCGTTCGGGTCTTCGAGGACGGTGTGGGTATGCGAGCCCCGGCAGGTCTGCACATTGGAGACGTACACCGGGTTCCGGATGTCGCTGATGTCGAAGATCCGGATCCCACGGAGCCGCTCGGGACTGACGGCCTGCGCAACACCCTGGGTGCCACAGTCGAGGCGCCCCGTCATGCCCTCGCCGGAGACGAACAGGAGGTTGCCGTAGACCGAGACGTCACTCTGCGACGCGGGACAGACGTAGGCCGTCGTGAGTTCGGGAGCACTCGGATTCGAGATGTCCCAGACCTGGACCCCGTTGTAGTTGCCCTGGATCGCGTAGTTTCCCGTGAAGGCGAGGTCGGAGTTGGTGATGCCGACAAACTCCTCGGGAGGCGGCGTGGCCGAGACGACCCGTAGGTTCCACACGGCCTCTTCGGCGTCGAAAAGCCCAGCGCCGAGGCCGATCCGCGGATCGGGGTTCGGGGCGGTGACCCGCAGCGGCTGAGGCGCCATCGTGGGGGAACCGGAGGGGGTCATTCCCGACGAGCCGTCGCTCGATGATGACGCACACCCCGCGAGGGTCAGGAGGACCACGGCGATCGAAAGCCGTGGAAGGGGGGATCGGGTCATGAGAACGTCCTCGTTGGGGTGGGTGGTGCGGGTCATGGGCGCTGCCCGGCCGCGAGGGCCTCGAGCATGCGCTGCATTCGAGCCACTTCGGTGGTCTGATCGACCTGGATGTCCGACGCCAGCTTGAAGACGAATTCGTCCTGGGCGGCGCCGTCGGATGCGAAAAGTTCGGCCACCATGGTGACGGCGCCCTGATGGTGTTGGATCATGAACGTCAGGAAGAGCCGGTCGAAGTCCGGGCCTCGGGAGGCGGAGAGCTCCTCGAGCTGTTCGGGCGACAACATTCCGGGCATCGTCATGTGCATGTCGTGGCCGGCCATCGCGGGCATCGCCCCGCCGGGTTCGACCATCGGCACCGGACGATCCCGCTCCCTCAGCCAGCGCTGCATGAGCGCGATCTCGTCTTTCTGGGCGTTGGTGATCCTGGCGGTCAGCGTGCGCACGCTGGGACTGGCGTCGCGAGAGGGCGCCCACGCCGACATGACCAGCGCCTGCGCATGATGCGAGATCATTCCCGTCATGAAGGCGACGTCGGCCTCGCTCACATTCATGCGAGCGCTGTCGGCCCGCGCGTTGTAGATGGCCTCGAGTCGGGCGAGGGAGGGGTCGGTTCGTGACTCCCGCGAGGAGTCGCCGGCGGTAGCGACCGGCGGGGTCGTCGCGCACGAGGCGGCGATCAACAGAGTGCAGAGGGTCATCGCCCGCGAGACCAATCGAAGGCGTGAACCGGAGCGGATGATGGGGTCGATGGAGCCGCTCATGGGTGTTGTGGCCGAGAGTTGCGTGAGACGGGGGTGCCGATGGACTCGGGCCCAATATACACGGTCATCGACCTCCGTCGATCTTCACCTTCACGCGCACTCCCTTGATGCTGGACCGCTTCAGCGCCTGAACGACCTGGGCCGCGACCGGGGCAGCCACCTCGACCAGACTGAATTTTTCGGAGATCTGGATCGTGCCGATCTCGCTTCCGCGGATTCCCGCCTCGCCCGTGATGGCCCCCACCAGATCTTTGGGGCGCACCCCCGATCGACGGCCGACGCTGATGAACAGCCGCGTGGAGCCGCGCGTGCGGCCGCCCTTCTTCGAAGTGTTCGAGCCGCCCGAACCGGTGCCCCGACTCGGCTCGGAGCGCGGCAGGCGGGCCGTCGGAATGTCTTCGTCGTCGTCGGCCCCATCGGGGAGCGCCGCTTCGTGGGCGCTCTTCACGGCGCCGGCGGCCACGTCCCACAGGTCGAACTCGTCGGTCAGGGAGTCGACCACGACCCGGTAGTGCTCGAGCCCGCCGCCGAGGATCGACTCGCGCAGGGAGGCGCGGGTGAGTTCCATGCGGTGAGCCTGCATGTCGGCGACCGTCGGAAGCGACTCGACCGCGATCTTCTGGCGGGTGAGGCGCTCGATATTGCGAAGGAGGGAATGTTCGCGGGGATCGACCAGGGTGATGGCGATGCCTTCTCGGCCGGCCCGCCCGACGCGCCCGATGCGGTGCACATACGACTTGGGCGCGTTGGGGACTTCGTAGTTGATGACGTGCGTGAGGTGGGCGATGTCGAGCCCTCGGGCGGCGACATCGGTCGCGACCAACAGGTCGACGGCCCCGGCCCGGAGCTTCTTCATGACCCGCTCGCGCTCGTCCTGCGACATGCCCCCGTGCATGGGTTCACACCGGTAGCCCCGTGCGTTGAGCGCCTCGACGAGTTCGTCGACGTCGTTGCGGGTTCGGCAGAACACCAGGGCGGCATCGGGACCCTCGAGGTCCAGCACCCGTCCCAGGGCGGCCAGTTTATGGGGTCGGCGCACGAGGTAGGCCGTCTGGCGCACCAGGGGGCCGTCGCCGTCGCCCTCCGGTTCGTCCTTGATGCGCACTTCGACGGGGTCGACCAGGTGCTTCTTGGCGATCTTCGTGATCCGGGGGCTCAGGGTGGCCGAGAAGAGCAGGGTCTGCCGTTCGGTCGGCACCGCCGCGAGGATCTCTTCGATCTCGTCGGCGAAGCCCATGTCGAGCATCTCGTCGGCCTCGTCGAGCACGAGAATCCCTACCTGGGACAGGTCGAGAGTGCCTCGCCGAATGTGATCCAAGGCGCGTCCCGGCGTGGCGACCACGACGTCGACCCCCCGCTTGAGCACGCGGAGCTGTTGCCGGAAGGCCTGACCCCCGTAGATCGGCAGCACCTCGGCAGACATCTCTCGACCATACTTGTGCACCGCCTGGGCGACCTGAACGGCCAGCTCGCGGGTCGGCACCAGGATCAGGGCACCGGGCGCACCCCCCGCCCGTTTCATGCGCTGGAGAAGCGGAAGGGCGAACGCGGCGGTCTTGCCGGTGCCCGTGGCCGCCAGACCCAGCAGGTCGCGACCCTCCAGAAGGGGCGGGATCGCGGCCTGCTGGATGGGGGTGGGTTCTTCGTAGCCGAGGGACTGGAGCGCGGTGAGGAGCGGCGCACCCAGTCCCAGATCGGCAAAGGCGAGGTCGGCTTCGGCAGATGTCGTATTGGGCATCTCGAAATCTAACGTCGCCCCCCCGCTATCCCCCCATTGCGGCACTCATGGCCGCCTCGAGTTCTTCCAGCCGGGCCAGGTCGCCCGCGCTCGGTGGATCGAAGTTGCCGTCGTAGAACCGACCGGCGTCACCGAAGGCCCGGGTGAAGATCTGCACCTCTCGGGCCAGGGACCGGAGCGCGCCGGCGTCGGCCCCCTGCGCGCCCCGTGTGGCCTCCTGCGCGCGCTCGGCGAGAGCCCCGGCTCGGAGAAGGAAGGCTTCTGCGGCGCGATAGTCGGCGTCGGTGTGAGCGAGCATCGGGTCACCCTTCACGCTCACGGCCGTGCTCGACGTCGTGCCGCGGGCCGACAGAGTCACCGTGTAACTTCCAGGCGAAACGAACGGGCCGCCTCTGTTGCTGGGGGGGCGGGGGTAGTCCGGATCGTCCCAACGGGCCCACAGGTCGGGCGAGTCGGGATCGCCGTGGCGGAGATCCCAGTTGACGCGGTGCAGGCCGACCGCCGCGGGCACGGCCATTCGGCGAACGACGGTCCCGTCGGTGCGGGCCACCGTGAGCAACGCATCGCCACCGCCCGGTCCGAGTCGGTAGGTCAACTCGATGCCGTCGGGCGGGTTTTCACCCGCGAACTCCGCCTGGCCCCGGTAGGCGTTGTCTTTGCGGTAGCGAAGGAGCGTGCCCTCGTCGGCCGAGAAGAGATGGGCCGGGGCCGCGACATTGTCGGTGGTCCACTCCGCGAGAAAGCGCGTGTCATCGAGAATCCAGATGCTGCGGCCGTGTGTGCCCAGCACGAGGTCCTTCTCTCGGGCGTGCACGATCATGTCGTCGTAGGCGGTCGAAGGCAGATTCGGGATCCTCACCCAGTGGGCGCCTCCGTCGGTCGAGACCCAGGGGGCGTTCTCGGTTCCCACGAACAGCACGTTCGGGTTGTCGGGGTGTTCGACCACGACGTTGACCGAACCCTCGGGGAGTCCCGCGTGAATGGGGGTCCAGGTGGCTCCGAAATCGGTGGTGCGGAAGATGTAGGGCGCGAAGTCGCCCTCGCGATGGGCGTCGAAGCTGACGTAGGCGGTCGCCAGATCGTGGGCCGATGCGTCGACCCGGCTCACGTAGGTGCCGTCGGCGATGCCCGGCACATTGCCCGACACCTCGGTCCACGACTGCCCCTGATCCCGGGAGACCTGCACGTTGCCGTCGTCGGTGCCGACCCACAGCACATTCATGTCGAGGGGCGATTCGGCGAGCGTCGAGACGACCCCGAATCCGCCGACTCCGTCGTCGGCCGAGATGAAGATGTCATCGAGGGGCACGCCCATGATGCTGCGCTGATTCCGCTCGATACCGCGGTCGAGTTCCTCGGTGCGGTCCCACGTCTCCCCGAAGTCCCTGGAAATGAAGAGACGGTTGCCGCCGATGTAGAGCAGCCCCTCCTGGTGCATCGAGGCGAGGCCCGGAGAGGTCCAGTCGAATCGATAACTTTCGCCCTCGGGCGCCGCGGGACCGATGGGGCGTTTTGTGCCCGCGATCACGTCGACGCGGTTGTAGCTCCCGGAGGTGGCCGAGCTGTATACGAAGCGCGGACCCGCCTTGTCGACCTGTTGGTACATGCCGTCGCTGAATCCGATCTGCGACCAGTCGTCGTTCAGGATGCCGTCGTAGCGGCGCGTTTCCGACGGGCCCATCCAGGAGTGGTTGTCCTGCATGCCGCCATAGACCCAATAGGGGTCGCGCTGGTCGACTCCGATTCCGTAGAACTGCCCGATCTCGAAGTTGTTGATCTTGCGATAGTTCAGACCGCCGTCGAACGACTCGTGGAGCCCGCCGTCACCGGCGAGATAGAAGTGCTGATCGTCGGAGGGGTCGAGCCACATCGTGTGCATGTCGAGGTGCACGCCCACGTCGTACGATGGTTGGGCCGCGATCGTCGACCAGGTGCGGCCGCCATCGGTGCTCTTCACCGAGTTGGTCGAGGCGCTGTAGACCAGGTCGGGGTCGTTCGGGTCGATGAAGATGTGCGAGTAGTACATGGGGCGACCGTTCTCGTCGCTCATCTTCTGCCACGTCGCCCCACCGTCCTCGGAGCGATAGGTGCCCGTCTCGCCCGGATCACGGCGCCCGAAGCCCCCCGGACCACCCCCGCCGGCCGCAGGTTCGCCGGTGGGCCGCGTGGGCGCCTCGACGAGGGCCATGACGACGTTCGGGTGGGACGGCGACACCGCGATCCCGATGCGGCCCATGTCGTCCTGGGGAAGCCCGTTGGTCAACTCGATCCAGGTGGACCCGCCGTCGGTCGACTTCCAGATGCCGCTTCCGGGCCCGCCGCCGTTGAACCCCCAGGCCTTTCGCTGACGCTGGTAGGTGGCGGCGTAGAGCACGTCCGGATTGGAGGCATCCATCGCCAGGTCGACCGCACCGGTCTCCCCGTCGACAAAGAGCACCTTGTCCCAGGTGCGCCCCCCGTCGACGGTGCGAAACACTCCGCGCTCCTCGTTGGACGCCCAGAGGTTGCCGAGTCCGGCCACGAAGGCGATGTCGGGATTGGTGGGGTGCACGCGAATGCGTCCCACGTGTCGGGTGCCCTCGAGGCCGACGTGCCGCCACGTGGTTCCAGCATCATCGGAGCGGTAGACGCCGTTGCCCCACGAGGTGGAGTTGCGGTTGTTCTGCTCACCCGTGCCTGCGTACAGCACGTTGGGATTCGACGGCGCGATCGCGATGTCGCCGAAGGTGCTGACCGGCTGGTCGTCGAAGATGGGGGTCCATTGTTGCCCCATGTTGGTGCTCTTCCAGATTCCTCCGGCAGCTGTCGCGATGTAGACCGTCGCCCGATGATCGGGGTGGATCGCGATATCCGTGATCCGACCTCCCGTCACGGCCGGTCCGATCGAACGCGAGCGAAGGTCACTCAGGTGCTGTGCGGTGATCGGAGCGGCGTCCTGGACCGAGGCGGCGAGAGGGCTCGCCCCAGCCAGCGCTTGTCCGGTCAGAAGGAGTCCTGTCGCGATCAGGAGTATGGAGAGGGACGGGGCCAGGCGATTCGGCCGCGGAAAGCAGTGAAACGGCATCACGGCATGCTCCGTGGAATTCAGCTCGAGGAAGAGGACCATGCGCCAGACTACCGACCCCCGCCCGTCGGGGGCAAGACACCGCTCCGTGTGCGTTCGGTCGTCGCGCGGCAAGTTGCCCGACGCGCTGGACTCGGGTACCGTTCCGACTCTCAAGTCACACTCTGGCGCCGGGGGATCGTCTAGGTGTCCGTAGACAACTCATCCTGCGGTTCCTGCGGTAACGCTCTGCTCCCGACGGACGCGTTCTGCAGCGGCTGTGGCATCCCGGTTCGTACGCGCGGTATCGACGCCGGGGCCGAACGACGCACGATCATCAACGAGGCCGTGCCGACGGCCCAGCGACGGCATTGCGGGAGCTGCAACGCGCCCCTCTTCGCGGGGGACTCCTTCTGTGCCGCCTGTGGGAGCACGCTCGCGGCCGCGGCGGAGGCCGCCATTCTTCCGGAATCGAGTGCCCGACTCAAGGCCAGGATCGAAGAGTCGAGTCAGGGTCGGTACCGGATCGTGCGCGAGATCGGACGGGGGGGCATGGGTGTGGTCTTCCTCGCGGAGGATGGCAATGGAGAAATGGGGACGCGTTGATGTACTGGTCAATTCGGCTGGACACGG
>CBDUEZ010000034.1:0-20389 GCA_965366355.1 uncultured bacterium
CGCGCACGCGGTGACCCTCGTGGTCGGGGTCGTGGAGCGCGACAGCACCTATTCCGGGGGCACCCTCTTCTGCACGCTGCTGTATTTCGGGTCCGACGGCACGCTCCTCGGCAAACATCGCAAGCTGAAGCCGACGGCCGCCGAGCGACTCATCTGGGGCGAGGGCGACGGGAGCACCATGCCGGTCTTCGACACCCCCCTCGGGCGGGTCGGCGGACTGATCTGCTGGGAGAACTACATGCCGCTCGCGCGCATGGCGATGTACGGGCAGGGGGTGCAGATCTACGTCGCGCCCACCGCCGACGCGCGCCCGCGCTGGCAGTCGACGCTCCAGCACATCGCGATCGAGGGCCGCTGTTTCGTGCTCGGGTGCAACCAGTTCGTGACCCGCGACATGTACCCCGACGATCTCGAGCTCGCGCACGAACTCGACGCGTGGCCCGAGACGTTGTGTGTGGGCGGGAGCGCCATCTACTCTCCGATGGGCGACCTTCTCGCGGGACCGCTCGAGGGCGAGGCGGGCATCCTCACCGCAGAGATCGATCCGGGCGACATCGTGCGCGCCAAGTTCGACTTCGACGTCACCGGCCACTACGCACGTCCCGACGTCTTTCGCCTCGAGGTCGACACCCGTCCCCATCCCCCGCTGTCGTTCACCCGAAACGATCCCGCGAGCCAACCCTAGACCGGACCGGAGTCCCCCATGACGACCGAACGATACCTCGACGAGGCGCTGCGCTTCAGCGCCCACAACTACAAGCCGCTCCCCGTCGTACTGGAGCGAGGGGAAGGGGTGTGGGTGTGGGACGTCGAAGGGAAGCGCTACCTCGACATGCTGGCCGCCTATTCCGCGGTCAACCAGGGGCACCGCCACCCGCGTATTCTCGCGGCCACGCGGGCCCAGCTCGATCGGCTGACGCTGACCTCCCGGGCCTTCCACAACGACCAGATGGGACCCTTCCTGCGCCGTCTGTGCGAGGTGACGGGCTTCGAGAAGGCCCTGCCCATGAACACCGGGGCCGAGGCGGTCGAGACGGCCATCAAGATGGTGCGGAAGTGGGGATACCAGGTGAAGGGCGTGGCACACGATCAGGCCGACATCATCGTCTGTTCGAACAACTTCCACGGCCGCACGACGACGATCGTCGGCTTCTCGTCTGAAGATCAGTACAAAGAGGGATTCGGCCCCTTCACGCCGGGCTTCACGACCGTGCCCTACGGCGATGCCGCTGCGCTCGAGAAGGCGATCACCCCGAACACCGTGGGATTCCTGGTCGAGCCGATCCAGGGCGAGGGCGGAGTGGTCGTGCCGGCCGACGGATATCTACGGCGAGCGCGGGAGATCTGCCGCGAACATCGCGTCGCCTTCATGGCCGACGAGATCCAGACCGGGCTCGGCCGCACGGGCCGCATGTTCTGCTGTGACTGGGAAGACGTGAGGCCCGACGTACTCATCGTCGGAAAGGCCCTCGGCGGCGGCGTCTATCCGGTCTCGGCCGCGTTGGCCGATGCGGAGTTCATGGACGTGTTCCATCCCGGAGACCACGGATCGACGTTCGGCGGCAATCCGCTCGGGGCCGCCGTGGGGTTGGCGGCGCTCGACGTGATCGTCGACGAACAGCTCGTCGAAAAATCAGACGAACTCGGCGCCTGGTTCATGGACGAGCTGCGGGCGATCGAGTCGCCACACGTTCTCGAGGTGCGCGGCAAGGGACTGATGATCGGGGTCGAGATCAAGGTCGAATCGGGCCCTGCGCGTCCCTTCTGCGAGGCCCTCCAGGCCCGCGGGATTCTTGCGAAGGAAACCCACCATCAGGTGATCCGCTTCGCTCCGCCGCTGGTGATTTCGCGCGACGACCTGCAGTGGGCCCTGGGTCAGGTGCGGGAGGTGCTCACGGCGTGAGCTTCACCAGCTGACCGTGCCCTCTTTCGAGGTGTCGACCTGCTTCGCGTCGCCGTCTCCGAGAAGGACCTGCTCGACCTGACTATACAGAAAGTCGCGGGACTTCTGTTCGCGAGGGTCGAGCCCGTAGTGGTTGATCAGGATGGTCTGGTGCTGAAGCCAGTCCTTCCAGCAGTTCTGACAGATTTCGGCGAGAATGCGCTCCCCGAGTTCGTTGCGGAAGGGCGCGCGTTCGAGCCGAGGCCCCTCGGAGCAGCGCCGGCATTCGATCATGTCCACGATGGCCAGATCCCGTAGTTCAGAAGTGGTGGGAAGCCCGAGTGGGCTCGCCGTCGTCAGGCTACCCGAGGGGGGGGTGCGGGGTCCCGCAGGCGGCGGCCGCCCCACGACGTTCGAACTCTGATATGGAGGAACGACATGCCTCGCAGTGCGATCATCGGGACCGGGTATCATGTGCCGGAGCGGATCGTCACCAACGACGAACTCTCGACGATGATGGACACCTCCGACGCCTGGATCCGGGAGCGCACGGGAATCGAGGAACGCCGATGGGTCGCGCCGGGCACGACGGGCGCCGAGATGGCTCGGGCGGCGGCCGAGATGGCCCTGGCCGAGGCGGGGGTGGAGGCGTCGGAGGTCGACGCCATCGTGCTGGCCACGCTCAGCCCCGATCACTTCTTTCCCGGAACGGGCGTCTTCCTCCAGCGTGAGCTGAACCTCGCGACCGTGCCGTGCCTCGACATCCGGGCCCAGTGCTCCGGTTTCGTGTACGGGCTCTCGGTGTGCGACGCCTGGATTCGCTCCGGGCAATACCGCACGGTGCTCCTGGTGGGGGTCGAGATCCAGTCGACCGGGCTGGATCTGAGCACGCGCGGCCGCGACATGGCGGTGCTCTTCGGCGACGGGGCCGGTGCGGCGGTGATTCAGGCGACCGACGATGTCGACCGCGGAGTGCTGTCGACGCACCTTCACGCCGACGGCCGCCACGCCGAGGTGTTGTGGGCCGACGCGTCGTCGAGCGCGCGGCATCCGCGGCTGTCGATCGAGGATCTCGAAGAGGGTCGTCACTTTCCCGCGATGGACGGCCGCGAAGTGTTCAAACACGCGGTCACGCGTATGCCCGAGGCCGTCGATGAGGCCCTTGTAGCCAACGGCCTCACTCGGGACGACATCGACCTTTTGATTCCCCACCAGGCCAACCTCCGCATTTCGCAGATGGTTCAGCGACGGCTGGGGCTGACCGATGCTCAGGTGGTCAACAATGTGCAGCGTTACGGAAACACGACTGCGGCCACGATCCCGATCGCGCTCGGCGAGGCGGTTCGGGACGGGAGATTGCATCGAGGCGATCTGCTGTGCCTCGTCGCGTTCGGGTCGGGATTCACCTGGGGCTCGGCCCTGATTCGGTGGTGATCCCCATCCCGTCAGGCGGGGGTTGGCCGCGCGTCTAGACCGTTTTTGCGAGCGCTGCTAAATTCGGGCCTCGGAAGCAAACGCTCGACTTTCCCGATGCGCAGGGTTCGTAACCATGCTGAACAAGAAACAACTCGCACACATCGAAAAGCGACTCCTCGACGAGCGGGCCCGGGCAGCGCGCTCTCTGGGCATGTTCGACCGCATGGCGAAGGCCGATCGTGAATCGGGCGACTCCGACCTCTCGGCCTACACCGATCATATGGCCGATCAGGGAACCGAGGCGATGGAGCGTGAGAAGGCTGCGCTCTTTGCGACGAAAGAAGGCCGCTACCTCTATCGCATCGAGGAAGCGCTGCGCCGGCTGTACAACGATCCGAAGGCGTTCGGCGACTGCCACACCTGCGGCACCGACGTCGGCTTCGAGCGTCTCGATGCGCTTCCGCATGCCCGGTACTGCATCGACTGCAAGTTGAAGGAAGAAGAAGCGGCCTGATACGGGCCGGCACCTCTCTCCTCAGACGGCGGCTTTCTGGCCCGTCTCGGTGTCTTCTCCCGCGTCATCCTCGCCCTCGCCCTCTTCTTCTTCATCGGGCTCGTGGAGAGGGCTGACCCCGCGCCACAGATCTTCGATTCGATTGCGAAGATCGCGCACTTCGGCCTGGAGGTCCGGGTCCTGCAAGTGGTAGCGGGCCGCGCTCAGGGCGCGGAAGGCCCGCCAGAGGGCCGACGAAGCCGGTGTCTGCTCGTGACTCCGGCGCTTCTCGCCGCGTAGGCGCGCGACGACCCATTCGGTCATGTCGTCGTCGAGGAGCATGGTGTCACCCGACGACTTGCTCTCGGCATCGACGAACTTCTGGAGCTTCTTCTTGAAGCTCTTCGGCACGCCAGCCACGACATACACAGAAACGTCTTCTCGCTGTAGCATTTCCGAAGCCATCCGCCCTCCTTGCTATCGCGTATTCAAGCTCCCAGGACCTCGAGCAGTCCAGGGCCTACGACCTCCAGTTGCCACTGCCTCAGTCCCGCCACCGACGAGAGGTCGTCCGCCGACTTGGGTGCGACCCGCGCGATCTCGACGAGTGCCGCATTCGGGAGAAGCGTTCCCCGGTCGATGCCGAGGTCGGCGGCCCGCTGATTCCGTACGCGCTTGAGGCGCTCGGCCAGTTCCTCCACCTCGGGCGGCGGGCGGCCGGGTCCCGTTCCGCGCGGACGCCGGGGCAGTCCCACGACCGCATCGTCGGCGAGCTCGTCGATTCGAGCGAGACGCTCGAGCAGCCTGGCGCCATACTCGTGGGCCAGGCGGTCGTTCATGCCCTTGGTCCGGGCGAGTTCCCCGGTGCTCCCGGGCCGCGATTGCACGACGTCGACCAGCACCTGATCCGAGGCGATCCGGAAGGGTGCGCGGTCCTGCGCGCGCGCGATGTCGTCCCGCCATCCCAACGCCTCCCGAAGCAGCGCGACCTCACGAACCGTGAGGTCCCGGGCGGCCTTCACCCGCGCGACCGGGTCGTCGTCGGCCGAGTCTTCCCAACGCACCGCTTCCAGGTTGCGATATTCCTCCTGTGCCCACGACATGCGACCGGTCGAGGCGAGGGCGTCCTGGAGGCGCCGCACCAGTTCGTGGAGGTAGCGGGTGTCGGAGGCGGCGTAGTCGAGCATCTCGTGGGGTAGCGGGCGCTTCGCCCAGTCGGCCCGCTGGTATTTCTTGGCCAGCCGAATGTCGAGGTGCTTCTGCAGCAGCGCGGCGAGGCCGAGCGCAGATTCCCCGAGGAGCGATGCGGCGACCTGGGTATCGACCAGGCCCCGCAACGAGATCCCGACGTCGCGGTCGAGCAGGCGCAGGTCGTAGTCCGCGCCGTGCATCAGCACCGGCACCTCGGGATCTTCGAGTGGGCCCTTCAGGACCGTCCCCACATCGAAGGCGAGGGCGTCGAGAATGAAGTCCTCACCCCCCGCGGTCGTCACCTGTACCAGGCAGAGGCGGTCGGAGTATCGATGGAATCCGGCGGCCTCGCAGTCGAGTGCGAACGGCTCCTGGGAGCCGAGTGCCAGGGAGAGCTTTTCCGCGTCCTGTTCACGATCGATGTATTGGAACGGCATGGACTGGACGCAACCCGGACACGGGGACGGAGGGGGAACTACGAGATCGGACTATACCGAGATCTCCGCCCCGTTGTTCCGATCTGGCGGCCCGGCGCGGCGGGCGGGTTGCCCGTTGCGACGGCCTTGGTGAGCTTCCGTCCGCCTCTCGGAACCACTGTGAAGGGACCCTCCATGCTTCGCACGAAGATCGTCTGCACCATTGGACCCGCTACCTCGTCGGAGGAGCGAATTCGAGGCCTCGTGGCCGGTGGACTGGACATGGCCCGCATCAACATGTCACACGGGAGCCACGAGCATCATCGTGAAGCCGTGGAGCGGATCCGGGCGGCCGCGCGCGAAGCGGGCCGACCCGTGCCGATTCTCGTCGACCTCTCGGGACCGAAGATCCGCGTCGGCGTGCTCGCCGAGCCTGTCGAGCTGGTGGAGGGCGAGCAGATCATCATCGCCCCCGAAAGCTCCGCGGCGCCGGGTGAGATCCCGACCTCGTATGAGGCCCTGGCCGCCGACGTCGCGCCCGGACAGCAGGTGCTTCTCGACGACGGACTCCTCGAGGTGCGATGTGTCGACACCGACGGACTGCGCGCGCGCTTCGAAGTGGTGCGCGGTGGGCTCCTGAAGAGTCGCAAGGGCATCAACCTCCCCGACGTCGACGTGAACGTCCCCTCGCTCACGGCGAAAGACGAGGTCGATCTCGAGTTCGCGCTCGACATCGGGGCCGAATACATCTCCCTCTCGTTCGTTCGGCGCGCGTCTGACATGACCGATCTGCGCCGGCGCGTGCGCGGCCGGGCCCTGCTGGTCGCCAAGATCGAGAAGGCCCAGGCCCTCAACGACATCGGGGCGATCCTCGCCGAATCCGACGCCGTCATGGTGGCCCGCGGCGACCTCGGGGTCGAGTTGCCCTTCGAGAAGGTACCGCTCGCGCAGAAGCGGGTGATTCAGATGGCCAACTTCTACGGACGGCCCGTGATCACCGCCACGCAGATGCTCGAGAGTATGATCGACGCACCCCGGCCCACGCGGGCCGAGGCCTCCGATGTCGCCAACGCGATCCTCGACGGCACCGACGCCGTCATGCTCTCGGGCGAGACCGCGGTCGGGAACTATCCGCTCGAGGCGATCGGTGCACTGAGGAGAATCGCGCGCGAGATCGAGTCGAGCGGTGTTCTCGAGTACGGGCCGCGCTATCTCACGGCGATGCCCGACGACGAGGTGAGGGGGGCGAGTCGCAGGGAGCATGCCGTCGCGGCGGCGACGGTCGATGCGGGGCGGCAGTTGTCGACGCCCGCCTTGATCACGATCACGAGGAGCGGCTTCTCCGCGCGTCTCGTGTCGAGCTATCGACCCTCGGCGCCGATTTTTGCGGTCTGCACCGATCCCGTGACGTTCAGCCAGCTCGCGGCCGTGTGGGGTGTGCACCCGTTGCTGGCGACCGAAGAAGAGGTGTCGTACGAGTCGCTCACCGAATTCGGCAAGCGGGCCGTGATCGATGCCGGGCTCGGTCGGGCCGGCGACGTGGTGGTGGTCACGGCCGGGTATCCGTTCCACATGGCAGGCACGACCAACACGATGCGCGTCGAGGAGCTTTGAGGCTCACCTTTCTTGGAACGGGGACGTCGTTCGGCGTCCCGGTGGTGGGGTGCGGGTGCACCGTGTGCCGCTCCGCCGACCCCCGCGACCGCCGTACGCGCTCCGGGGCCCTGATCGAACACGCCGATCGCACCCTCCTGGTCGACGCCTCCCCCGAGCTTCGCCTCCAGCTCCTCGCCGCCGGAGCGGCCCGCATCGATGCCGTCTGGTTGACCCATCCGCATGCCGACCACCTGCACGGGCTCGACGACCTGCGGATCTTCACCGTACGGAGTGGGCGAGACCTTCCCCTGCATCTCGCCCGCGCGCACGTGGCCGATGTGCGGTCGCGGTTCGCGTATGTCTTCGACGGGGTCGAGGCCCCGGTCGGCACGTCGAAGCCGCGTCTTCGGCTCGAGCCGTTCGACGGGCCCGACGCGGTCGATCTCCCGGTCGGCCCCGTGCGGCCCGTCGCCGTGCCCCATGGGGAGATGACCGTGTACGGCCTCCGGGTCGGCTCGCTGGGATATGTGACCGATTGCAAGCGGCTCCCCGAGGCGGCGCTCGAGGCCCTCGAGGGCGTCGAGACGCTGGTCTTGAGCGCGCTGTGGTGGGGTGATCCCCACCCCACGCACTTCAACATCGAAGAGGCGATTTCGGCCGCCCGCGTGGTCGGCGCGCGCCGCACCTATCTCACCCACCTGACCCACCGGGTGGGGCATGCCGATCTCGAGAGGCGCCTGCCGCCGGATGTGCGCCCGGCGTATGATGGACTGGCTGTGGATCTGTGACCCTGGACTGGAGACCCCGATGGCCCCGCTTCTCGATCTGAACAACGTGCTCTCGCCGGCGCTCGCCGGCAGCGGGATCGACCCGGCGCGACTGCTCGGCGGGGGCGATCTGCATCGGCGCTTCGAGGAGGCGTGGGGCGTGGTCGAGGCGCGGCGCGTCGCCGGCGATCTGGGGTTTCTCGATCTGCCCCATGCCCGCGACACCAGCCGGGCCGTCTCGGAACTGGCCGAGAGTTTCGGTCAGTGGTTCGAAGACGTGGTGATCCTGGGGATCGGCGGTTCGGGTCTCGGGGCCGTGGCCCTCCGGGAGGCTCTCCTGGGCGTGGCCTGGAACGAACGAGACGACGAGTCGCGGAGCTACTTTCCCCGCCTCCACGTACTCGACAATCCCGACCCGCGCACCGTCGACGGCCTCCTCTCCCGGCTCGACCTGCGCAAGGCGCTGTTCGTCGTCATCAGCAAGTCGGGATCGACGGCCGAGACGATGGCCCAATACCTCGTGGCCCGCGAGCGGGTCGCTCAGGTCGTGGAGGCCGACACCCTTCGGGGGCACTTCCTCTTCGTGACCGACCCGGAGCAGGGGTCCCTGCGCGCTCTCGCCACCGCCGAAGACATTCCTACGCTCGCGGTGCCCGCCAATGTGGGGGGACGCTTCTCGATCCTCTCGCCGGTCGGCCTGTTCCCGGCGGCGATCTGCGGCGTCGACATCGAGGGACTCCTCGACGGCGCCGCCGCCATGGAGGCGGCCTGTCGCGAGGCCGACCCCTCCCGAAACCCGGCGGGCGCGCTCGCGACTGTGCTGCATGCCGCCGACACCGAATTCGGGCAATCCATTCACGTCCTGATGGCCTACGCCGATCGACTGAGGGCCTTCACCCTCTGGTTCCAGCAGTTGTGGGCCGAGTCGCTGGGAAAAGTGAAGGGTGACGGACATGTGGGCCCCACGCCCTTGCCCGCGGTCGGCGCCACGGACCAGCACGCCCAGGTGCAGCTCTTCATGGAGGGCCCCCGCGACAAGGTGGTGATCTTCCTCGCCGTCGATCCCCCCGACGACGACGTGGTGATCCCCGACGTCCACCCCGAGGTCGATTCGCTGCATTATCTGGCCGGCCACTCCCTGGGGGAGTTGCTCGACGCCGAGCGCCGGGCGACGACCGAGGCGCTTCGGCGGGGCCAGCGCCCCTCGATGACCATCGAACTGGGGCAGGCCGACGCGCGCACACTCGGCGGACTCATCATGCTGTTCGAGTTGGCGACGGTATACGCCGGTGCCCTCTATGGCGTCGATCCCCTCGACCAGCCGGGCGTCGAACTCGGTAAGCGCCTGACCTACGGGCTGATGGGCCGTGCCGGCTTCGAGGCCACCGACTTCCCGGCTGCAGACGACCGCTGGCGCATGTGACGCGGTTTCGGGTAGAATTGGGTGTAGAAGATTCCTGGACACTGATGCATAGGAGGCCCCATGCGTAACGACGATCTGCCGTACATCGTCATAGAGAAGGACTCAAACTCGGGCATGGGATCGTTCGTGCTCGGTGCCCTCGTGGGAGCGGGCCTGGCGCTGCTGCTGGCCCCGCGTTCCGGAGAAGAGACCCAGGCGTTGCTGAAGGATCGCGCGCGGGAGATGAAGGGCACCGCCGAGGAGCGCGTCCGCGACGCTCAGCGGCAGCTCGAGGCGCGCCTCGAAGAAGCCCGGGTCGGTGTCCAGACTCGGGTGGAGCGCGTGAAGGAGGCGGTCGAGACGGGCCGCGACGCGGCACGCGACGCCCGTTCCGAGCTGGAAACCAAGCTCGAGACCAGCAAGGCGGCCTACCGCGCGGGAATCGACGCTGCACGTGAAGTGGCGTCGGGCGAGGCAGCAGACGACGAGGCCACCGCGGCGGTCGACTGACGTAGAGGAGTCGGGTCGTGAGTTCGCGAAGGCCCACACGACTCGGCTCCCTCGTGATCCGGGTGGGGGAGTTCGCGCGCCGGGTGCTCCAGAAGGCCGAGGAAGACCTGATCTTCTTCATGGCCGGGGCGATCAGTTTCAACCTGCTGGTCGCGTTCGTTCCGCTCCTGCTTCTCGCCGTCGGTGTCACGGGCATGGTGGTGTCGGCCCGGGTGGTCGACCCGGCCCTCATGGTCGTCGACTTCCTTCAGAGGAGCCTTCCGGCGACGCAGGGCGATCTCGACCTGGCCGATGCGGTGCGCATCCAGATCACGGCGCTCCTCGATCAGCGGCGCGGATTCACACTGCTCGGTGCGGGGCTGCTCGTCTGGTTCAGCACGCGACTCGTGGGAACGCTCCGCACGGCCCTGCGGGAGATCTTCGACATGCCGCTGGGGCGAAGCCTCTGGAGGGGCAAGCTCTTCGACATCCAGGTGGTGCTGGTCGGGGGCATTCTGTTGCTGGTCAACGTCGGCGTCACCGCCGTTCTCCAGGCCGCCGAAGCGTACGGGATCAATCTCCTCGCCCTCGAGGGCGACACCCTGGGTACCATCCAGGCCCTCCTGGCGCAGGCGCTCGCTTTCGGGTCGATCTGGGTGCTCTTTCTGGGGGTCTATCGCTATCTTCCCGTCCGCCCGATTCCCTGGGCTACCGCGATCGTGGCCGCGACCTTCACGGCCGTTCTCCACGAACTGCTCAAGGCGGGTTTCGGCTGGTACGTGACGAGTGTCGCGAACTACCGAACGACCTACGGAAACCTGCTGACGGTGGCCGTGTTGTTTTTTTGGATCTATTACGAAGCGATCGGGTTTATCTTGGGAGGAGAAGTGGCCCAGGTCTGGACCATGCGTCGGGCCCGCGGGAGCCAGTATCGTTCGGTGAGAAACGACGGAGAAGAGGCGTGACCCAATATCAGAAATGCGCCCGGTGGTTGCCCCTCGCCTTGATCGGCTGGGTGGCCCCATGGGGGTTGATCGGCGGTGCGACTCCGCTTGCGGGCCAGGGCGTGCTGGAGTTCAACGGCAGCCCTCTGGTCTATGAAGACCGCATTCTCGAGCGTGAGCTCGATGCGGGGTCTCCCCTCGTGCCCACCACCGAACGGTATGTGGTGGTTCATCTCGCCGAGAACCGCGTCTTCGTCTTCGAAGGCGACGAGGCGATCTGGTCGGCTCCGGCCGGGACGGGAACCGGGTTCCAGCTCGAAACCAGCACGCACGATTGGAATTTCTCCACCCCCCGCGGTTACTTCAAGATCAAGCGGATGGAGAAGGATCCGGTCTGGCAGGCGCCCGACTGGTGGTATGCGGAGAACGGACTTGCGATTCCGTCGTACGACCACCCATCCCGCTTCAAGCCGGGCGAGATGGGCAACAGTGCGGTCTACCTCGGCGACGGCATCGCGATTCACGGGACCCGTTATCCGGCGCAGCTTCTCAATCCCGATCCCGAGGCACGTCGCGTGTCTCACGGATGTATCCGCCTCACCAACGAGTCCGCGCGGGAGTTGATGCATATGGTCGACGTGGGCGCGACCGTCCTGGTCTACTGAGCCGAGATGGTCGAATCCTCGGGCCGCCGCACGGTCGCCTCGAATCGCAAGGCTCGGCACGAGTTCGAGATCCTCGAGACGCTCGAGGTCGGACTGGTCCTCAAGGGGCCGGAGGTGAAGTCGATTCGTGACGGGAAGGTGGCGTTCCAGGATGCGTTCGCGCGGGTGGATCGTGGCGAGCTCTGGCTGCATTCCTTTCACATCTCGCCCTACGAGCAGGCCAACCGCTTCAACGTCGACCCCGTTCGACCCCGCAAGCTCCTGGTGAAAAAAGACGAGATCCAGAGGCTGCTCGGCAAGGTCGAGGAGAAGGGCCTCACCCTGGTTCCGCTCGAGCTCTATTTTCGCCGGGGCGTGGCCAAGATGACGCTGGCCGTCGCGCGCGGGCGCAAGCTCTACGACAAACGCGAGAAGCTGAAGCGGCAGACCCAGGAGCGTGAGGCCAATCGGGCCATGGGTGAGCGGTCGCGATGAGGCGCATGCTTCGCGCCCGGGGCGCGCCCTTCGGGCCGGCCGTGCTCTTCTTGCGGCTCGCGCTCTTCTTGCCGCTCGCGCTCCTCTTCCTGGTCGCCGCGGGACTCCCCGCCGCAGCACTCCCCGCCGCAGCACAGCGGCCGATTCCCGATGCACGCCTTCTGGTTCCACTCCTTCCGGTCCCGGATCCGGTGCGGGTGGTCGTGATCGATGCCGGGCACGGGGGGTTCGACCCCGGGAGCGTCGGGCCGGCCGGGCTTCGCGAAAAGGACGTCTCGCTCGCCGTGGCGCTCGCGCTGGCGAGTGCCCTCGACACGGTGCCCGACCTGGAGGTCTATCTCACCCGGGATCGCGATGTCTCGATTCCGATCTGGGACCGCGGCGAGATGGCGACGCGGTTGCGGGGCGAGCGTCCCGGCATCCTCATCTCCATTCATGCCAACGCGCTCGACGACCCCGCACCCCGGGGGCTCGAGACCTACTTCCTCTCCGAGGCGCGCACCGAACACGAACGACGGGTGGCGGCCCTGGAGAACGCCCCGGCGGCGCTGGCCGGCGATGGGGGCGTGGGTCGCACGGGTGATGCCGGCCTGGACTTCATCCTGAACGAGCTGCGCAATCTCGATCACATTCACTGGTCTGCCGACCTCGCCGCGATCGTTCACGAGCGCGTCGCGGCCGTGCACCCGAGTCGAGATCGAGGCGTGCGGCAGGCACCGCTTGCCGTGATCACGAATGCTCTCATGCCGAGCGTCCTGATCGAACTGGGCTTCATCTCCAATCCCGCCGAGGAGCGCCTTCTCGACGACGAGACGTTTCAGCGGGAGGCGGCCGCGGCGATGGCCGAAGCGGTGGTGGCTTTCTTCGAGCGCTACCCGCCCCGAGCGAGCGAGGGTAGCGGACGGAATCCGTCGTGATCCGTCGGGGGGCTCCGCTTCTCGCCCTCCTCGTGGGACTGACTTCGGGCTGTGTGTACCTCAATTCCCTCTACAACGCACGGCAGCGGTTTGATGACGGGGAGAGGGCTCGAGTCGAGGGTCGGGCCGACGAAGCGCGCGCCGCCTACGCCGACGCGGCACGCAAGGCCTCGGCCAGCTTTCGCCGCGAACCCGAGGGCCCCTGGGCGGACGACGCCCTGTACATCCTGGGTCGGGCGCATTTCCGCGAAGGCGCCTACGCTTCGGCGATCGGGGCTCTGGAAGAAGCCTTGTTCCGGGCCGACGATCCCGACGTTCGCCGTGGAGCCATGCTCTATCTCGGGGCCGCGCTCACCGAGGTCGGTGACCGACAGCGCGCTCGCGCCCTCCTCGACGGGGCGATCATCGAACTCGCGATGCAGCCGCTGCTCGGCGAAGCCCACTACTGGAGGGCCCGGCTCCACCTCGCCGAAGGGCAGGTGGATCAGGCGCTCTTCGACCTGGCGCGCGCCGAGGCGGCCGATTCCAACCTCCGTATTCCCGTGCTTTTCGAGCGGCTCGCGCACGGCATCGAGGCCAACGATACCGTTCTCGCGGTTCGGGCGGCGACGGGACTGCTGGCCGACACTCGAGCGGGCATCTTGTCGGACTCCATCGGGGCGCTGGTCGCGCGGGCGTCGAGGCGATGGGGCCCGGGACCGGCGGCGGGGCTGCTGGCGCCCGTGCGGACGGGCGACTGGCCACCCGGCCCCCGCGACCAGCTCCTTCTTCAGCGGATCGGGCTGTTGATCGAGGCCGGCGACACGCTGGCCGTGGAGTCGGAGGCCGGCTGGGCCATGCAGGGATCGACCCCGGGCGCCGAGGCGGCCCGCCTGGTCGTCGCCCACATTCGTCTCGCGCGGGTCGAAGAAGTCGAGCAGCTCGACGGGGTGCGCCGGGTGCTCCTGCCGGGCGGCGGCCTCCCTCCGGTCGCCGCACTCGCGGCCGACATTCGGCGCGTGGAACTGCTCGAGGAGTGGGGGGCGGCCGAAGATCCGCTAGCCTGGTTCGTCGCGGCCGAGCTGGCCCGGGATCGCCTCGGATCGCCCCGCCTCGCGCGGGGGTTGTTCCTGCGGTTCGCGAGCGAGGCGCCCGACAACCCGTGGGCGGGAAAGGCGATCCTGGCCGCACTCGCGACGACCCCGGATGTGCGCAGCGACGCGGCATTGCGTGCGGGTCTGGAGACCCGCGGCGGCGACCCCTACGTTGCCCAGGCACAGGGGCGCACCCTTGCCGAGATGAATCTTGGAGAGCTGGAGGGTCTCCTGCACCAGAACGTGAGCGAGTGGATGGCACGGGCCGACGAGGAAGCGTTGCGGCGAGATCTTTTTCTCCGGGGCGCCGACACCCTCGCCGCTGCGAGAACCCCGTGACCGGGATCGAGGTCTTCGGGGCCCATTTCCAGAACCCCGTGATGCTGGCCGCGGGCACCTGTGGCTTCGGGCGAGAGCTCGAGGGGGTCGTCGATCTGGAGGCCCTGGGCGGGCTCGTCACGAAGTCGGTGACGATGGCGGCACGCGCCGGCAACCCGGCCCCACGGGTCGCCGAGTTCGGCGCGGGGATGATCAACTCGATCGGACTGGCGAACCCCGGGGTCGAGGTCGTCGCCGCCGAGAAACTCCCCTGGCTGGCCACCCACCTGCAGCGGGCCCGGGTGTTCGTCAGCGTAGCCGGACACTCCGCCGACGAGTACGTCGCCCTCGTCGATCGCCTGAAGGACTGCGACGGATTCGTGGCCTTCGAGCTCAACCTCTCGTGCCCGAACGATTCGCGGCTGGGAGGGCGGGCCTTTTCGCTCGATCGGCCCGCGCTCGAAGAGGTGATCAAGCGCTGTCGGGCCCTCACTCGACGCCCCCTCATCGCGAAGTTGGCCCCCAACGACCCCGACCTCACCGACACGGCTCGTGCGGCGGTCGACTGCGGGGCCGACGGCCTCACGTTGATCAACACACTTCCCGGCCGGGTGCTCGAGGCCGCCGACGGCCGACCCAGGATCGGAGCGGGGCAGGGGGGCATGAGCGGGCCCGCCCTGCGTCCCGTGGGCATCCACGCCGTCCACGCCGTCTCGCGCGTGGTCGATGTGCCGATCGTCGGTGTGGGCGGGATTCTTCGCACGGAGCACGCGGTCGAGTATCTGCGTGCGGGCGCGACGCTGATCCAGATGGGCACGGCGTCGTTCGCAGCCCCTCGGGCCGCCGAGCGAGTCGCGCGAGGACTGGCGCGTGAGCCCCTCCTGCCGCCCCCCTGGGGCGACGGACCCGGTGGTCCCCACGGATCCTCGACCTGAGCACCGGGGTCCAATGATCCATCTCTCGCACATCGACACCCGGAACCGAGCACGAGCCCCGTGGCCGAACTGATCCTGCCTCTCGACCAACCCAGCCAACGTCAGGCGCTGGCCCTGGTCGACGACCTGGGTGACCGGGTCACCTACTACAAGGTGGGTCTCGAGCTGTTCACACGGGAGGGACCGGGCGTCGTGCGGGCCCTCCACGGGCGGCGCAAGCGGGTGTTTCTCGACCTGAAGCTCCACGACATCCCGAATACCGTAGCCGGGGCGGTCCGAGCCGCGGTCGAGCTCGACGTCGCGCTCCTCACGGTTCATGCGGGGGGTGGGCGCGCGATGCTCGAGGCGGCCGCCGAAGCGGCGTCCGGATCCCTGCGGCTTCTCGCTGTGACGGTGCTCACCTCGCTGTCCGGCGACGCCCTGGGCGAGACCTGGGGGCGTGGGGTCGACGACGTGGGGGTCGAGGTGGGACGGCTGGCCGGCCTTGCCATCGATTCGGGGATCCACGGCGTGGTGTCATCGGCCCACGAAGCGGCCGGGTTGCGCAGGGCTCTCGGCCCCGATGCGGTGCTGGTCACGCCCGGGATTCGTCTTCCGGGCGGGGATGCCCACGATCAGCGACGCGTGGCCACCCCCGACGCGGCGGTTCGGGACGGCGCAGATTTCCTGGTGGTGGGTCGTGCGATTACGGGCGCGCCGGATCCCCAGGCCGCGCTCTCGCGAGTCCTGGAATTGATGGAGGCCGGCGCATGACTCGGCGCGGCTTCCTTCGACCCGCGATGGTTCGCGGCCGCCTCGAGCGCTGGGCCGGTCGGCATCTCGCCGCGCTCGCTTCCCTCGCTTCCCTCGCCCTCCTCGCCGCCGCTCCTCTCGCGCTTCACCCCGCCGCGGCGCGGGCACAGGACACGGTTGCCGACCTCGGCCCCCGCCTCGCGGAGGTGTGGGCGTCGGGTGAACTCCGAGGACTCGATGCGTTCCTCCCGGATGGAGGGATTCACCTGAGCCTTCAGGGGGTCGACCACAGCGGAGTGAGCCGCCGGCAGGCCCGAGCGGCACTGGAGCGGTTCGTCGGGGGCTTCCAGACGCAGGCGATGACCGTGCGCCGGGCCGACACCCTGGGAGGCACGCCGGAGCAGGGGCTGGTCGAGTTGGTGTGGACCGTTCGTGCGGCGGGGACCCCCGAGGAGCGATCCTTCGTTATCTTCATTTCTCTGGAACGATCGTCCAACGACTGGTGCATCAAGGAGATTCGCGTCTTCTCCTGACCCGGCCCGCCCAACCGCCATGGCCCTCCGCCTCTACGACACACTCTCCAAAACCGTCCGTCCCCTCGAGCCGTCCGAGCCTCCGCTCGTGCGGGTCTACGGCTGTGGCCCGACCATCTACGGGCGCGCGCATATCGGCAACTTCCGCACGTTCGTCGCCTATGATGTGCTCCACCGCTACCTCGAGTGGAAGGGGCTGGAGCCCCGTTTCGTTCTCAACCTCACCGACGTCGACGACAAGACGATCGCGGGCGCGGCCGAGGCGGGTGTGGCGCTGGGAGAGTTCACGGCGCCGCATGGTGAGACCTTCCACGAAGACTGCGCCACCCTCGGGATCCGGCCTTTCTTCGCCACGCCCCGGGCGACGGAGCACGTCGACGAGATGGTGCGGTGGATCGAGCGGCTCGAAGAGAAGGGACTGGCCTATCGGGCCGAGGACGGCTCGGTCTATTTCCGCATCTCCGCCTTCGCCGACTACGGCCGCTTGTCGGGCAGCCGCGCCGATGGCGAAAGCGGGCGATCCCGCATCGAGTCCGATGAATACGACAAGGACGATGTGCGGGACTTCGTGTTGTGGAAGGCCGCGCGCGAGGCCGACCGCGAGGTCGGGGCCGTGTGGCCGTCGCCCTGGGGTGAAGGGCGACCGGGCTGGCATCTCGAGTGCTCGGTTCTGAGCATGGGGGCGCTGGGCGACACGCTCGATCTCCATCTGGGCGGCGAAGATCTTCTGTTCCCGCATCATGAAAACGAGATCGCGCAGTCCGAGGGGGCGACGGGGCGTCCCTTCGCCCGAGCCTGGATGCACACGAAACACCTTCGGGTCGAGGGCCAGAAGATGTCGAAGTCGCTGGGCAACGTGTTCACGGTGCCCGAGCTGATCGAGCGGGGACACGCCCCGGCCGCGATTCGCCATCTGATGGTGAGCGCGCAGTATCGCAAGGAGCTCAACTTCACCTTCGACGGACTCGAGGGCTCCGCTCGTGCGGTCCAGAGGTTGGAGGCGCTCCACCGGAGGCTGCACGAGGAGGTCGACACCGACGGGGTCGAGGCTCCCGTGGGCCTCGCCGGTCTGGCCGATCGCGCGCTCGAGGACTTCGAGGCCGCTCTCGACGACGACCTCAACTCGTCGGGTGCCCTCGCCGCCCTGTTCGTCTTTCTCCGCGACGTCAACGCGGCCCTCGATCGATCCACGGGGCGCGCCACGGCCGACGAACTCCGTCGGGCCACCGACGCGCTGGCCTCGATGGACTCGGTGTTCGGAATACTGGAGCTCGCCCTGGCGTCATCGTCGGTCGACGACGATCTCGCGACCTGGGTCGAAGACATGATCGTGCAGCGCAAGCAGGCGCGCACCGACAAGGACTGGGCTCGCGCCGACACGATTCGGGACGAACTGACGGCCCGCGGGATCGTTCTCGAAGACACGGCTCAGGGCACACGGTGGAAGCGGGACTGAGGGTGCGCCCTTCTAGGGCACCTTCCCGCGCGCGTACCAGAGTCCCAGGGTAACGGCCCGCGTCGCCATCAACGCCACGATGGCCCACCACACCCCCGCCAGTCCCCACCCCAGGGGCACGGCGAGGAGAAGGAGCACCACCGCGAGCGCCGACGACAGGACCATCTGCACGGCGAGGTAGCGAAAGGCCCCGGCCCCCATGAAGATCCCGTCCCAGACGAACACGAGGGCGTTGAGGGGCTGCATGAAGATGATGAACGGAAGCAGCCGATCGACGCGCGCGATCGCCTCGGGATCGTCGGTGAAGACGCGGGGGAGCCACGGGCGACCCAGAAGGAAGGCGGCTGCGAGAAGCACTCCGATTCCGGCGGCCCAGAGCAGCAACCGGCGGGCGATGAGGCGTGCCTCGGCCGGCCGGGCCTCTCCGATCATGGCCTGAGCCGCGACGGCGAGCGCATCGACGACCAGGGCCAGGAGGAGCCAGAGCTGCATGGCGACCTGGTGCGCGGCGACGGCGAGAACGCCGATGCGGGCGGCGGTCGCCGTGGCGAGGGTCATCGTTCCGATCAGCGACAACGTGCGGATCAGCAGCGCCCCGCCCACCCGCACGAGCGGGGCGAGATCTCGTAGGTGCGGCCAGTGGAGCCGAACACCCAGCGCCTCGCGCCGCGGACCGAGGATCAGCCAGACGAAGAGCAGCGCTCCGACCCACTGGGCGACGACGGTGGCGATGGCTGCGCCCGCCAGTCCCCAGCCCAGACCGAAGATCAGCAGGGGGTCGAGGACGAGGTTGACCAGGTTGAGACCGAGGGTGACCACGAGGGGCGTGCGCGTGTCCTGCCAGCCGCGAAACACGCCGTGCCCCGCGGTGATGAGCAGGACCGCGGGCCCGGCGAAGGCCCGGATGCGCAGGTAGACGAGCGCCGGATCACGCAGGTCTCCCGAGGCGCCCATCGCGGAGAGCACCGGTCCGGCCGCGAGTTGAAGCAGGACGAGTGCTCCGACCCCGGCGATCACGGCGAGGGCCAGGGCGTGGATCGCCAGGGCACCGGCCGCGTCGCGTTCGCCCCGACCGACCGCCCGAGCCACCAGGGGTGTGGTCCCGTAGGCGAGAAAGTTGAACACCACGAAGGCGAGCGAAAACACCGCGGTGTTCACACCGAGGGCGGCCAGCGGCACCACCCCCAGCCGTCCCACGAAGGCGGTATCGACGATCGACACGAGGGGATCGGCCGCCAGGGCCCCGAGGGCGGGGACGGCCAGCGCCAGGATGCGTCGGTCGATTCCCCCTTGCCCCCGCGCGGGGTCCTGCGCAGGGTTCGTCATCGAGCCCTCCCGCTTCGACAACGATTCCACGGATCGTACCAATGCAACGCTCTACCCTGGTCCTCGGTGCCGTCGTTCTTCTGGCGGCCGTACTGATCGTCCTGGATCGCCCCGAATCGGCTCCCGCGCCGGGGGTGGTTCCCGCAGGAGCCGCCGCGGTCGGCACGGCCGCCCAGCTCCCCGACGGGCATCCTCCTGTGAATTCGGCCGTCCCGCTGACCGGCTCGGCGGGGCCGCTCGCCACGGTCCTCGAGGTCATGGAGTCGGGAGGATACACCTACGCCCGAGTCGAGACCGGGGGTGAGGAGATCTGGGCCGCCGGTCCGCCCAGTCCGCTCGAGGTCGGCATGGAGGTGACGCTCGGCGGTGCGATGGGAATGGAGAACTTCACCGCCGCTTCGCTCGATCGCACCTTCGACCGCATTCTGTTCGTCAACACCTTCGGCAGCGCGACTCCGGGCGGGGGCGCGGGGTCGGGCGCGGGCGCCGGTGGGATCGCGGGGTCGACGGGTGGGGCGGCCGGGTCGGCCACCGGTGGGGCTGCCGGATCGGCCACCGGTGGGGCTGCCGGGTCTCTCTCGCCGGGTGGACCCGCCGTGGCGGGGCCGGGCGCAGGCTCGGGTACGGTTCTCGAAGTGACTCATGCGGCGGAATACAGTTTCATTCGAATCGAGACCGACGACGGGGACCTCTGGCTGGCAGGGAATCAAATCGAGATCGACGAGGGGCAGACGGTGTCTTGGAATGGGGGGGCAATGATGCAGAACTTCAATAGCCCCACGCTCGGCCGCACCTTCGAGCGGATTCTTTTCGCCGACGGGCTGCGCGCAGGGGGCTGACCATTCGGGCACGCTGATCCCTTGGCGGGTGCGATGGCGGTTGGCGGGTGCGACCTGGTGGTTGGCGGGTGCGACCGGGTGGGTCGCGTCGCCGCGAAGAAGCCGAGAAGGGTGCACGCCCCGATGCGGGTTGGCTGTGTTGAGCTCTTTGCCGCTCTATTCAATGACAACCGCTCACGGGGCCACGGTTGCCGGTCGGCGATTGCGCTCTTTTCCGCTCATAGAGATGACAAGGGCGCACGAGCGCGCCGTTTCTGAGAGGCGTGAGCGGTTTCCGGCACCTTCTGCCCCTGGCCGGCTCCCCGGGGAGCACCGCGCTGAGCCACCTGACTGATCGGTCCACCCCACCGCGTGAGAAAGGACGCGTTGCGACTTTTTTCCGCGAAACCCGCCTGCGTTGAAGGTGGAGGGGCCGCTCCAATGCCCAGGGGGGACTGACCGCGGGCCCTCCGGGCGCTACTTTCGATGCGCGCTGGCGTAGCTCAACTGGTAGAGCAGCTGATTTGTAATCAGCAGGTTGGGGGT
>CBDUEZ010000035.1:0-20276 GCA_965366355.1 uncultured bacterium
CTCCACGACGTCTTGAGCGAACGCACCGGCCTCAGTTTCGGTCGCATCTCGCAGAGCGTGGGACTGCTGTTGATCGTCGTGAGTGCCTTCGCCCTGTCGGTGCGCCCGGGCCTCGCCACGATCTGCAACATGTTGATCATCGGGCCCTGGGTCGACGTGCTCCGGGCCCAGAGCTGGTTTCCCACCTTCGACGGCGGCGTCGCGGGCACGGTGCAATTCCTGATCGCCATCGCCGTCATGGGACTGGGGAGCGGGGTCTACATCGGCGCTCGGCTCGGGGCCGGGCCCCGGGATGGCCTCGCCATGGGGCTCTCCCGACGCATCGGCCGAAGCCTGCGGGTGACCCGGAACGGGATCGAGGTCACCGTCCTGGTCGTCGCCGCGATCCTCGGCGGATCCATCGGGCTGGGCACGCTCATCTTCGCGGTCCTGATGGGGCCCACCATGCAGGCCAGTCTCCGACTCTTCGACGTGTCCCACGACCCCTCACCCAGCCTGCATCGCACCTGACCTCTGTCGCCCCACCGAGACCCTTCCTATCGTCTCGCACCCTGCCACGACGTCCCTCTCCTCCACAGCGCGCTTCCCATGACCCGACCCGCCTCCGTCCGCCAATTTCGCTGGGATGATCTTCCGCGCGAAAAAGTAACCGATCAGATCTCCCGCAAGGTCATCACGGGCCAGGACATGATGATCGCCCACGTTCTCCTCGACGAGGGGGCCGTCGTGCCGATGCACCACCATGTGAACGAACAGATCACCTACATCCTGTCGGGTGCGCTGCGATTCTGGATCGGCGACGAACATGCCGACCCGATCGACGTGCGGGCGGGTGAGGTGCTCCACATCCCGGCTCACGTGCCCCACAAGGCACTCGCGCTCGAAGACACCCTCGACGTCGACGTCTTCTCGCCCCCGCGGCAGGACTGGCTCGACGGCACCGACAGCTACTTCACCGACGAGGAAGAGTAGGCATGGAGCTGGGCATCAGTGGGCGGGTGGCCCTGGTCGGGGCGTCGTCGAAGGGCCTCGGACGGGCGATTGCCGATGAGCTCGCGGCCGAGGGATGCGCGGTGGTGCTGTGTGCACGCTCGGAGGGTCCGCTCGAAGAGGCGCGGGCCTCGCTTGCCGCCGCGGGCGCGCAAGTGATCGCCATTCCCGCCGACCTGAGCACTCCCGAGGGGTGCGCGGCGGTGGTCGAAGGAGCCACCCAGGCGTTCGGCCCGATCGACATTCTGGTCACCAATGCGGGCGGTCCGCCGGCGGGGGCCTTCGAGACGCACAGCCCCGAGGCCTGGCGCTCCGCGGTCGCACTGACGCTCGAGAGCGTTCTGAACCTCACTCGGGCCGTGCTCCCGGCGATGAAGGAGCAGCGCTGGGGACGGATTCTCAACGTGACCTCGATCGCCGTGAAGCAGCCGGTCGACGGGCTGATCCTCTCCAACACGGTGCGCGCTGCGGTCACCGGCTTTGCGCGCACCCTCGCCAACGAGGTGGCGCCCTTCGGCATCACCGTGAACAACCTCCTCCCCGGCTATACCCGCACGGACCGGCTCACCGAGCTGGCGGGGAGTCTCGCGGCCCGGGACGGCATCACGACCCAGGAGGCCTTCGCGGGGTGGTCGGACCAGGTGCCGATGGGCCGAGTGGGCGAACCGGCCGAGTTCGCCGCGCTCGCTGCCTTCCTGGCCTCGGAGCGCGCCTCGTACATCACGGCGCAGTCGATCGCCGTCGACGGCGGCTGGATTCGCTCGCTCGTGTGACGCTCTCCCCTCTTCGATCCCCTACCCGAGACAACCGATGGCCGCTGGACTGACCCCTACCGAGAAGATCTGGAAAGACGGGCAGCTCATTCCCTGGGCCGACGCGACGGTGCACCTCCTCTCCACCGCCGTGCAGTTCGGGTCGTCGGTCTTCGAGGGCATTCGCTGCTACGAGACCCCGCGAGGTCCGGCCATCTTTCGGCTGCGGGAGCACGTTCGACGGCTCCTCGACTCCGCCACGATCTACCGCATGCGCCCCGACGTCGACCTCGACACTTTCGTCGAGGCCTGTCGCCTCGTGGTGCGAGAGAACGATCTGGGGTCGTGTTATGTGCGCCCGATGATCCTGCGAGGCTTCGGCTCGGCGGGCCTCTACGCCCCCGAGTCTCCGATCGAGAGCTACGTCGCCGCCTGGCCCTGGGGCGCCTACCTGGGCGACGAAGCGCTGCGGCACGGCGTCGATGTCTGCACGAGTTCGTGGACCCGCGCGGCCCCCAACACCTTCCCGACCGCGGCGAAGGCGGCAGGCCACTACAACAGCGCCCAACTCATCAAGGCTCAGGCCGTGGCCGACGGCTACGCCGAAGGGATCGCCCTCGGTCCCAACGGACTCGTCAGCGAAGGTTCAGGCCAGAATCTGTTCCTGGTGCGCGACGGCGTCCTGTTCACCCCCTTTCTCGACGGGACGTCTCTCGCCGGCATCACCCGCGACGCCATTCTCACGCTCGCCCAGGATCTGGGAATCCCCACGCGTGAGCAGCTGGTGCCTCGGGAGTCACTCTACGTCGTCGACGAGCTCTTCTTCACGGGCACGGCGTCGGAGGTCACGCCGATTCGGAGCGTCGATCGGATCCAGGTCGGCGCGGGTGGCCGCGGCCCGATCACCGCGAAGCTGCAGGCCGCCTTCATGGCCCTCGTCAAGGGCGAGGCCGACGATCCCCGGGGCTGGCTGACGTACGCGCACGACTGAGTCTTCGCGATGACCCTCTACCTGATCGACCTCGCCGGGGTCGCGGTATTCGCCGTGAGCGGCGTGCTCGCTGCGGGCCGAAAAAAACTCGACCTCTTCGGAGTCCTGGTCCTCGCCCTCGTGACGGCGATCGGGGGCGGCACACTCCGGGACGTCTTGATGGACCGCGGCCAGGTCTTCTGGATGACCGACCCCACCTATCTGGTGGTGATCACGATCGTCGCCTTCCTGACCGTGCAGTGGGTCAAGCGATTTCCGACTCCCGCCCACGCCCTCGAACTGGCCGACGCGGCGGGGCTCGCCTTCTTTGTCATCGGCGGTGCCCAGATCGCCCAGGCCGCAGGCCTGCCCGCGATCAGCGTGATGGTGATGGGCGTCATGACGGGTGTCGCGGGCGGCATCGTACGGGACGTCCTGACTGCAGAGATCCCCTTCATTCTCCGACATCGCCAGCTCTACGCGACGGCGGCGATCGCGGGCATCGGACTGTACCTCATTCTGGATGCGGGGGGAGTCGCGAGACTCCCGGCCTCGCTGTTCGGAATGGCGACCACCTTCGCACTGCGACTCGCCTCCATCTACCTCGATCTGCGGGTTCCGGCCTTCGATCACGGGGCGGAGTCGTAAGTCCCAGGGCACAGCCGCGGGTTCAGCCGATCAGCGGACCCGGAGGCGCGAGATCGATCCCCGCCCGAGGCGGCGGCCCCGCGATCCGGAAGGCCCCACCCGTGCGCACGTCGGTTTCGAACGACGCGAGGATCCGCTCGAGCGCACTCTGCCCCTTCCGCCATCCGTGCTTCGAGACCCGCCGAAGACCCGCGAGCGTACCCGCCGTGCCCGCCCCGAACCCACCGACGGTGCCACCGGCCAGCAACAGCGTCGCGGCAAGCGGCGCCAGGCCGAGCCCTCCGACCACCGCGGTCAACACGCCGCCCGAGATGGCCGCGACAAGGCCGCCTCCGACCGGTGCGATCGCCGCGAACACCCTCGACGACAGCTTCCGCGAGTAGTCCAGGGGGGCCCGGATCGTGACCTCACAGCGATCCTCGCCGAGGGGGGCGAGGCGCACGTGGATCTCCCGAACATCGGCCCACTGGTACAGATCGAAGGTGACCCGATCGGTCTGACTGAAACCAGACGACCGCAGTTCGAAGTGCATCCAGCCGCCTTCGAGAGGGTCGCCGCCGCGCGTGTCGACGAGATTGAGCGCGAGGGCCGGGAGCACCCGCTGCATCGCAGCGAAGACGTCGGCGGCCGGATGTTCGTAGGTGCGTCGCGCCATCAGGGGTTTTCGTTCCTTGCCCAACACCATCTTCTGGAACCGGGTGTGCTCGCCCGCTACCCCCCCGGTGCGCTCCTCGAGGGCCATCTCGACGAACTCCTGGGAGATCCCCGCCTCGACCGCGGCCTGCCGCACATGATCGACCGAGTATCCGGAGCCGGTCTCGTCATCGTCGCGGCGCGCGAGATCCTTGGAGCGTTCCTCGAGCACCCGCGAGGCATCGGCCTGCAGTTCGGCGGCCCTCTGCCAGAGGCGGCGAGCCTCCTCGTCGGAAAGCCTGGGATCGGTCACCTCAGCGGTGACCGGCAGCCCCGGAGGCCGGGCTGCGGGCATCGGGCGTCCCGATCCGCTCCCCGGTGACCGGGTCGATCATGATCGAATGCGCCGTGCCCTGGCTCCCCCGTACCGACAGGGTGTGACCCATCGCCTCCAGCGCCTGAATCGTTGCGCCCGACAGGGCGTCCTGTTCGACGCTGACCCGGTCCGGGAGCCACTGATGATGAATCCGCCCGGCCTCGATGGCTTCGGGAAATCCCATACGGTGATCGACGATGTTCGAGACCACCTGCATCACGGTGTTGATGATCGTGCGTCCACCGGGGCTCCCGATGACGGCGACCAATTCCCCGTCCCGCGCGAGGATCGTGGGGGTCATGCTCGACAGCATGCGCTGCCCCGGACGGGCGAGGTTGGGATCGGTGCCGATCAGTCCCGACTCGTCGGTGAGGCCGGGCCGTCCGTTGAAGTCGCCCATCTCGTTGTTGAGCAGGAAGCCGGCGCCGGGCACCACGATTCCCGATCCGTACCCCGCCTCGAGCGTGTACGTGACCGATACGGCCATTCCATCGGCATCGACCACCGAGTAGTGGGTGGTCTCGAGGCTTTCGGTGCCGACCTCGACATCGGCCGGCGACGACTGTGAAGCCCGCCGCGGGTCGATCGTCGAGCGACGAAGGGCGGCATGCTCTTCACTGACGAGTTCGTGCACGGGCACATCGACGTAGTCGGGATCGGCCAGGTAGACGGCCCGATCGCGGTAGGCCCGACGCATCGACTCGATGAGAAGGTGGAGGGAGCGAGAGGTGTTGTGCCCGAGCGACTCGACGTCGTACCCCTCGAGAATCTCCAGCATCTCGACCATGGCCACCCCCCCCGAACTCGGCGGCGGCATGGAGATCACATCGTAGCCCCGATACGAACCGTGGATCGGGGCCCGCTCACGGGCGCGATATGCGAGGAGGTCGGCCTCGGTGATGATGCCCCCGCCCCGCCGCATCTCCTCGGCGATCAGGCGCGCCGTCTCACCCTCGTAGAAGCCCGCCCCACGATTGAGCATGATGCGCCGCAGCGACTGGGCCAGATCGTACTGGCGGAGTGTGTCGCCCGCTTCGTAGGGCACGCCGTCGTCGGAGAAGGCCGCGATCGTGGCCTCGTACCGATTCCGGCCCACGAAACCCGCGAGCGAGCCGGCCAGACGCTCCGACAGTTCGAACCCATCTTCGGCCAGAACGACCGACGGGTACACGAGTCGCTCCCAGTTCATCGCCCCGTAGAGCCGGTGCGCCTTGTCGAACCCCGCCACCGTTCCCGGCACACCCACGGCGATATGGGACCGGTGGTGGATCTCACTCGAATATTCCCCGTCGGCGCCGACGAACATCTCGGGATGGGAGGCCGCCGGGGCCCGCTCCCTGAAGTCGAGGGCCGTCGTGGCTCCATCGGGGAACCGAATCACCATGAATCCTCCCCCGCCGATGTTTCCGGCCGAGGGGTGCGTGACCGCCAACGCGAAGCCGGTCGCAATCGCCGCGTCGACGGCGTTTCCGCCCGCAGCCAGCACCTCGGCCCCCGCGCGGCTCGCCTCCGGGTGTTCGGAGACCACCATCCCACCCGCCGTCCGTATGGTCTCCCCGGGTGCGCCGACGACGACCGTCTGCTCGGCAAGCGCCTGGGCAGAGACCATCGCGGGCACGAGGATCGCCCACACCATCGTCAGGAATCCGGCGCGGACCGATCGCGGAAGGGAACGGCGGGCGGGATGGGGGCTCATGGTCGTGCTCCTTCGCTTCAGTCGGTTGCCGAGTCGTGATGCGCCCGCGGAACGTTGGGGCCGGTCTGGATCACCATTCCGACCTTCCGTCGCTTCTGCATGTTTCGGCGACCGGATTCGTTGAGGTAGGCTTCGTAGTTCGAGCGTCCGGCCTGAAACGCCTCGGGTGTGAACGAAATCGGGTGAAGGCTGTCGCGGTTGTCGAGAAGATCGATCGACGTGAGTCGACCGTCGTCGTCGAGGGCGAAGTGAAGTTCCAGGCCGAGAGGGTGAAGGACCTGGCGATTGATTTCGAAAAGCACCCCGTTGTCCCGAAGGAACTGCACGGGGTTCTCGATTTTGGGAAGGCTCATGTCATGTCTGGGCAAATCGTTGGGATCCCGGGTGACTCCCGGGAGCCCTGAAAGTTATACCAGGGACCGGGTCGGAGCCAGCATCTCCGGTCCCAGTTCCGAAACCGTTCGGGCCCCGAGAAGGCCCATGGTTCGGTCGAATCCCTCGTCCAACGCATCGAGCACCCCCGCTACCCCGTCGGCACCGCCCACCGCGAGTCCCCACAAGACGGGGCGTCCGACGAGGACGGCTCGCGCCCCGGAGGCCAATGCGCGCGCGACGTCGGTGCCGTGACGCAGCCCCCCGTCGACCAGAACGGGCACGCGGCCCTCGACGGCGGCCACGACGTCGGGGAGGATCCGCGCGGTCGCGTCGGCACCATCGAGCTGGCGCCCCCCGTGGTTCGACACGACGATCGCCGCCACCCCCGCCTCGACCGCCAACCGGCCGTCGTCGGGGTGTTGGATGCCCTTCACGATGATCGGCAGCCGGGTAATGCTCCTCAGCCATTCGACGGCGGCCCAGTCCAGGGATGGGTCGAACTGCGTCGCGATGTAGTGCGTCAGCCCCGAGCCGAGGCGAGCGGGGAGAGCGGCCTGGAGACGCCCATCGAAGTTCGCCACCTCGACGTCGTCGGGGAGGGCGAAGTGGTTGCGCACGTCGCGCTCCCGGTTGCCTGCCACAGGCACGTCGACGGTGAGGCAGAGGCCGACGCAGCCCGCATCCTCTGCTCGCCGGACCAGTGCCTCCGACAGCCCGCGGTCCCGAAAGACGTACAGCTGGAGCCAGACGGGGCCCGACGCCGACGCCACGATGTCTTCGATCGACCGGGTGGACAGCGATGACGCGATCATCAACCTCCCCCCCGCGCCCCGAGCCGTCGCCGTCTCGCCGTCCGGATGCGCGAGTCGATGAAACGCGGTCGGGGCGATCGCGATCGGCGAGGGGAGTCTGACGCCGAGCAGGTCGATGGAGCGGTCGATCGTGGAGACGTCGACCATGACTCTCGGACGCAACCGGATCTCGCCCCACGCCGACCGATTGTCGGCCACGGTGGTCTCGGCGTCCGCCCCTCCCGCAAAGTAGTCGTATGCCTCGGGCCTCAGCCGCTCGCGCGCCCGCGCTTCGAGACCCCGCAGGTCTCCCCATCGAACGTCATCTCGCTGCGACTCCATTGCTCCCCCGTTTGCCGGATTCAGTTGAGGAGATTACTTCATTGCGTCGCGTCGGGGCGCAACCGCGCACCCTTTACCCCCCTGGACCGAGGTCTGCAGTATGGAGCGTGTCGATCGCCGAGAGTTCATCAAGAAAGCCACGATTGGCGCCGCCGGGGCCGGAGTTCTGGCCGCCTGTGGCGACGAAGGAGCTCCGGGCGTCGTGGCGTCGGCCGAGGCCGCCGCAGTCCAGGGGCCCGAGATCCAGTGGCGCCTGGCGACGTCGTTCCCGCCCAGCCTCGACATCATTCATGGCGCGGCCGAACGCATGGCCGCCCGAATCGAGGAGCTGACGGGTGGGCGGTTTCGCATTCGCGTGTATGCCGCGAACGAAATCGTGCCGGCGCTCCAGGTCATGGATGCGGTGCAGCAGGGCACGGTGCAGGCGGGCCTCACGTCCAGCTACTACTACATCGGGAAGAGCCCCGCCCTCGCGTTCGACTCGGCGGTGCCCTTCGGGCTCACGGCACGGCAACAGATCGCCTGGCAGTACCACGGCGGGGGCCTGCAGCTGATCGAAGACATCTATTCCGACTTCGGCATCGTGCCGCTTCCGTGCGGCAACACCGGGGCCCAGATGGGTGGCTGGTTCCGCGAGCCCGTCGACAGCCTCGCCGACGTTCAGGGACTCCGCATGCGGATTCCCGGCATCGGCGGCGAAATCATGACGCGCCTCGGTGCGTCGGTGCAGGTGCTGGGTGGCCCCGAGATCTACCCCGCTCTCGAAAGAGGAGCGATCGACGCAACCGAGTTCGTCGGGCCCTACGACGATGAGAAGCTCGGATTCCACGAGATCGCATCGTACTACTACATGCCCGGTTGGTGGGAGCCGGGGCTGTCGGCCACCCTCCAGATTTCGAAGGCGGCGTTCGACGAATTGCCCCCGTCGTATCAGGCGCTCCTGCGCATCGTCTGTGCCGAATCGTATGGCGACATGCTCGCCCGCTACGACACGGAGAATCCCAAAGCGCTCAGCCGTCTGGTCAACGATCACGGAACTCAGCTGCGCGCCTTCAGCGAAGATATTCTCCAGGCCGCCTGGCGAGAGAGCAAAGCCTACACCGAAGAAATCGCCGCGAGCGATGCCAACTTCCGTCGGGTGTACGACTCCTGGAGTGCCTTCCGCGAAACGGCGTTCCCGTACTTCGCCGGCAACGAACAGCACTACGCCAACTTCGCCTTCCGGCAGATCCAGAGTCCGCTCCAGATCGGGTGACGACCTGAACGGGTGAAGACCTGAACGGATGAAGACCTGAACGGGTGAAGACGAAAGGGGCGGTCGGCGAGCAGTCGACCGCCCTTTTTTTCTGCGGTGCCGCCGCGGGCCGGCAGTTCGAGCTCGGGGGCAGCGTCAGCTCGGGGGCAGCGTCAGCCCGGGGGCAGCGTCAGCGCAGGGGGAGCAGCGTCAGCTCGGGGGCAGCTTCAGCTCGGGGTTGTCGGGGTGCCGGCGATACATCACCACCACCCGGCCGATGGTCTGAGCCACCTGTGCGCCCGGGACGGCGGCGGCGAGTTGATCGCCGGTGTCGTAGGCCGAGTCGGGCGCGGCCTCCTGCACTCGCACCTTCAGGATCTCGCGGGTGTTGAAGGCGTCGAGCAGCGACGCGACGGCCGCCTCGGTGACCCCCGCCGAGCCGATATGAACGACGGGTTTCAATCGGTGTGCCTGGGACCGGAGAAAGGCACGCTGCTTCGAGGTAAGGCTCATCGGGTCGCTTGAAGGTCGGGGTCGGGAAGATCGATCGCGCGCCAACAATACCATGCTGCGGCGCTCCGCCAAGGCCGGAGGTGATCGGCCGCCCCCTCGAGAGCCGCCGCCGACGGGCGCTCGGCCAGCTGATGAATGCGAGCCCAGCCCGCTCTCACCCCGAGATCTCCGGTCGGCCAGACGTCGGGCCGTCCCATTCGAAACATCAAGAACATCTGCGCGGTCCACTGGCCCACCCCCCACACGCTCGTCAGATGGGCCACGATCGCCTCGTTCTCCATCGGCTCGAGGTGGGTCTCCTCGAGAGGGAGCGCCCCGCACGCCGCCTTGTCGGCGAGGTCGAGGATCGCCCGGAGTTTCGCCGCCGAAAGGCCCGCACCACGGAGTCGAGCGGGGTCGGCCCGGAGCAGGCTTGCGGGCACGACCTCGCCCTCCAGCACGTCGACCAGGCGTCCATGAATGGTGGCCGCCGCCGCGCCGGCCAGTTGCTGGCCGACGATCGCCCGAACGAGGTATGCGAAGGGGTGTAGCCGAGCACGGTCGGCCGTGACCGGCCCGACCCGCTCCACCCAGGCGGAAAACCATGGATCCGCCTCCAGCATTTCACACGCCCCACTCCAGAGCCCCGGGGCGTCGCGGGCGGTCACTCCGGCTTCGCCATCCAGATCAATCCGGCCAACACCACCAGCTGGATCGCGATGAACGGGATCACACCCCGGTAGATTCGAGTGGTCGGAATCGACTTCGGGGTGACTCCCCTCAGGTAGAAGAGTGAGAACCCGAACGGTGGCGTCAGGAACGACGTCTGGAGGTTGACCGCCAGGATGATCCCCAACCAGCTCAGATCGAGGCCGAGCTGCCGTGCCGGCAGAAGCAGGAGCGGCACAATGATGAAGGCGATCTCGAAGAAGTCGATGAAGAAGCCCAGAATGAAGACGATGATGTTGACGGCAAGCAGAAAGCCCAGCCACCCGCCGGGAAGCCCGGCCAGCGTGTCGGCGATCCAGAGATCTCCGTCGAGGCCCCGGAACACCAGAGCGAAGGCCGTCGAGCCGATGAGGAGAAAGACGACCATGATCGTCAGTCGGCTCGTCTCTTCCATCGCCGCCTCGAGCGTGGCCCGACCGAGGTTCTTGTTCAACGCCGCCAGGATCATCGCTCCGACCGCGCCCAGTGCCCCCGCCTCGGTGGGCGTCGCGACCCCCGCGAAGATGCTCCCGAGCACGACCAGGATCAGGGTCAGCGGAGGAACCATCGTCTTCAGGACTCGCAGCGCGAGCGCACCCCCCTTCTGGGTACGTTGCTCCGGCGGAAGGGCAGGCGCCCAGGTCGGCCTCAACCAGGCCACCAGGACCGTGTAGACGGCGTAGGATCCGGTCAGGATGAGTCCAGGCACGAGAGCCCGCTGAAAGAGCAGTCCCACGCTGACGCCCATCTGGTCGCCCAGTACGATCAGGACGATCGAGGGCGGAATGATCTGGCCCAGGGTCCCGGAAGCGGCGATCACGCCACACGAGAACGAATCCTTGTACCCGTTCCGGAGCATGACCGGAAGCGAGATGAGGCCCATGGCCGTCACCGAGGCCCCCACGACACCCGTGGCCGCGGCCAGGAGCGCGCCGACGAAGATCACACCGAGGGCCAGTCCACCGCGGAAGCGGCCGAACAACACGCCGATGGTCTCGAGAAGATCCTCGGCGAGTCTGGACTTCTCCAGGACCGTCCCCATGAAGATGAAGAAGGGGATCGCCAGGAGCGTCGGGTTCGACATCGTCCCGAAGACGCGCTCCGGCATGGCATTGAGCAACACCATGTCGAAGTGGCCCGTCAGAGCCGCGATCGAGGCGAAGAGGAGCGACACGCCGGCCAGGGCGAACGCCACCGGAAACCCGGTGAAAATGAAGAGGAGGACTCCCCCGAACATCAGGGGACCCCAGAATTCACCCCCCATCAGACGTGCCCCGCGTGCGGAATCGGCGTCGGAGGCTCATCGGGACCACGCAGGACCTCGACCTGGCGAATCAGGTGGGCCAGCCCCTGCAGGGCGAGCAACCCGAACGACACCAGAACCAGCGCCTTGATGGGGTATCGCGACAGCCCACCGGGGTCGGGTGAGGTCTCGCGAACCAACCACGACGCCTTCACGACCGGCCACGACACCTTCAGCATCAGCGCCGTGAACGGAAGCAGGAAGACCACGGTGCCCACGAGGTCGATCCAGGCGCGCCGTTTGGCGCTGAGACGTTGGTACACCACGTCGACCCGCACGTGGACGTCCTTGCGGAGGCCGTAGGCGGCTCCGAGCAGGAAGATCACCGAGAAGATGTACCACTGGAGCTCGTTCAAGGCGTTCGAGCTCAGGGATACGCCTGCGAACCGGGTCATATAGCGGGCGATCGCGTTGAAGGCCCCAATGAGGACCATCACGAGCGCCAGCCACCGCAGGACGGACCCGATTCGATCGTTGAGGCTTTCGACAGCGCCGGCAAAGCGGGAGAGAATATGCATCGGGCCAGAATGACACTCCCGCACAGCCCGCGCAATCGCTCGCGACCGTCAACCGCCCTCGATCCGGAATCGCACCACGACCGCACGGCCGGATGTGTCGCGCTGTACGCCCCAGACTCCTTCGGAGCCGACATGATGCAGCCACAGGCCTTCGAGGGATCGTTCGCCGACGATCTCGCCGAGATACTCGCCCTGGGCGTCGAAGACGTCGAAGGCGAGGCGGGTGCGACCGTCTCCATCGGCGACGCGACGCACCGCCCACAGGCTCCCGTCGTCGCCGGGGACGATGCGATCGAAGGGGGGGTACACCGCGGGCACCTGATCCGCCGACGTCTCACGCAGATCCGGGGGCAGTCGCTCGACCTGTTGCTCCCGCTCCTCGCTCGGGACCGGAACGGGTTCGAATGACCGCTCCACCACCCGACGGGTCGCCCCTTCGAAGTCGAGCCAGGCCACCCGATACGCCCCGCCGCCCGGGGCCACGATCCATCCGTCCCCCCGCGGATCGGGCTGGACCGTGGGTTGATGCGCGAGCGGGATCGGATAGGCGATCGTCATGGGTCGCCCCTCGCGACTCATCGTCGTCTCCAGGGCGAGCACGGGTGGCACCGGAGGGGCCGCCACGGAGTCGACCAGGCGAAACCCCTCGCCCTCCACCATCCAGCGGCCCGCGAACTCCGTCACCTCGTCGCCCTCCCGGAAGCGCCCGATCCCGACCAGTCCATCGGGCGTCATATCAGCGTTCCCCCCCGCGATTCGCGCCGGGGTCGCGAAGGTGCCGCGAAACGAGCCGGTGGTGTCGAAGGCGCTCCATCGACCCGCCCCCAGATCCTCGACCCAGAGAACTCCCTCGCTCAACCGAATCCTGCGCGGATACTCGAAGAGGCCCGGCTCAGAACCGGGGCCCCCGATTCGCCGCACCTCGACGCCGTCGCGATCGACCCGAACCACCTCACGCGCATCGCCGTCGAGAACGAACGCGCCTCCGTCCGGGGTGACGGCGAGGTCGGGCACCTGACCGAACTCGGGACCGATTCCCGCCCCGATGCGCAACTCTTCGACGAGCCGCAGAGGCCCCTCAGAGCCCGGGGAGTCTCCGGTACAGGATCCCAGGAGGAGTCCGGCGCCGAGGAGGAAGGCCGCAAGCAGCCCCCATCGGGCCGAGCGAGGTCTAGAGGAGATAACCACCGTCCACGGGGATCACGGCCCCGGTGATGTGACGGGCGCCTTCCGAGCACAAGAAGACGACCACATTCGCGACATCGGTGGGATCACCGAGTCGCCCGAGTGCGCTGCGATCTCGAGCGCGGTCGAGCATCTCTGCGGGCACCCGATCGGTGAGAGAATGTGTGCGAATGTAGCCGGGAGCCACGGCATTGACGTTGATGTTGCGCGACCCCAACTCCAGGGCGGCGGCCTTCGTCAAGCCCACGAGACCGGCCTTGCTGGCGACGTAGTTCGACAGCCCGAACTCGGGGTGGACCGCATGAACCGAGGCGATGTTGACGATCTTGCCCCACTCCTGGTTCCGAAGATGCGAGCTGGTCGCCCTGAGTACGTGGAAGGCGCCGTCGAGGTTGGTTCGCACGACCGCCTCCCACTCATGGTCCGACATGTGCCAGATCGCCCGATCGAGTCCGATCCCGGCATTGTTCACGACAATGTGGAGTCCCCCGAGTTCTTCCACGACCCGGCTCACAAAGGCACGAACGTCGCCCGGCTCTCTCACGTCGCAGGGCTCGGCCAACACCCGCACCTCCATCTGACGGAGCTGACGAGCGACCGCCTGGGCCTCCACACGCGACCGCGCCCCGTCGTCGAGGAAGGTGAACCCGATGTGGACCCCGGCGGCGGCGAATTCGGTCGCGACCGCTCGGCCGATCCCCCGCGATCCTCCGGTGATCAGCGCGACCCGGCCCCGGAGATCGGGGGCTCGGAGGTGGGTCTGAGGTTGTGTCTCCGGGATCGCCGTTTCGCCGATGAGCTGCTCCACCACCTCTTCGACATCGGCCTGGAGATGGGTATCGGCGGCCGCGAGAGGTGAGGGTGGCTCCGGACCGGGGCCGGCGGGTGTGCGAGGAGGCGATGACATGGCGGAGACTACCGCCCGGCGCAGGGGGCCCGCAACTTCACGACGCCGGATCGGGGGCCTGAGGAAGAGTGAAGTGCAGAGTCGTTCCCCGACCAACCTCACTCGAGGCCGAAATCGTGCCGTCCATCGCATGGATGAGGTGGCGCACGATGGCGAGTCCCAACCCGGTCCCACCGACTTCACGCGCCCTCGACGTGTCGGCCCGGTAGAATCGTTCGAAGATCCTCGGAATCGAGCTCGAGGGGATCCCGGACCCGTTGTCGATCACCTTGACCGACACCCGACCCGAATCCACGCACTCGACTTCGACCGTGATCGCGCCCCCGTCGGGGCAGTAGCGGCGGGCATTGTCGAGGAGGTTGCGGAGCACCTGTTCCACCCCCTGCTCGTCGGCCCAGGCCGCCCCCTCACCCCGGAGGGTGAACGACAGGTCTCGCGCCGTGCCCCCTTCCTGAAGATCCTGCCAGACCCGATCCGCGAGGTCGACGACGTCGACCCGCTCCCGCCTCGCCCGCCACCCACCCGACTCGAGCCTCGACAGATCGAGCAGGTCGTCGACCAGGAGTTGCATGCGCACGGTGTTGTTGTAGATCGATCGCAAGAACTCCCGACGCAGTTCATCGGGCGGATCATCGTCGAGCAGGGTTTCCGCGAATCCTCGCACGGAGGTCAGCGGTGTCTTGAGCTCGTGAGATGCGTTGGCCACGAAGTCCTGCCGAACGATCTCGAGCCGTTTTCGCTCGGTCACGTCGAGGAGCGTGGTGACCGCTCCCCCCTGATCCAACGTGCGTGACGATACGATGAGATTGCGGTCTCGAATCGAGACGTCCCGGGCGGTCGCTCCTTCCCCGACCGACGCCTCGAGGAGCGCCCGGAGCTCGGGGTGACGCACGACCGCACCGACGGGCGCGTACAGCGGGGGGTCGGGCACCCCCAGCAGCTGGCGGGCGGCCCGGTTCATGCGCAGGATTCGGGCATCTTTCGTCAGCGCGACGACCCCCTCGGCCATGCAGTCGATCAGGGCCTGCATTTCGTCGCGCTCGCGGCTCAACTCGCCGAGACGAGCCTGCAGTTCGTCGGCTAGCCGGTTGAAGCCGAGGGCCAGATCATCGAGCTCCTTCACGCGACTATTCCGCGGCACCCGACTCGATAGATCTCCGGCGGCGAGACGTCGCGCCCGATCCGACAGCACCACCAGGGGACGGGCGAGCGCGCGGCTCAACAGATACGCGGCCACCAGAGCGATCACCATCGCTGCTAGCCCGGTGAGGGCCACGGCCCGCGTGCTGCGGGCGAGTGTCGCCTGAACCTCGCCCAGCGCTGCGGCAATTCGAATGTAGGCGAGTCGATCCGCGCCCACCGTGGCCGCGGCGGCCGCGTAGAGAAAGGGGGTGCCCACGGTCCCGCTCGATCGCTCCGAAAACCCGACCTGGCCGTTCCTCGCCTCGCGAATCTCGGGTCGCTGGAGGTGGTTCTCGACCCCGTCGAGTTCGTCGCGCGGCACACTCGAGTCACCGATGACCGTTCCGTCGGTCTCCACGAAGGTGACCCGGTGACCCAACCGCTCGCTCAGAGCCGTCGCCAGCGAGTCGGCATCAAACCCAGGGGCGGCATCGTCGACGACCAACTGCACCAGCGCGAGTTCCCTCTCGAGTTCGGTGCGGGTGATCGAGACCAGCTCTCGGCGGAGCCCCGTTCCCACCAGGGACACGACCAACACGAGAAGCAACCCGACGACGCCGATGGAGCCGGCGAAGAGCGGGTGATGGATTCGGATTCTCACCCGTCCTCATCGGGAATGCTGATTCGGTAGCCGAAGCCTCGCACCGTCTCCACCCAGTCTCCGATGCTGCCGAGCTTCGATCGGAGCCGCCGGATATGCATGTCGACCGTTCGGGTCTGAATGCGACTGGAGACATCGGCCTCCACATCCCAGGCCTTTTCGAGAAGCTGGCGGCGACTCTGCGTTCGGCCCCTCCGCTCGAGCAGTGCCTGGAGCAAGCGGAACTCGGTCGGGGTCAGGCTCAACTCCCGGCGATCGAGGGTCGCCTGATGCGACGCGACGTCCATTCGCAGAGGCCCCGCCTTCAGGACCCGTCCGCCCGCAGCACCCGCCGTCTCCTGCATGCGTCGCAGGATGGCCTGGCACCGGAGCACGAGCTCACGCGGCGAGAACGGCTTCGTCAGATAGTCGTCGGCCCCGAGCTCGAGACCCGCGATGCGATCTTCCTGCTCCCGTTTCGCCGTCAGAACCAGAATGGGGATGCTTCGAGTCGACGCCTCGGACTTCAGGTTCTTCAACACGTCGTCGCCCGACAGCCCTGGGAGCATGCGGTCGAGTACGATGAGGTCGGGAATCTCGCGATGCACGGCCCGAAGGGCGTCGGGGCCGTTCGCCGCCGTCTCGACCCGGAATCCCTCCCGGGTAAGCTGGTAGGCGATGAGGGCGGCGATGTCGGACTCGTCTTCGACCACGAGAACCCGGGGCGATGACCCCGAACGTGGAGCCTGCTCCATGATGCTCCTCAGCACTGCAGTGCTCATAGGGTGAGGCTCCGCTCGCGGTCGGTCGTCAGGTCTGCGCGACCAACGCCCGGAGCTCGTCGTCCGTCAGGGTGTGATCCGCGACCTTGGCGGCCTGGAAGATCCGACCGCAGAGGGCCTCGTCGTCGGAGTCGAAGCCCCGGTGACGCAGCCAGTACTTCACATTCGACAGTCCCGACATCGGCCCGATTTCGATTTCCTGGGCCCGACCGACCATCGATGCGGGCACGCCTGAATAGATGCGATCGGCGAGCCAGGCGTCTCCCTTCGCCTCGGCCTTGATGATCGCCGAGGCGTGCACCCCCGTCCCGGTGCGAAACGCGTCTCGACCTACGACGGGGTAGGCGCTCGACAGGGGCACCTCGTAGGAATCGGCCATCGTCTGGCAGTATTCCGGCAGGCAGGTGAGGTCGTGATCGAGAATCCCGAGCAGCTTCAGATTGACGAGAATCAGGTCCATCTCCGCATTCCCGGCGCGCTCCCCGATTCCGACTGCGGTTCCATGCACTCGGGTCGCACCCGCCTGAATGGCAGCCAGGGTGTTGGCCAGTCCCATCCCTCGATCGCGATGTCCGTGCCAATCGACCCCGATGTCGGCTCCACTCGGGGTGACGATCTCGTCGATCACGAACCGCACGAGGGCCCGTGTGCCCTCCGGTGTCGCGTGCCCCGCGGTGTCGGCGATGCAGATCCGCTTCGCGCCGCAGTCGATCGCCCGGCCGTACAACGCCTTCAAGGTGTCGGGGTGCGCCCGTGTCGTGTCTTCGGTGACCATCATGACCGGAAGTTCCTCGCGCACGCAGAAGGTGATGGCCTCCTCGACCGTGGCGAGCATCCGGTCCATCTTCCACCCCTCGGCGTAGAAGCGGATCGGCGAACTCCCGACGAAGGTGCAGGCCTCGATCTCCACGCCCGTGGCCTGCGATATCTCGACGATCGGCTTCACATCGGCCAGGACGGTGCGCGCGGCACAGTTGGCTCGGATCGCGAGGCCCGAATCCCGGATCTCGTGCACGAGCGCCGTCACATCGCGCACGGCGCGGGGGCCCGCACCGGGCAACCCCACGTCGGCCGTGTGAATCCCCAGCCGGTCCATGAGGTGCAGGATTCGAATCTTCGCCTCGATGGGCGGATCGGTGACCGACGGGTTCTGCAACCCGTCCCGCAGGGTTTCGTCGTCGAGTTCGATCGGTCCGACCGACGACCAGTCGAAGCCGTCGTCGAGCTGGTTCCAATCGTAGATGAGTTCGCGTTCGTCCATGGGCCATCACAGGTAAGCCGGAAGCGGGCCGCACTCGGAGTGCGACCGAGAGGTCAGCCCTCAACCTAGGGCCCTCGGCCCTCCCCCGGCAGATCCGCAACCGTTCGAGGCTCACAGGTCGTCGCGGAAGTTGAGGAACTTCCATCCGGCACCCATGTGCACGAGAACGTCCATCAGGGGGATGGGGCCCTCCGCTCCCGTCTCGATATTTCGCACCCACATCTGGGAGTCCTTGTAGAGCGTGAAGCTCTCGTAGACCTCCGTCTCTTCACCGACCTCCACTCGAAGCAGCTCGAGGGGCACCCCTCCGTATTGTCCAAGTTGATCTCGTCGTGCCTTCCTCGTGCGGGGCATCGACATGCCCCACACGAACTCGAAGGTGACGTGTTCTCGGTCGGGAAGTTCGGGCCAGAGAAGCGTCTCGTACTCGGTCCGGCTCACCACCAGAGCCGAGAGCGCGGCTTCGTCGGCGGCCCCCAGTGCTGCGAGGGCCGCCTCCGCCAAAGCTTCCGGTGAACGACGGGCGTTGTCGAAGGGTGAATCGACCCCGGAGTCGGCGCAGCCCGCCACCAACGCGACAAGAGCCATCACGCCGAGACGGCGAACTGCGCCCCACACCTAGTTTCCGTCCTGGTTCGGGCGCGAGTCGGAACCGTCCGTCGCCCAGATCGTCCACCCTTCGTGCCAGCCCACGGCGCCGGGCGCGATGGCGCCGGCATAGTCGGTGTCGACGAGCGTCCGGCCATCGCCCGGAGCGAACAACGTCGCCGCATCGAAGGTGACCGACGACAAGTCGAAGGCGGCGTAGCCCGCCGGCATCGCAGCCACCGTGAAGTTCGGGGGCGATGCCGCGGTCCCGGCATTGAACACGGAGGCGTCGAAGCCCGGGTCGGCCAGCATGTTGTTGAACCCCGCCGTGTTGAAGAACGTCGCGTTCAGCAGGTCGGTCGAACCGCCACCACAGGCCGCGAAGTTCGCGGGGCTGTTTCCGGCGCCGGCGTTGTTCCACATGATGACGCCCTCGACCGACACCGTCGTGGTCGGAGCCGTCTGCCCGGCGAGCCGGTTGTTGGCGTTCACGATCGTCTGGGCGTCACGAATACACAGTCCCGAGTCTCCGAACCCGGTAAAGATCGAGTTGTAGACGCGGTAGTTCGAGCCCTCGCGGAGTTCGAGCGCATTGTCGGATTCGGCCCCGGCGATGTCACCCGTCACCCGCGCGGCATTGGCCCCGATCATCGTCGCGTTCGCAACCACGGCGGTCGACTGGGGAGTCGCGTTGCCGGTATCGCCGTTGTTCGACAGCTCCATTCCCTGGTCGGCGTCACCTCCGCGCTGCTGCGCGATGATGAACTGCATGAAGCCCCGGTACCCGTCGGTGCCGTCGACGGAGTCGTCGCCGATTCCCGTCACGACCAGGTGATCGACCGATACGGTGCCACCGAAGGGCTCGATGCCGTCATCTTTGTTGTAGTGGATCTGGACGTACGAGATCGTCGTGCCCGAGCCCACGCCCTGGATCGCCAGACCGTTCAGCTGGTCGGCAGGCGTCACGTCGTCACCGGCGAATTCGATCCGCACCCCTCGCAGAATCCCGGAGTTGTCGAGCGGGTTGGTGCCGCCGTACAGCCCCGAGTCGCCCTCACCGGTCGCCTCATCTCCCGAGTTCGTCGGCGCCATGCCGTTGATGATGAGACCGCCCCAATCCTCTGCGGCGCGCTGACCGCGGGGCTTGTCGGAGGTGAAGACGATCGTCTCGGCCTCGGTCGGCGCCCGATCGACGCCACCGGTCGCGTCGGCGATGAGCTGCGACCCGCGACTCACCACCAGGTAGGCGCCGCGCACACCCTGCGGAATGTCCGTCCGGCCGACGATGGTCGTCCCGGGCTCGATCGTGAGCACCGCCGGAACACAGCCGGCCTTGGTGCCGTCGGGGCCGCAGTCCACGCCCACGAAGGTCGGCTGGTTGAGCACGTAGGTCTTGTCGGCCGTCCAGGTCGTGTTCGTCAAGACGTCGCCGACGACCTGAACGACGGTTTCCGGCTCGGCCTCGGTCGCGGCGAGCGCGGTGCCGGGCGAACCGGCCCCCGTGGAGTTGCGGGCCACCACACTCGCGAGATACGTCGTGGCCGGGGTCAGCCCGGAGAACGACGCTTGCGTACCGGTCACACCGGTCGCGGTCTGATCGGCCTCACCGGCGGCCGAGAGCGTCACATCATACGTGGTGGCGCCGGACACGGCGTTCCACGCGACGGTCAACGTCTGCCCCGCGACCGCAACGTTGACGCTCGGCGCACCGGGTACCGGATCGGTGCCCGGGTCGACAGGGTCGTCACTGCAGGCGGCGCTCAGCGAACTGATTGCCGCGACACCAAGAAGGGCCAGAAGACGGGTCCACTTCATCGGAAGGTTTCCTCGTTCGTGTTCGGAGACGTGTGAAGCGGGAGCTAGTACAGCTCCCAGGAAAGGCCGACGGAGAAGGTCCGTCCGACCGAATACTCTCTCTGCACCCGCTCGAACCCGTTGGCCGACTGCAGGAACGTGTAGTCCT
>CBDUEZ010000036.1:0-20275 GCA_965366355.1 uncultured bacterium
ACTCCGATCTCGGCTTGCTCGCTCTCCTCCGGCTTGCGGTTTTCCCCCACCACGAACGTCGATTGCGGGGCGAAGCCTTCCCCCCAGCCGCCGTAGAAAGACCACTGCGGCGACGGCAGGAACACCAATCCCGCCATCGGGCTGAGCTGCTCGTCGTCCCGCTCGATGCCGTTCAACGTGTCCTCAAAATCGATCGTGTCGTACCGCGCGCCGAGCAGAAATTGGAAGCGGTCGCTGATCCTAATCTGGTCGATCACGTAGGGGGCGAGGATCGTCGCCTCGGCGTCGGTGGCGAAGAACGGGAAGATGAACGGATCGACCCCCGGTTCCTGGGGATTGACGAGGTCGAGATCCGGGAGGAGTACATCAAACGACCCTCCCCGTAACTCCACGAGTCGCTGCACGAGCTTGAAGGCTACGCCGGCCCCACAGAGCACGCCCTCGGGATAGTCGCAATCGGGTCGATTCGGATTCACAACCGCCAGCGCGTCGGGGAGCGTGGCCGAGGGAGTGTGGTGGTCGGTGACGATGACGGTGAGACCGAGCTCCCGCGCCCGGGCCACGGCCTGGTGAGCGACGATTCCGCAGTCGGCCGTCAGGAGCACTCGAGCGCCCACCTCGACCGCCCGCTTCAACCCCGCGTCGCCGAGGTCATAGCCGTCGCGAAGGCGGTGCGGGACGAAGCCCTCGACGCGGCCACCGAGGCGGCGCAGCCAGCGTGTGAGAAGCGCCGCGGCGGCGATGCCGTCCACGTCGTAGTCGCCGTGAACCAGGATCATTTCCCCGTCGGCGATCGCTCGATCCAATCGTTCAGCGGCGACGTCGAGGTCCCGCAACGTCCCCGGAGAATGAAGCGAAGACAGGAGTGGCCGGAGATGGGCCTTCGCCGTCACCGCGTCGTCGATCCCGCGCGCCGAAAGAATTCGACCCACATCGTCCGGTAGGCCCAACCCCCGCGCGAGGTCGATTCCCGCCTGCGGGTCCTGAGACGGCAGCCGCCATCGCGGAGCCGGAGGGACCAACCGTGACGGGGCCAGGGTCACTCTTCGGCGTCGGCCTCGGTGGCCTCACCGTCGCCATCGGCGTCGGTGGCCTCGCCATCGGCGTCTGATTCCCTGGGTGCCCCGATCGCCGCCTCGGCGGCCTCTTCTTCAGGAGAGGGCTGGGCCAGAATGACGCCACATACCTCGCAGCGAATCAGATCGCGTCCGTGACGGATCTCGTTCTGAAGCTGAAGGGGGAGCACACTGAAGCAGTTTCCGCAGGCGCCGTCCACCGTGAGTGCCGCCACCGCCTGGCGCCGTCCACCCCGGCGAATACCGTCGTACATACGGATCTCGCTCGCCGGAACCGTCGCGGCGAACTTGTCGCGGCGGGCGCTCAACGCCTTGAGGGCCGCTTCCTGCCCGGACCGGTCGCTTTCGAGCTCGGCCCGCCGGGGATCGACCTCGGCCCGGGCCTGCGTGAACGCCGACTCCTGCTCTTCGAGCTGGAGCTCGAGCTTGCGAACCTGGTCGATGAGGGAGTAGGCCTCTTGTTCATCGGACTCCAGAGACCTCCGCACCATCTCCAGTTCGGCGCTGACCGCGGCCTCTTCGCGAACGTTCCGGACTCCCTTCAGGCGTTCGTCCAGGCGCTCGATCCGGGCCGATTTCTCCTTGGCGGCGAGTTCGGTTCGCCGTTCCTCGACCTTGAGTTCCTGAAGCCGACTGCGGGTCTTGCCCACCTCACTTTCGAGCGCGAGAGCGGGCTCTTCGACGTCGGCGATTCGCTCTTCGAACTCGGCGATTTTCTGGCGGGCGATCGCGATCTCTTCGTCGAGTCGCTGGAGTTCCTTCAGGGAATGGCGGGTCTGGTCGGTCATAGGCCTCTGTTCGACTCGTTGAATCCTCGTGCGTGTCTCATGACGGCGGGCGCCCAACGAACGCCCATGGCCGCCGCTTCGGAGCGAAGGCCGTCCTTCTTTCGAAGGAGTCGCTTCTTCTCGTCGAGATCGTCTGTCGCCTCGATCGCAGCCTGAATGCGATCCATCTCGGCATACAGTCGGTCTTCGACCAATCGGCCCACGCTCTCGTGGAGAACCCGGGCGCCCGCCCCGAGTTCGTCGGGATCGGCAGCCGCCGCGAGGAGCGTCTCCATATATTCGGTGCTCGCCGGATCGAGGCTACCGGGCGGGCGTGCGAGCTCCGGGTCGTCGACGAACGCTTGGAAGATGGACCTCTCCGCGTCGTTCTTGAAGTCCTCGGGCCCGATTCGCACGAGAACGTACTCGAGGTGTTCGTGTCGCCGCTCTCGATCCTGTGCGAGAACCCGTAGAAGGCTGGCCGCCGGGCCCATGCGCGCCCGGGCGCTGTGAACCCGCGTGGCCCTTGATGTCGTGCGGCTTTCCGGCGGGCGGGACTGTTGCGGCGCCGGGGTCGACGGAGCCCGCTCCATCTCGGCTTCGAGGGTCTCCGGACGCACCCCGGTGCGTTTGGCCACCCGGTCGACATAGATGTCGCGAAGGGTCGGATCGGCGACGGCGCGGAGAGTGGGCAGCAATTTGTCGACGGCGCTGCGCCGGCGATCGATCGACGAGAAGTAGTCGCGCTGGTCGAGAATCTGAAGCTTGCGATCGAGCACGTCGACGGCGCCGTTGAGGTACGCCTGAAGGCCCTCGGCCCCCTCCGAGCGCACGAGGGTGTCGGGATCTTCTCCGGGCGGGAACGTGACCACCAGGGGATGGAGTCCCTCGGCGAGAAGAAGGTCGGCGGCCTTGAAGGTGGCGCGCAGCCCAGCGGCGTCGGAATCGAAGAGGATCAGTACCCGGGAGGTATAGCGTTTGAGGAGTCGCGCCTGCTCCTCGGTCAGAGCGGTGCCCAGGGGGGCGACCACGTGCTCGAAGCCGGCGGCCGCGAGCGACACCAGGTCCATGTATCCCTCGACGATGAGGACGGCATCCTCTCGCCGAATCGCATGCCGGCTGCGATCCAGCCCGTAGAGAATATGGCCCTTGTGGTAGAGGGGGGTCTCGGGCGAGTTGAGATATTTCGGTTGACCATCGCCGAGAATTCGTCCTCCGAAGCCGACCACCCGACCACCGAGAGCATGGATCGGGAAGACGATCCGGCCACGAAAACGATCGTAGGGATCCTTCGACTTCTCGCTCGAAGTGAGGAGCCCCACCTCGAGCAGAGTGTCGTCGTCGACGCCGTGTTGGGCCGCCGCGTCTCGGAGCCCGCGCCAGCTGTCGGGGGCCCATCCCAGACCGAACCGCTCCTGGGTCTCGGCATCCAACCCGCGCCCATCGAGGTACTCCCGAGCCGCCTTGCCCACGACCGGGTCGGCCAACTGATCCCGGAACCACTGTTCGGCCAGGGCATTCGCCTCGTAGAGAGGCCGCAGGAGATCGTCTTCTTCGCGGTCGCGGGTCACTTCACGAAGTTCCACCCCGCTCAGGGCAGCGACGTGCCTCACCGCGTCGACGAAGGCCATGCCGACCTTTTTCTCGAGGAAGTTGAACACGTCGCCGGATTCGCCGCACCCGAAGCAGTTGTAGAAGTTCTTCTCCGGGACCACGTAGAACGAAGGCGTGCGCTCCTCGTGGAAGGGGCAGTTCGCCTTGAACTCGCGGCCGGCCTTCTTCAACTGCACGAACTCGCCGATGACGGCGACGATATCGGCCCGGGCCTTGACCTCCTCGACCTGATCGGCGGGAATCAACGGACGATCCTCATGCGAGCCGCGCGACGGTCACGCCGCTGCCCCCTTCGCCGTGCACCCCGAGACGGAATTCGCGCACCCGGGCGTCGAGGGCCAGCAGTTCCTGGGTGCGAGCCCTCACGGCGCCCGTTCCTTTTCCGTGAATGACCCGAATCTCCTGCAACCCCCCGAGAACGGCGGCATCGAGTCCCCGACCCAACGGTAGGGCGACCTCATCGACCCGGAGCCCCCGAAGATCGATCTCGGCGGCGGGATCCGGGAGATCTCCGGCCCAGCCTCGTTCCCGCGGTGTCACCGACGGCCGCTCACCAACCGCGCGCCCACCAACCGGGCGGGCGCCGGCCGCCGGGACACGAGCCCCGGCCTCGGGCGCGTCGATGGGCACGAGCCCGGCCGCGGCGACCTCCAGCCGGAGCCCGCTCACGTCGAGGACGGCCCGGCCGTCGCGGAGGGCGACGACCGTACCCTTGGTCGAGCCCCCCGGAATACGCACCCGAATCCCCTCGCGCAGCTCCGGCGTTGCGGCCGGAGCCATCTGGTCTCCGGAGGAGTCGGTGGCATGCCGCCGAATCTCGCCCTCGAGTCGGCGGCGCGCCTGCCGGGCCGACTCGTTCACGCCATCGGCGGCCGCCCCGCGGACCTCCCGAATCGCCTCCTCGACTTCTTCACGGGCCGCCAGGAGGAGATCGCGCGCCTCGCTCCGGGCCTTCCGGTCGGCGACGCGCTCCAGCTCGCGCAGCGCCGCCTCTCTCGAATCGGCCGCGCGTTCGCGCTCTTCGAGGGCCCCGTCACGCCCCCGGAGGCGCTCCACGAGCTCGGCGGCCTCGCGCTCCTGCTGCTCGAGCCTCTCGAGCAGGTCTTCGAGCGATGCCGAGCCCCCATCGACCATCGCCTGAGCGCGCTCGAGCGTCGCCTGGGGAAGGCCCAGGCGTCGGGCGATGGCGAGCCCGTAGGAGCGACCAGGCCGCCCCTTTGCGAGACGGTAGGTCGGCTCCATGCGTTCGGAGTCGAAGTGGAGGCTGGCGTTGACCACACCACTCCCCTCGGCGTCGAGGGTCTTGAGGGCGCCGAGGTGCGAGGTCACGACGCTCAACGCCCCCCGGTTCGTCAGTTCTTCGAGGATCGCCTGCGACAGCGCCGCACCTTCGGTCGGGTCGGTCCCCGTGCCCATTTCATCGATGAGGACGAGTGCTCCGGCATCGGCCGTCTCCAGAATTTCGCGCAGGTTTTCGAGGTGCGCGCTGAACGTCGACAAACTCTCGGCGATGGACTGCTCGTCGCCGATATCGGCGAACACGTCGTGAAAGACGGGAAGCGCCGTGCCCCGGCGCACCGGGGCAACGACTCCGCTCTGAGTGAGCAGCGCGATCAGGCCCACCGCCTTGAGAAACACACTTTTGCCCCCCGTGTTCGGGCCCGACACGACCAGCGTGCGTTCCGTCGGATCGAGTTGAAGATCGTAGGGCACGACGTCGACCCCCTTCGCGATCAGGAGCGGATGCCGGGCCTCGACCAGCCGAAGGCCATCGCCGGGACTGGCGAGAATGTCGGGCGCCTCGGCGCGCCAGCTCAGCGCCGCCCGTGCGCGCGCCTGGAGCGAGTCGAACGCGACCAGTCCCTCGAGCGCGGCTCCGAGTTCCGCCGCGCGGCTTCGGAGCTGGTCGGAAAACGATCGCAGGATCCGCTGGATCTCCCTCCGTTCGGCTCGCTCGAGGTCGCGGAGCTCATTCATCGATTCGACGGCGACGGGCGGTTCCACGAAGACGGTCGCGCCCGTCGACGATTCGTCGTGAACCACACCTCCGACGTGGCCTCGGCCCTCCCTCCGCACGGGGATCACGTAGCGCCCTTCCCGGACCGTGACCGACGCGTCATCGACGACGAATCGAGGAGGAAGCGAGGCAACGTAGCGCTCGAGGGCCCGCACGATCCGACCATGCGCGGAGCGAAGGCTCCCCCGGATTCGCCGCAGCTCCTTCGACGCGGTGTCCAGCACCTCGCCATAGCTGTCGACCGCGCGGGAGATGGCCCCCTCCACCTCGGGGAGCGCGATCAGGCTTGCCCGCAGCGTGGTCAGGGCGGGCGGCACTTCGAACTGATCGAGTGCCTCCCCCACCACGCGCGACGCCTCGAGAAACATCCCGATCCGGTAGAGCTCGCCTGCTTCCAGAACCGCGCCCTCGATGCGGAGTCGCTCGAGGCCCGCACGCGGATCGGCGAGCGGTGGCATCGCCCAGGTCGGACGTGTGTCGAAGAACTCCATCACCGTCGTGACTCGCGCCAGTTCGGAGGTGACCCACTCCCGATCGCACGAAGGTCTCAGACGACGTACGGCCTCGCTGCCCAGTGTGCTCGAGGCACGTTCGGCGACGAGCTCGAGGGCGGCCCGAAGATCGAGCACTTCAAGGGCGTGCGAGTTCATGGGCTCAACCTGAGAGTTCCTCCCTCACGATTCGATTGGCGGCACCCCCATCGAATCGACCACCCAGGCGCGGCATCAACTGGCCCATCACGGCCCCCATTCCCTCGGCCCCCGTCGCGATGATATCACGGATCATCTCCCGAACCTCGTCTTCAGAGAGCCCTTCGGGCATGTAGCCCGCCAGGACCGCCGACTCGGTCTCTTCTTTGGTGGCGAGGTCTTCGCGGTTCCCCGCCCGCATTTGTTCGGCGGCATCACGGCGCTGTTTGATTCCCTTCGACACCACGCGAATCACCGCCTCGTCATCGGCCTCGGCACCCGTAGCGATCTCGTGATTCCTGATCTCCGACAGCGTGGTCGACAGCACCAGCGTTCGCACCTTGTCACGGGCGCGGCGGGCGTCGTTCAGATCGGACTGGAGGCGGGTCTTGAGAGGCGACGACACGGAGATTCCGGGTTGGAGGAGAGGTCGGGAAGCTACCGACCGCTGGAAGGGCGATCAACGTCCAACGCGGGGCGCGCGCCCCACCTCCCGACCCGGACCGGGCTACCCGGGGGGCCAGGACAGCGGTCGGCCGCCCAGAAGGTGCACGTGCAGGTGGAAGACGCTTTGTCCGCCGTCGGCCCCCACGTTCACGACCGTCCTCCAGCCCCCTTGCAAGCCCTCGGCCTGGGCAACTCTCCGGGCCGCGAGGAACAACCGGCCCAGCGTCTCGCCGTGGCGAGGCTCCAGCTCGTCGAGTGAGACGATGTGCTCGCGAGGGATCAGGAGAATGTGAGTCGGAGCCTTCGGTTGAATGTCTCGGAAAGCGACGATGTGGTCGGTTTCGAGCACGACCTCGGCGGGAATATCGCCCGCCGCGACGCGACAGAAGAGACAGTTCGGATCGGTGTGCATGAAGACGCAGGGCAGAAGGAAGCAAGCATTCAGTCTGCCGCACCCCGCAGGGAGCGGCAAGCGGGCACGACGCCGCACCGCACCATCGCCTCGCCCGTGGTGCCCCTCCAGATTGGCGGTCCACCCCACAGTCCCCCTGAAACTCCACGAGACTGCGATGGCTTCGCCACACCCCCGAGCTCACGCGACCGCGTCTTCCGCGCTCCCCCCTGCGGGCTCCGGGTCCCGACGGCGCGGGCTGCGCAGTCGCGGCGGAGGGTGGCTTCTGCCCGACCCTCCCCTCCCGGCTCCCGACGATGCGGGCCTCGTCTTCGAGCCTCGGGCGCCGGGCCGGGCGCTGGCCCACCTCGAAGCGGCACTCGACCCTCGGTCCTCGCTCGACCGGTGCCGATGGCTGAGGCTGGCGGCCGAAGCGGGCCGCTGGGTCTAGACGGCCGTCGCGGCCGCGCGCTCGAAGAGGCCGCTGCGCCACTCCCCATCTTCGTCGACGGCACGAGGAAGAAGACCGGCCCGTTCCGCCGCACTCGACATCTCCGCCCATTCCTCGGTTGGGACTCCCGAGAGGATCATCCACCCTCCCGGGCGCACGGCGGCGACGAGGCCCGGCAGCAGCGTCTCGAGGATGCCTCGCTGGATGTTGGCGACCACTCCATCGTGTTCGCCCCGAGCGGCGAGCCCCGACGCACTCGCCCGTGCTTCGATCACCCGCACGCGATCCTCGACCCCGTTGAAACCCACATTCTCCACGGCGGCGGGGATCGCGAGCGGATCCGACTCGATCGCCGTGACCTCAGCGGCGCCCAGGAGGGCCGCGGCAATCGACAAGACGGCCGACCCCGCACCGACATCGAGAATCCGGGAGCCCGGTCGCACGACCTGGTCGAGAAGGCGCAGACACCCGCGGGTGGTACCGTGCTCGGCATTCCCGAAGGCCATGCCCGGATCGAGGGTGATCACCAGGTCGCCGGCCTTGAGCTCCGGCGTGCACCAGGACGGCGTGACGACCATACGCGGCGTGATCCGGCGAGGCTCGAGGCCCCGCTTCCACAACTCGGCCCAGTCGCCATGTTCTTGCCACTCGGTCTCGACCTCGACGCCACCCGGCGGGAGATACCCCGCCACACGATCTCGCCAAAGGAGCGGGTCGGCGGTATCGACGTCGGCTTCCGGCAGGTGGGTGACCCACCATGGACCATCCAGCTGAACCGCCCGTCCACCGAGCGCGAGCAACGCGTCGGCGACGAGCCCATCGTCGGGCACGCCGCCCAGGGTGCGCGCTCGCAGCACGAGCCATCGACGTGGCGCACTCATCCGCCGGTGAAGGCCTCCTTGACCCGAGACCAGAATCCCCGGCCCTCATCGTGCGGAATGTTCGCGGGGGCATCCTCTTCGACCTCGCTCAGCGCCTCCAAGAGCTCCCGTTGCCGAGCATCGAGGTCGCGCGGCGTGAAGACCACGATCCGGACCAACAGGTCGCCGCGGGCGGGATCCTGGAGATGGGGCAGGCCCTGGCCACGCACCCGGAGGAGCGTCCCGCTCTGAATGCCCGCAGGAACCGTCAGCTGAACCTCGTCCTGGACCCCGGAGACCCGCACGTCGGCACCGAGCGCCGCCTGGGTGAAGGTGATCGGCAACTCCGTGAGGAGGTCGGCCCCGTCTCGCACGAACCGGGCGTCGTCTTCGACCTCGAGAAGGACGATGATGTCGCCTCGGGGACCCCCGCGGGGTCCCACACTGCCCTCGCCCCGCAGCGTGATGTAGTTGTCTGAAGTCACTCCGGGCGGAATCTCGACGGCCACTTCCTTCTGGGTGCGCGACCGCCCATCGCCGTTGCAGCGGGAGCAGGGATCGTCGATGACGCGACCTTCTCCCCGGCACCGACGACAGGGTTGAACCGACACCATGCGACCCATCATGCCCTGCATCACCACCCGTTCTTCACCCGCACCTCCGCATTGGGTACAGGTCACCGGGATCGTGCCCTGGGCGGCACCCGAGCCCCCACACGCATCGCACGACTCCAGAACGGCGACCTTCACCGTGCGGGTCGCCCCCGTCACGACGTCGGCGAGGGTGAGCGGTAGACGGATCTTGAGACTCTGCCCCTTCCGTGGGCCCGCCCGGGATCCGCGAGTACGCTGCCCGAAGAGGTCGCCGAGCCCTCCGAATCCCCCGAAGTCTCGCATGAAGACCTCGATGGCGTCGCTGAAATCGAACCCCGCACCGGGGCCCGCGCCGGGCCGACCCCTCAGCCCCTGTTCACCGTACCGGTCGTACACCTGGCGCTTCTCGTCCTCGCGCAGCACCTCGTACGCCTCGGTGATCTCCTTGAACTTCTCTTCGGCCGCCTTGTCGCCGTCATTCCGGTCCGGGTGGTATTTGAGGGCGAGCTTGCGATATGCCTTCTTGATCGTCTCGGCGTCCGCGTCGCGCGCGATTCCGAGGCGCTGGTAGTAGTCTGACATGTAAAGGTCGGTGACCTGGGAGGATTCAGGAGGGAGTCAGGAGGTCGGACACCATACGCGACGTATAGTCCACGATGGCGATGACCTTCTCGTAGGGCATGCGAGTGGGGCCGATGACGCCGATCACGCCCTTCAACCCCCCCGCACGGTATTCAGCGGTCACAAGCGTGAAATCCGTGAGAATCTCGGAACGATGTTCCCCGCCGATCGTGATCTTCAACCCCCCGCCATGCTCGCGAGATCCGAGTGCCGAGGCCAGGAGGTCACGACGTTCGGTCAACTCGATGAGCCCCTTGAGGCGTTCGCCGCTCGTGAACTCGGGCTGCGCGGCCAGGATGCTGGTCTGACCGAGATGCACGTGGCCCTCGTCACCGCCCGGCCAGTCCATCAATTCGGCGCCGGACTGCATGAAGATGTTGAGAAGCTCACCGGTGGGATCGTCGCCCGGCACGGCGTCGCGAAGGCGATCGGGAAGCGAAGACTGCAACTCCTGGAGAGTGAGCCCCGCGAGGCGTTCATTCAGGAGCATGGCCAGCGTGACCAGCGTGTCGGGAGGGACTTCGCCCGGAAGATCCACGTAGATGGTGCGAATGAGACCGGAGCGGATCGTCGCGACCAGGAGCACCTTCTCTGCCGAGACCTGGATCAGGTCGAGCTTTTCGAGGACCGCGTCGTCGAGCCGGGGCACCACCGCCAGCCCGAGTTCGTACGACAGAAGGCTCAAGGCGCGCGTCGCGCGGCGCACCATTCGCTCGACGGCCGAGCTCCCGTTGCCTTCCAACTCCTGCTGAATACGCTCCCGCTCGGCCTCGCTGAGCGCCGCCGGGCGAATCACCTGATCCACGAAGTAGCGGTACGCCAGATCGGTGGGGATTCGGCCGGCCGAGGTGTGGGGGTGGAAGAGATACCCTTTGTCTTCCAGGTCACTCATGGTGTTGCGGACCGTCGCCGGCGACACCCCCAGTTCGTGCCGCTTGGAGACGGTGCGACTCCCCGCGGGTTCAGCCGTGTCGACGTATGTGCGCACGACGGCCTCGAGCACCTGACGCTCCCGGCTCGACAGCCCGTCGACCTGCCCACCCTCGATGTCGGATTCCTGCATAGCGATACCCCATAACGACACGGCCGGCGGACTACCGGCTCGGAACCGTTCCTCGAAGATCGGAGTCGAGCCGGCGACCGGTCAACCGGGCCCTGAATCCGCGCGCCTCATCCCGGGCTGCGCGCTGCCTCCGTCTGACAGGCGTCATCGAGCTCGACGGTGAGCCGGTCGAGCACCAGCCAACCCTCGGCGGTCAACCTGACACGCCCCCCTGAAAGCGACGCCAATCCGCCCGAAAGCCACCGCGAGACGCGGGTCGCGGCGGGGCCGTCATGCGCCCAGTCTACCGCCAGTCCATCGGCGGTGCGGAGGCCGAGCCAGATCTTCTCGAGGCGCTCCGCCGCCTGATCGAGCTCTTCGCGCTCCGCCACCGGCGACCGGCCAGCCAGGACGGCGGCGCGATACTCCTCCCAATCCCGAACATTCCACCGGCGTTCGGGGTGGGCGTAACTGTGGGCGCCGTTGCCCAGGCCGAGATAGGAGGAGCCGCTCCAGTAGGCCTGGTTGTGGCGCGATCGATGCCCGGGGCGGCCGAAACTCGAAACCTCGTAGTGTTCATATCCGGCCGCCGTCAGACGAGTGGCGGCCTCGAGGTACTCCTCGGCGTAGTGGGAGTCATCGGCCATGTCGATGCGCCCCTCGGTGACCGCCCGCCCCAACGGCGTGCCGTGTTCGGCGGTCAGCCCGTACAGGCTCAGGTGCGGCACGTCGAGGGCGATCGCGCGATCGAGATCGGTCGACCAATCCCGCTCGACCACCGCCGGCAAGCCGAAGATGAGATCGACGCTCACGTCATCGAACCCCTCCTCGCGCGCCGTCCGAACGGCTCGCTCAGCCCCGTCGGCTCCGTGAAGGCGCCCCATCCAACGCAGCACGTGCGGATCGAAGCTCTGGGTGCCGAGCGACAGGCGATTGACGCCCGCACGGCGCCACGACCGGGCCACCTCGGGGGTGAAACTCTCGGGGTTCGCTTCCGACGTCCACTCCAGCGTCGGTGATCGGAGACGTGGGGGAGTCAACACGTCGGCGAGGGATCGCATCGCGTCGGGCCCGAGCAGCGACGGCGTGCCGCCCCCGACATACAGAGTGTCGAGTTCGGCGGCGAGAATCAGCCCACCCCCCGCCTCGACCTGCCGCAACTCGGCCGCGATCGCCTCGGTCCAGGGCTCCGGGCGGGCGGTGTTTCGCACCGAAACGGCGAAATCGCAGTAGAAGCAACGACGCGCGCAGAACGGTGCGTGCACGTAGACCGAGGCGGCGCGGGTGTGGTTCATTCGCGACAATCGCGAAGCAGGAGGCCGCGTTCTCGTCGTACCAGACCGCGAATCTCGAGCCGGGTCAGGGCCTCCATGAGCCTCGGTGCCGGCATCGCCACTCGGCCCGCGAGCAGCTCGAGGGTGGACGGGCCCTCTCCGAGCGCACGCCAGATCGGCTCCAACTCACCCTCGATCACCGGGGCCTGCGCCACGTCGGCGAGGCGGTCCGGCAGAACCCCCACCCGGTCGAGAATGTCCCGGACTTCGAGGATCGGAGCAGCCCCGTCGCGGATCAGCTGGTTCGATCCGATGTGGCCCGGGCGGTCGATCGGCCCGGGCACGGCCGTCACCTCGCGCCCGAGGCGCCGGGCGTGAGCCGCCGTGCTCAGCGCGCCACTTCGCTCCCCGGCCTCGACAACCACGACCACCTGTGTGAGCGCGGCCAGCAGGCGGTTGCGACGCGGAAAGTGAAACGGCTTCGCCGGTGTGCCGGGCGGCCACTCACCGACCACCGCTCCCCCGCCCTCCAGGATCTGGCGGTAGAGGCGCCGGTGTGCCGCGGGCCGCGCCTTTTCGACACCACCCCCCAACACGGCGACGGTGATGCCTCCCCCCTCGATCGCGCCGGCGTGGGCTTCCCCGTCGATGCCGAGGGCCATCCCCGAGACGACCCCGACGGCTCGCTCAGAGAGACCGCGAGCGAGAGACCGAGACACGCGGCGGCCATAGGCGGAGGCCCCGCGAGAGCCCACGATCGCAACGGAGGGCGTGTCGTCGATCGCGAGCGACCCGCGAACGAAAAGAACGGGAGGCGGGTCGGAGAGGTGGAGGAGTGCCGCCGGATAGTCGGTGGCATGCCATCCGATCGCCCGCACCTCCAGATCGTGGCAGCTCCGCAGAATCTCCTCGGCCACGGCGCTCGACCCGGGTCGAGCCGACGGAGCCCCCAGCAGCCGGCCCGCATCGGATCGTTGAGCGAGAGCCGCCGCAGAGCCCGCGATCCGGATCGCCTCACGGAGACCGCGGGCCCCCACTCCCTCGGCAATGGACCACCGGAGGAGGGCGAACAGCTCACCGTCGGCGTCGTCTGGCCTCGAGGGCGGCGATGGCGACCGACTCAGGACCATGGATCGGCGAGGCGCTCCTCGACTTCGATCTCGGCCTCTTCGGATTTCCTTGAGCGCTGCGCCTGGTCCCAGAGCGCCTCCAGCAACTCCGGCAGGCCCTGACGACTGACCGAGGAGGCCACGAAGTGCCCCCAGGCCTCCGGCGCGTCGATCTCGGGTGGGGCGTCCGGGCCGAGGAGGTCGGCCTTGGTCAACACGACGCAATGGGGCTTTTCTGCGAGCGCAGGAGAGTAGCTCGCAAGCTCGACCCGGAGGCGTTCGTAGTCCTCCTGGGGATCGGCGGAGTCGAGAGGAACCATCACCGCGAGGGTTCGGGTGCGCTCGACGTGGCGAAGAAACTGGTGGCCGAGACCCTTACCTTCGTGCGCGCCTTCGATGATCCCGGGAATGTCGGCGATGACGAACGAGCGAAATCCGGACAGGTCGACGACACCGAGGTTCGGCGTCAACGTCGTGAACGGATAGTCGGCCACTTTCGGACGGGCCTTCGACACCGACGACAGGAAGGTCGATTTTCCCGCATTCGGCTCGCCGACCAGGCCGACGTCGGCGATCAGCTTCAACTCCAGTTCGACTCGGCGTTCCTGTCCCTCTTCGCCCGGCTCCCAACGCCGGGGCGCCTGGTGGGTCGCGGTCGCGAAGCGTGCATTGCCCCGACCACCCCGGCCGCCCTTCGCCACGATGAGTCGGTCTCCCTCCTCCAGAAGCTCCCCGATCAGTTCCTGGGTGTCGGCGTCGCGCACCACGGTGCCCGGCGGCACCCGAAGCTCCAGATCCGATCCACCGCGACCGGTCTTGTTGCTTCCCATACCGTGTTGGCCCCGATCCGCCTTGTAGTGACGCCGGTAGGAGAAGTCGAGCAACGTCGTCAGTTGCCCGTCGGCGACGAGAATGATATCGCCCCCGCGCCCGCCGTCTCCTCCGTTGGGTCCTCCTCGCGGCACGCCGGTCTCTCGTCGGAACGATTCGGCTCCCGATCCGCCAGTGCCGGCGATAATCTCAATGACAGCGCGATCGACGAACATGTCAGTCCTGCCCAGCGTTGAAGTCGTGCGAGGGATCCAGGCGAGCCTCATGCCGCACCTGAACCCGGGACCACGTCTGTGCGGCCGTGTTTCGAAATTCCTCTACGAGCGGATGGTGTTGGAGCACCGCCTCGCCCAGCGCTTCACTCAACGCCTCCTCGACGGCCCGAGGCCCCGCACCGACCTGGAGGGCTCCCCGGAGGTGCGAGTGCAGCTGCCTGGGGGCGTGCTGCACAGCCAGGATCGCCACGATACAGAGCTCGCGCACAGCGAGCTCGAGGCCGGGCCGGCCGATGACCTTTCCGTAGCCCTCCGTCAGCATCCACAGATCCACGTCGGGGTGCATCGAGGCGACATTCCGGCGCAGTCCTTCATAGGCCGTGCCGTAGACCTCGCGACACACTCTCTCGCCCCGCTCCCGCCACCGGCCAGGGTCGGAGCCCTCGATCTGAGGAGTGGCTTCCGGGCGGACCTTTCGCCAGACCATCAGCGCGTTGAGGGCCCCGGGAAAGCCGACGAAAAGATAGCTTTGGAGGATCGTCTCCTCCACCGCCAACGCCGGCGCTCGTTCCGCGGCCTGCACCACCCGCCGCTCTACACCCTCGGGGACCCCGAGGCCAAGAGCCGCCGAGAGCCCCACGAGGGCCCGGTCTTCGGGGCGCAACGCCCCGCCTTCGCTCGGGTTACGCATTACCCGCCAGTTCGAAGTTCGGCTCGATCCTGCCCACCGGCTCACCTCGGGTGTTGAAAAGGGTCGGCCGCCGAAAATCGGCGACCCCGTCGCGTGCCGTCGGGGTGGTGAAGCCCAGGGCGTCCAGAACATGCACGAAAGCGACGTCGGCGGCCCGCCAGGCTCCGTCTTCGATCTTCAGGGCCACCCCCAGCCCCGCTCCCGGGATTCCGGCTGCGTAGACCCCTTCCGCGCCGACCTTCGCGAACACCGCACCATCGGTCGCACGCATCACAGCCGTATCGAGACGACCGATCCCGGCCACCATCTCCGGGTGTTCGACCATCGCCCGCACGACCCGACGGGCCGACCCCTCCCTACGCGACGCCACGGCCAGCCGCGCGAAGGAGGTCGCGATTCGATCGAGAGGCGCCCGAACACAAACCACACCGCAGCCGTCCACCCCGGTCTCGAGCCGAGCACCATCCAGCCCGGCCCACCGAGCGATTTCGGACGTCACGCGGCGTTGCACCGGGTGTCCCTCCTCCTGATACCCGGCGACGGCCCAGCCATGGGCCACAGCTAGAGCGAGCATTCCAACGTGTTTCCCGGAGCAGTTGCTGTCGAGGGCCCCGGGATGACGTCCCTCACGCGCCATGCGCAGTCCCTCTTCGGGGCGGAGCGGAGGATGCGCTCCACAGGCGAGGGCCGCCGAATCGAGCCCCAGGCGAGCCAAGAGGCCCGCCACCGCCTCGACCTGTCGTGGCTCGCTGTTGTGGGAAGCGCAACACAGGGCCAACTCGCTGGAGGTAAACTCGAACCGGTCCGCGACCCCGTCATCGAGGAGCGGAAGGGCCTGGAACGGCTTGGCGGCCGAACGATAGAACGTGGCGCGGTGCGGGTCGCCGACGAAGTGGATCACCTCGCCACGATCGTCGGCTACGACGGCGTGCACACGATGCTCCGATTCGGTAAACGCGCCCCGCCGAACCCGCACCATTCCCGGCGCGCGTGGAAGAATCTGATTCATGACGAGCACGGCTGGAATGGAGGAACGGGACGTCGCTTCAAAGGCCCGACAGAATTCCCCAGGCCAGGCGGCCGGCGAGTACGAGGAGGAGGATCGCAAAGAGCACGCGGAGCCGCTCGGCGTCCATTTTTCGATTGAGCCGGACCCCGATTCGCGCACCGCCGATCGCACCGGGAATCAGGGCGAGGGCGAGTGGCCCGTAGATGAAGCCGACCGACCCGGAGGGCAACCCTGGGGGCGCGTCGGCGAGGGCGTACGACAGGGCCCCCGCGGTCGCAGACAGCGCGACGACGCCCATGGAGGCAGCGGCGAGCTTGGTGAGGTCGATCCTCACGCCATACACCAGGAACGGAATGGCCAGGAGCCCCCCCCCGACGCCGAGAAGCGACGACAGAAGGCCCGCGGCGAGGCCACCCGCCACGAGGAATCCGACACCACGACGCTCGTCCTGCATCGCCCGTATCTCGGCGGCACGCGTGCCGAGGAGCATGCGAACGCCCACGGCGGTCAAGAACAGAGTGAAGCCCCCACGGAGTACCGCTTCGGGCAACTCCGGCGCAAGGCGACTCGCCAGGATCGCCGCCAGGGCCGCAGCGCTCCCCATCCTCCCGATGATCCCCCAGGGGACCGCGCCGCTACGGTGATACCCCCATAGGGCAGCCAGCGAGGTCGGCACGATGACGGCAAGCGACGTCGCATGGGCGACTACGACCCCGAGGCCTGGGGGGACATCCACGCCACTCCAGCCAGGTGCACCGAGCACGGCATAGAGGAACGGCACGAGGACCGCTCCCCCACCGATGCCGAAAAGGCCGGCGAGCGTGCCGCCGAAAAGCCCGAAGGCCGCCGAGGCCGCGAGGGCCCCGAGTGTCAACGGCTCCCCGGCACGGAATCGCTGGTGGTGGCCCGCGAGGCGGCCGAGGCGTCGTCCGCCGAGCGCGCGGCCTGGAGGAGCGCCCGAGTCGTGCTCGCCCCCCCCATGAGCTCGATGGCACGCAGGAGTTGGGTGTCGTAGCGCATCATGCGGCGGAACTGCCCCGCCTCACCGAACGCCTGCAACGCGATCTCCCGCTCGAGCTGAAATCGAATGTATCGGGAGGCGTCGTCGAACACCCCGTCGCCCAGTACGATCCCCGCCTCCTGCAACGCGCGATCGAACGCCGCGAGTTCGGTGGCGCCGACCGCGAAGTCCGCAGGCAGATCCGGCTGATTTCGAACGAGTTCGACCACGTAGTTGAAGAGCTGGGTGTTGAAGGCGCTCCCCTGGCGATACAGAGCCCGCACCGCTCCGGTCTCGACTGTCGTGAGCGTGTCCGGAAGAACGACGATATCGGGCACGATCCCGCCGCCCCCGAACAACGTTCGGCCCGCCATCGAACGGAATTCGGGACGCTCGGTAACCGCCGCGACCCCCACGGCCGCGCCGGACAGGGTGAGCACCGCATGGTCGATGCCATGGGTGTCGTCGTCGACATCTTGAGCGATCGATCGGCCCACCGGCGTATACCAGCGTGCCGTCGTGAGTCGGAGCACATTGCCGAGACTCACCGGAAACAGCGTCTGGACCGAGCCTTTTCCGTAGGTGGTCGTACCCACCAGTACGGCCCGGTCGTGGTCCTGCAGCGCCCCCGCGACGATCTCCGACGCGCTGGCACTCGATCCATCCACGAGTACCACGACGGGCAAGGCGGGATACGCGGGCTGCCCGGAGGCGGCATACCGCGCCGATTGACCCCGGCCCCGCCCCCTCGTCTCGACGACCGTGGCGTCGTCGTTGACGAACAATTCCGTGATCCCGATGCCCTCCTCGAGGAGCCCCCCCGGGTTGCCCCGCAGGTCGAGGATCAACCCTCGGAGCCCCTCGGTGCGAAGGGAGTCGATGGCCTGTTGGATCTCATCGCGGGCCGTACTCTGGAAGACCTGGAGGGGAACGTAGCCGATGTCTCCCTCCAGCCGTTCCGCGAAGGGGACGGCTCGAATGAGAATCACGGCGCGCTCGAGGGTGAAGGGGATCGGTTCCTCGACACCGGGCCGACCCATGCGAACCTCGACCGAGGTGCCCGGCTCTCCGCGAAGAAGTGCGACCGCGGCCTCGACATCGAGCCCCTCGGCCGACTCCCCGTCGATCTCGACAAACCAGTCGCCGGGCCGAATCCCCGCGCGCGCCCCCGGCGTGCCGGGAATGGGATTCATGACCGTCACACGGCCATCACGCGGCAGCACCTCCAGTCCGACCCCCCCGTAGTCCCCCTGCGTCCGAATGCGAACGTCCTCGTAGGCACGGGCCGGAATGAACGACGTGTTGGGGTCACCCAACCCTTCCAGCAGCCCATCGATGGCCGACCGGTAGACGTCGCCCATCTCCACCTCGTCGACGTACTGCTCGGAGACGTAGTCCACCACCTCCTGGAAGAGCCTCACCTGGGTGTAGACGTTCTCTTCGCGCGCGACTCCCTCCTGGAGGAACCACCCTCCAAGAAGCGTCGCTCCTCCCAGTACCAGGAACGGTGCGATTCGACTACCGCGCATACCCAACCCTCGTCTCTGTGGTGACACCCACTTTCTACGACCCCGCCGGCACGGAGAAGGTTTCTGGACACGCCTCGGCGAGAACCCCCAACAACCGCCTGTGAATCACCGGCGCCTCCCCCCGTGCATCGATCATTCTCACCCGACCCTCGCGGGCGGCGAGCTCCTGATACCCCCGGCGCACACGCTCCAGGAACGGGGCCCCTTCGCCCTCGATCCGATCCGGCGCCGACCCTTCCCGTGCCTGCCGAGACACGCCATCGGCCACGGGAAGATCCAGCACGACCGTAAGGTCTGGCGTGAGCCCCCCGGTCGCGAACGCATTCAGCCGACCGATGTCGTCGAGATCCAGTCCGCGACCATACCCCTGGTACGCGAAGGTCGACAGTTCGAAGCGATCGGCGAGCACGACCTCGCCCCGAGTGAGCGCGGGCGTGACGATCTCGCGCACGAAGGCCGCACGCGCACCGAGCATCAGGAGCAGCTCGGTTTCCGGGGGTACCCCCTCGTCGCGCTGCGCCAGGAGAACACTCCTGATCGCCTCACCCACGCCCGTCCCGCCCGGCTCTCGTGCGGTGACGTGCGCGATTCCCCTCGCGGTCATCCACGCCGACAACAGTCGCACCTGGGTGGTCTTTCCTGCGCCCTCCACGCCCTCGACGACGATGAACCGGGCCCGGCTCACCGGACGACGAACCCCTCGATCCGCCTCGGGCTCACTCGTCGTAGTCCTGACCGAGGTGGGTGATCTGATCTTCGCCCATCATCCAGCGCAGCGTGTTCTTCAACTTCCAGTGCTGAATGAAGATGTCGTGCTCCGGGTAGAGGCCGGGCAGCGTCTGCGGGCTCTTGAAGTAGAACGAGAGCCATTCCTGGATTCCGCTCATTCCCGCCCGACTGGCGAGATCCATGAAGAGCGCCAGGTCGAGGACGATCGGCGCAGCCAGAATGGAGTCACGGCAGAGGAAGTCGACCTTGATCTGCATGGGATAACCGAGCCATCCGAAGATGTCGATGTTATCCCAACCTTCCTTGTTGTCGCCGTGGGGCGGGTAATAGTTGATCCGCACCTTGTGATAGAGCTTCGCGTACAACTCGGGATACATCTTGGGCTGGAGGATGTGCTCCAGCACTCCGAGCTTCGACTCTTCCTTCGTCTTGAACGACGCCGGATCGTCGAGCACCTCGCCGTCGCGGTTCCCGAGAATGTTGGTCGAGAACCAGCCCCGCAGCCCGAGCATACGAGCCTTGAAGCCGGGCGCGAGAATGGTCTTCATCAGGGTCTGACCCGTCTTGAAGTCCTTCCCGCCGATGGGGACCCCTCGAGCGATGGCCTCTTTCTCGAGCGCCGGGAAGTCGGCCGAAAGGTTGGGGGCGCCATTCGCGTAGGGCACACCCTCCATGATGGCCGCATAGGCATACAACATCGACGGCGCGATGGCGGGATCGTTCTCCTCCATGGCCTTCTCGAACGCCTCGAGCGTGTCATGTTGCGGGCCCGCGCGCAGGAAGATCTCGGTCGACCCGCACCAGACCATCACGAGTCGCGCACAGTCGTTTTCTTCCTTGAATCGGCGAATATCGGCCCGGATCTGCTCGGCGAGATCGCGCTTGTTGGCACCCTTCTTCACATTGGGGCCGTTCAGCTTCTTCACGTACTCCGGATCGAATGCGGCCGGCATCGGCTTGATCGACGACAAGAAGTCCTTGATCGGCTCGATGTGCTCGTGCCGGTCGAGGACGCCCGCGTTGAGCGCACTCTCGTAGCCATCGTCGGCGATCGGATCCCAGGCGCCAAAGACCAGGCGGTCGAGAGGGACGAGATCGACGAAGTCCCGGATGAGCGGAGTACGACTGTCGTTGCGTTTGCCCAACCGGATGGTCTGCATCTGGGTGAGACTCCCGATCGGAGACGCCATTCCGCGCCGCACGGCTTCTACGCCGGCGACCAGGGTGGTGGCGACCGCACCGAATCCCGGAAGCAACACACCCAGCTTGCCCTCCGACGAACGAACCTCAGGACGCTCCTTCACGATATTCCTCGCTTCA
>CBDUEZ010000037.1:0-20030 GCA_965366355.1 uncultured bacterium
TCTATCGCGCGGCCGAGGCCATGACGGTCTTCGCCGTGATGACGGCGGGGCTGTTTCCGCTGATCCACGTGGGTCGCGTGTGGCACGCGTACTGGTTGATTCCCTATCCGAATCAGCGGTTCCTGTGGCCGAACTTCCGGTCTCCGCTGGTGTGGGACGTCTTCGCGGTCACGACCTACTTCACGGTGTCGGCTGTGTTCTTCTACCTCGGGACGATTCCCGATGTGGCCGCAGCCCGCGACGGATCGACCGGACTCCGCAAGAAGCTGTATTCGTTCGTCGCCATGGGTTGGCGCGGAACGGATCGCGAGTGGCACCACTTCGGGAAGGCGTACATCTTCCTCGCCGCCCTCGCCACACCGCTGGTTCTGTCGGTGCACTCCGTGGTTTCGTGGGACTTCGCCATGGGGATCGTGCCGGGCTGGCACGCTACGGTGTTCGCTCCGTACTTCGTCGCCGGCGCGATCTTCTCGGGCGTGGCCATGGTCATTACGCTCGCCGTGCCCCTCCGTAAGGTGTTCGGCCTCGAGGCCTACCTCACGGTGAAGCACTTCGATGCGCTGGCGAAGCTCATCATGCTGACCTCGGCGATCGTGATGTATGCGTATCTGACCGAGTTCTTCATGGCGTGGTACAGCGGGGAGCCGCCCGAGCGCCAGATGTTCTGGAATCGCCTTTTCGGGAGCTACTGGTGGGCGACCTGGATCATGCTGATCTGCAACGGTTTTGTGCCCATCATGCTCTGGTTCAAGCGGGTACGGCGTTCGATCCCGGCCCTCTTCGTCATCACGATCTTCATCAACATCGGCATGTGGTTCGAGCGGTTCGTGATCATCGTGACGTCGCTGTCGCACGAGTACGAGCCCTTCGCCTGGGGCGTCTACCGGCCTTCCATCATCGAGATGGGAATCCTGGTCGGCAGCTTCGCCTGGTTCGGGTTCTGGTTCCTGCTGTTCACGCGACTGCTTCCGCCGGTCGCGATCGCTGAGCTCAAAGAGGTCGTGCCCCCGCGGAAGCGGAAGGCGACCGAGACGGTGGAGGCCTGAGATGAGTGATACGGGACTGCTTGCCTCGTTCGACTACCTCGATGATGCCGTCGACGCCATCAAGGAGCTGCGCGGCGCGGGCTTCTCCGATGACCTGACCGCCTATACGTCGTATCCCGACCACCACATCGAACACGCGATGGGGTACGGTCAAAGCCCGGTGCGGGTGTTCACACTGGTGGGCGGCTTGACGGGAACGGCGACCGGATTCGCGTTCCCCTCGTTCGCGTCGATGGACTGGCCGCTCGTCACGGGTGGCAAGCCGATCCTCTCGATCCCGGCCTACGTCATTCCGGCCTTCGAATTGACGATCCTGTTCGGGGCCCTGTCGACGGTGATCGGATTGTTCATTCTCAGTCGTCTTCCGAACCCAGCGCCGACGGTGATCTACGATCCTGAATTCAGTGCGGGGCGCTATGGGCTCCTCGTTCGTGCCGGGTCTCGGGCCGACGAGGCTCGGTCGATCCTCCAGAAACACAAGCCGGTCGAAGTGCGGGAGGGGTCAGATGCGTAGAGTCGCTCAGTTGATGGCGATGGCGGTACTCCTTGGATCGACCGCCGCGTGCAACACGCTCGACGACGCGATGGTGGCCGTCTTCGGGCGCTCGATGCGCAACTCTGCCTCGTTTGATCCATACGAGAATCCCCAGCTCCCCGCGGCGGGCGCCGTGTCGTTCTCGTCGGGCAATTTTCCGGCCGACCGGAATTCGGTGAATCTCGGACATGCCGAGGAGCGGGACTATGCCGTGCCCGACTTCACCCAGGCGCAGACATCGAATCCGGCCAATGAACTCCTCGCGGGCTTGATCAATCCGGTGCCCTCCGATGCCGAGTCGCTGGCGCGGGGTGAAGTGATGTTCAACCGCACCTGCGCGATCTGTCATGGCACCAACGGGCTGGGCGCGGAATCCCGGATTATCGAAAAATGGCCCGCGCTCGCTGCTTTCAACCTCGCCATGAACCCGGTTCAGTCGTATCCGGACGGCTACATCTACGGCATGATCCGTGTGGGCCGAGGCTTGATGCCGGCCTACGGACACCAGATCTCCCACTTCGATCGCTGGAATATCGTGAACTACGTGCGTCAACTTCAGCAGACCTACAACGCATCCCAGGGTGTCGCCCCGGGCGGCGAAGCCGCTGGAGAGGGCTGAGCCATGGCACACATTCACATTCCCGATCGGATTCCGGTTCGGTTCCTCGAGCGTTCGTCGGCCGCGACCATGTTGTTCGGCGCGATGATCGTCGTGGGCGCGGGCGCCTTCGTCGTGTCGCTGCAGCGCGATGCGACGGCGGCCTGGGCCAGCTACGTCTCGAACTGGATGTTCTTCTCCAGTGTCGCGATGGGCGCCGTGATGTTTGCGGTCGCGACCACCATCGTGAAGGCGAAGTGGAACTGGTCCCTGCGCCGGGTCAGCGTCGCCTTTGCGGCGTTCCTCCCGGTGGCCTTCGTCCTGATGCTGCCCATGCTCGGTCTCGGGGAAGAGTTTTTTCCCTGGATCGAGAAGATGGCCTACGACCCGATCGTTCAGAAAAAGGCCGCCTACCTCAACACGCCGTTCTTGATCACACGCACGGTCGTGGGATTGGCGATTCTTTTCGGCATGGGCGTCTACTTCGCCTATCTCTCGGTTCGCCCCGACATGGGGCTGATCGACGAGAAGGACCTGGATGCGGGACGGACCTCGTGGCGGGCGAGGCTGATGTCGGGATGGGCCGGCCAGGAGCACGAGGAGGTACGGAGCTGGCAGCGCATGACGAAACTCGCGCCGGCCCTGGCCTTCACTTATGCGGTCATCATGAGTTTCACCGTGTACGACTACGCGATGTCGCTCGACCCGCACTGGTTCAGCACGCTGTTCGGCGGGTGGTACTTCATGGGCGCGTTCTGGGGTGGAATCGCCGTCACGGCGTTCGCTGCCATGATCCTGCGAGGGAAAGATGCCGACGTGTCTCGGGCCGTGGGACTGCAGCAGCGTCACGACCTGGGCAAGCTCGCTTTCGCCTTCACCGTCTTCTGGACGTACCTCTTCTTTTCGCAGTACATCGTCATCTGGTACGGCAAGCTCCCCTGGGAGCAGAGTTTCATGGTCAATCGGTCGGGTGAAGCCTGGGGCTCGTACTCGCTCACCGTGATCGTGCTCTGCTTCTTGATTCCCTTTGCGGGCCTCATCGGCCGAAAGGCCAAGATGACGCCGGCTCTGCTCCAGGCGCTGACCGGGGTGATTCTCTTCGGACTGTGGAACGAGCGCTACTTCCTCGTGGCGCCGTCGATCCTCCCGGGCTACGACTCGACCAACATGACGTTCCACCTCCTCACGGGGGTGGGGTTCCTCGGGTTGTTCCTCATGTCGGTGAGGTGGTTCTTCTGCACCTTCCCCATGCTGCAGATCTGGCAACCGGTCCAGGCGCCCGAGATGTTCGAGGCGGAACTCCCCTCGCCCGAGGCCGTCGGCTGACGTCATGGGCATAAGCCGGCGCATTGGGGCGATCGTGATCCTGCTGGTGGCCGCTGCCTGTGGCGGACCTCCGCCTCCGGCGAACATGGGCGAGATTCTCGAGCACACGACCTGGCATCTCACGAGCATCGATACTCTCAGAGTCGACGCGGGGTCGTCCGATGCACCGTGGCTTCGGGTGAATCCGGCAACCGGACGTGTGGAAGGCTTCGCCGGGTGCAACACGTTCCAGGGACCGTACCGCGCCGGGGGTACGACCGTCACCTTCGGGCCGTTGGCCACGACGAGACGCGCCTGCCCTGGAGACCGTGGGGGTGACCTCGAGCGGTTGATGCTCGATCTGGTCCAGCAGGCCGACGGCTACCGCGTCGCTGCGGGTCGGTTGGAGCTGATGGTGGGCGGTCGGATTCGCGGACTGTTCGCGGCGGGCCCCACCCGCTAGCCGGAAGACGCTCTCGCTGTGACGGGTCCGGTCAGGCTTGATCGGGCTTGAGTGCCTCGAGCACGAGATCGTGCACGCGACCATTGCTCGAGATGCCCGAGCCCCCGTGGATCGTGCGGCTCCCATCGAGATCCGTGAACGAGCCACCCGCTTCGGTGAGGATCGTCAGCAGCGGGCCCGCATCCCATGACGAGAGGATCGGGTCGACCATCGCTTCCGCACGACCGGTGGCCACCAGGATGTGCCCGTAGCAGTCGCCCCAGGTTCTCGAGAACGACGACCCGCGCATGAGCGCGCGAAAGCCCGCACCTTCCGGCCTGGAGAGTATTCTCTCCGTGTCGGTCGTGAGAATGAGGCTCCAGTCGAGTTTCTCGACCGTGGAGACGGCACAGGGGTTTCCGTTCCAATGGCACCCCAGCCCCTCGCCGGCCGCCACGGTCTCCGCCAGGGCCGGGAAGTGGGCCACTCCGACGAAGGGTCCCTCGCGAGCCTCCACGCCGATCAAGACGCCGTAGAGCGGTACGCCCCGCATGAACGATCGCGTCCCGTCGATGGGGTCGAGGATCCATCGGATCGGGGCGTCCTCGCGCGTCATCCCGAACTCCTCGCCCAGGATCCCGTGATCGGGCCAACGGGCCTCGATCCGTGCCCGGAGGAGCTGTTCGGCCTCGCGATCCGCCCTCGTGACCGGGCTGCCGTCTCCCTTGGCCTCGTGGTCGACGAGGCCGCCGAAGTATTGCAGCGTGATCTCGCCCGCTTCCTTTGCAAACTGTGTCGCGGCCTCGAGGACCTCGAGCGTCAGGTCGCGATCGATTCCGTCACCTCGCATGCGATCCTCCGGGGTTCTGTGCTTCTTTGCGGCGATAGAAGTCGACGTCGGCTTCTTCGATCAATTCGTCGGCGGTTTTCATTCGCTCGCGGTCGAATCCGCTGATGCCCCAGGTGACAGAAACTCGGCCGCCAGCGAGGGTCGGATCGGCTGCCACGTCTTCGAGCACGCGGTCCACATACAGGAGAGCGCCCTCATCGGTCGAGTCGGTGAGAATGCTCACGAATTCATCACCCCCGTATCGAGCCACCAGGTTCATGGCCCGATTCTGCCGATGCAGCACGTCTGCGAAGGCCTTGAGAGCCCGATCGCCCGCGACGTGACCGTAGGTGTCGTTGTAATCCTTGAATCGATCGAGATCGAACAAGACGGCGTGCAGGGATCGGCCACGGCGCGCCGCCGCGACCTCCCGCTCCATGTGCAGCTGGAGGTGGCGGCGGTTCCCGAGACCCGTCAGAGGGTCGGTGAGCGTGAGGGATTGCAGCGAAGCGTGCAACCGTGCGTTTCCCAGCGCGACCGAGGCCTGTCCGGCCAATCGCTGGAGGATTCCGACCTGGTCGCTCCCCATTGGTCGGTCATCGGGACTGTCGCAGAAGAGAATCCCCGCCACCTCGCCGCTAACGGAGAGCGGCACCGCGACGCCGGAGCCTCCAGACACATGATCGCGAAACTCCGGAGGAAGCACGGGGCCCGACCGCAGGTCGTCGAGCGTAACACTGCGGTTTTCGTCGGCGACATCGGCGAACGGCGACCCTTGGAGTCGACATTCCAGGCCGACGGGCAACGAAGGCGCTCCGCCGGAGGCGGCCACGCGTGCGATGAGTCCCGGCTCGAGAAGCCAGACCGATGCACCCTGAGCGTGATCGACGAGGTCGAGGACCGAATCGATGATCTTGAGCAGGACCTCCTGCGGATCGAGAGATGACGCCAGAGCCCGCCCGATCTGTTCCACCTGCTCGGCCTCGCGACGCTTTCGCTGGAGTGCCGCCACCTGCTGGGCATTTTCGATGGCGACGGCCGCCAGGTCGGCGATTCCCTGCAGCAACTCGACGTCGTCGGCCACGAAGGCACTCGGCTGGTTGCTGTGCACGCTCACCACGCCCAGCACGCCCCCCCTAGAGCGCAGCGGGGCCGACATGCCCGATTGGGACTCGCCGGAATCCGCGGCCCCCAGGAGCGTCAGCGCCCGGGTTTGCAGTCGATCTTCGAGGAGGGTCGCTTCGCCCGTGCGAAGCACCGCGCTATCGGTGCCGCGCACCACTAGGTCGGTCCGATTGCCCCCCGTCCGGTCGGCATGGAAGACGATGCGGGCTTCGTCACGGCGCGCGTCGTAGAGGGCGATGAAAAAACCGTCGGTCTCCAGCACCCGCTGCGTCTGGACGTAGATCGCCCGGTAGAGTTCTTCCTGGCCGAGGGTCCCCGTGAGGATGCGACCGACCTCGAGGAGAACCTGGTATCGATCGGCCAGACTAGTGTGGGATGGACCGGCTGCGTCAGATGCCATTCAGACTGGGCGAAAGGGGGGGCTGGGGCTCCCGCCGCCGCCGCAGGGGCGCGAGCCGGATGGAGTATACGGGGGTGCTGGGGGCACGACAACAGAGCGGGCGCGTCGCCGCCGATTCAGTCTTCGGCTTCGCGACTCGGGCCGATCGAGTGTCGATCCATGTAGTGTCCCACTTCGAAGCCGATCGCCTGGATCAACTTGGCTTCGCGCCGATCGAGATCGGCGCGGCCCAGGATGGTGCGCAGGGTGCGGATCACGGAATCGGGCTTCCGTGTGCCCTTGAAGAACTGAATGCGGGAGAGGCCTCCCCGCAGGGCCGAGAACATGCCCTCCAACTCCTCGAGGGTGGCGGGACGGGTGGCGCGCCGGCCTTCGGGAAGGGCGTCACCACCCTCCGCCGCGAGGTGCAGCTCGTACGCCATGACGAGAAACGCCTGGGCGAGATTCAACGACGAGTAGTCCGCATCGGTCGGGATAACGGCCACCCGGTGGCAGAGGTCGAGAGCCTCGTTCGACAGTCCGCGATCTTCCCGTCCGAAGACGAGGGCCACCGGACCCTCCTGGCATCGTTCGAGCATTTCGGGCGCGAGAGGACGTGGCCGCACATAATTCCGATTGGCCGTCCGAGCTCGCGCGCTCGTTCCCACGACGAAGACACAGTCCGACAGGGCCTCTTCGAGCGAGTCGGCCATCTGGGTCGTCTCGATCAGGGGCCCGCTGCGGTGAGCGATCCCCTCGATGCGCCAGGCGTCGAATTCGGCCGGGTTCACGAGACGGAGGCGGTGCAGTCCCATATTCAACATGGCGCGCATGACCCCCGCGATGTTGATCAGGTTCTGGGGGTGGTCGAGCACCACCACGATGCGGTCGAGAGGCGAGCCGGAGTCGGTCATGCGGCGAGGTCGGTGGGGGAGTTCGAACCATCCTGTGGCTGGGCGATTCCCAGGGCTCCCACCGTGCCGAGGATCGCGACCGCCGCGCCGAGCACGTAGGGCAGCGAGGTCGAAAGGTCGAGCGCCGCCCCGGCCGCCGCCGGGCCCACGATGCGTCCCAACGACCCGACACTCTGCCCGACACCCAGCACGCCCCCCTGGAGACCGGGCGGCGAGACCCGGCTGACGAGCCCGAGCACGCTCGGCAGGGTTCCGCCGTACCCGATCGCGAGGAGCGTGAGGCCGGCGAGGGCCCAGGTGAGGCTTGGGGCCCACGCGAGGACCAGGAGCCCGATCGCGAAGGGAATGCCGCAGATGCGAATCAACCGCACTTCTCCCACCCACGGGACCAGGCGACGAACGAGTCCCCCCTGCATGATGGCCGAGACGAGACCCAGAAAGGCGAAGAGGTAGCCGACCCCACGAGCGTCGAGTCCGAATCGGGCCGCGCCGAAGAGGGAGAGCGTCGGCTGAATGACCGCGAATCCGACGGTGAAGAGAAAGTAGAGACCCAACACCTGACGGAGTGCCGGTGAGCGCAGGGCCGCGCCGAGACCATCCGACGTGAAGGCCCAGCCCGGCTTCCGCGCCGCACGGGGCCTGATCCGGCGAGACTCCGGCAGAAGCACTGCGGCGAGTACGGCGTTCGCGAGGCAGAGCGCCGCAGCGAGGTAGCCGGGTGCGGCCTGGGAGATCGACGACGTGATCCCCCCGAGGGCGGGACCCACCGTGAAACCGAGGCCGAAGGCGGCCCCGATCAGTCCGAGGTTTCCCGCCCGCTTCTCCGGCGGAGTGATGTCGGTGATGTACGCTTCCGCCACGGGAATGGTGGAGCCTCCGATTCCCGCCAGGATCCGGGAAACGAACAACATCGTGAGAGTGCCGGCCCAGGCGAAGACGAGGTAGGCTACGCCCGACCCGATCAGCCCGAGAAGCAGGATCGGGCGCCGACCGTAGCGATCGCTCAGGCGACCCCAGATCGGGGCCATGAAGAACTGGGCGACCGAATAGATCGTGACCAGCAGTCCCACGGTGAGGCCCGAGGCCCCGAACCGATCGGCGTACAGTGGCAGGAGCGGCAGAACGATGCCGAACCCGACGAGGTCGACGAATACCGTGAGGAAGAGCAGCGGGAGTTGGTGACCGGAAGTGCCGGGCCCACCGTGCGCCGAACGCTCCTCAGTCGTCGCGGCGATCACCGTCCCCAGACCCGGGTTCGATGCGGCCGTCATCCGTCTTCACCTCTCCCTTGAAGTTGCGGATTCCCTCACCGAGCCCACGAGCGATGAGGGGGATCTTTCGGGCGCCGAAGACGAGAACGATCAGTCCGACGATCAGGAGTAGTTCGGTGAGTCCGAGTCCGAGCACGGGAGGCCGGGGGGGTTCGGGAAGAAGGTGTAGTGGAGACTACTTCAACAGCATTTTTGCGATCGTCTGCTTCTGCATATTCGACGTGCCTTCGTAGATCGATCCGATCTTCGCATCGCGGTAGTACTTCTCGATCGGGTACTCGCGCGTGAAGCCGTACCCACCGTACAGGTCGATACAGGTCGACGCGACCCGCTGGGCGACCTCGGAGGAGTAGAGCTTCGCCTGGGCTGCCGCCATCAGGAAGTCGCGACCCGCGTCTTTCAAGCGGGCGGCGTTGTAGACCATGAGGCGGGCCGCCTCGATCCCGGTCGCCATTTCGGCGAGCTGGAACTGCACGCCCTGGAAATCGCCGATCGGGCGTCCGAACTGCTCGCGCTCCTTCACGTAACCGATGGTATGGTCCAGCGCGCCCTGCGCGAGGCCGACCATCTGCGCGCCGATACCGATCCGGCCCTCGTTCAACGTTTCGATGGCCACCTTGTAGCCGACCCCGGCTTTGCCCAGAACCGCATCGGCGCCGACTCGAACACCGTCGAGAATGAGCTCGCACGTGGAGGAGGCCCGGATGCCGAGCTTGTCTTCTTTCTTCCCCACCGAAAAGCCTGGGGCGTCGGCTTCGACGACGAAGGCCGTGATGCCCCGGTATCCGGCGTCTGGATTGGCGTTCGCAAAAACGATGAACAGGCCGGCCTCGTTCGCGCTGGTGATCCAGAGTTTTTGACCCTCGAGGACCCAGTCGTCGCCGTCCTGAGTGGCCTTGCACGCCAGGGCGAAGGCGTCCGAGCCGCTTCCGGCTTCGGAGAGGGCGTAGGCTCCCACCGTGTCGGATGCCAGTCGGGGGAAGAAGCGCGACTTCTGCTCGTCCGTGCCCCACCGCTGGATCGCGTTGACCACCAGCGTGTTCTGGACGTCGACGAGCACGCCGACCGACGGGTCGACCCGCGACAGCTCTTCGACCACCAGCACCGACGTGAAGAAGGTGAGTGCCGAACCCCCGTACTGCTCGGGAATCTCGATCCCCATGAGGCCCATCTCGAACAGCTTGGTGATCAGCCCCGCGTTCAACTGCTGTGATCCATCCATTTCGCGGATCAGAGGGGTGACCTCGGCCACCGCGAAGTCTCGAACGGCATCACGAAACATCTCCTCGTCATCGGAGAGCATGGTCAGTGCGGGTCGTGCATCAGTCAGGGCAGAAGGCATCGCTATTCACCGTTGCTTCGAAGTGTCATGACGGGGTGGGAAACTCGTGCGACCGGCCCGAGCCGCCTCGGTGGCGAAAGGTACCGTCGGCGGGGGGGCGGCAAAAGCCGAGCGGACCATTTTCTGCCGACGCTCTATGGTCTATTATCCGTCGTCCGTCGACCCATTTGACCGTTGCGGGCGGCCCGCCCATCGGGCCACCCGAACGAAAACGCCGAGGCCCCATGTCCGACATCCCCTCTGGACTGCTCTACACTCCCGAGCACGAGTACCTCCGTAGGACCGACGAAGAGGGTGTATTCACGGTGGGAATCACCGACTACGCCCAGGGAGAACTCGGTGACGTCGTCTTCATCGAACTTCCGGCGCCGGGAGACACCTTCGAGAAGAACGAGTCGTTCGGCACGATCGAGGCCGTCAAGGCGGTGAGTGATCTCTATTGTCCGGTGAAGGCTGAAGTGGTGGAGACGAACACCGGTCTCGACGACGACCCGTCACTGGTCAACAGCGAGCCGTACGAGGGCGGGTGGATGATCAGCATTCGGGTGGCCGACGAAGGTGACCTCGCCGGCCTCATGGATCAGGAAGCGTACGCAGCCCACGTCGGCGAGTAGGAATCGGTGAAATGCCGCTGAATATCGACCCCACCCCGAAATTCTCCCGCCGCCATATCGGCCCGTCGGACGACGAAATCACCCAGATGCTGGAAACGCTGGGGTTGGAAAGCCTCGACCAGTTGATGGACGAGACGGTTCCGGAGACGATCCACCATCGATCCGCGCTCGATACCCCGAGCGCCCTGACCGAGCCCGCCCTTCTGGCTCGACTCCGGGATATCGCCGCCAGGAACCGCGTGCTCCGATCGTATATCGGGATGGGATACCATGGCACGGTCGTGCCCGGTGTGATCCAGCGGAACGTCCTGGAGAATCCGGGCTGGTATACGCAATACACGCCCTACCAGGCCGAGATCGCTCAGGGTCGGCTCGAAGCGCTTCTCAACTTCCAGACGATGCTCATCGATCTCACCGGGCTCGAGATCGCGAATGCCTCCCTGCTCGACGAGGCGACCGCGGCGGCCGAGGCGATGAGCATGTTCGCCGGTGAGACCAAAGAAGATCGCGATCTCTTCTTCGTCTCCAACGAGTGCCATCCGCAGACCATCGCGGTCGTTCAGACCCGTGCCCAACCGTTGGGGATTCGGGTCGAAGTGGGAGATTGGCGGGTGTTCGAGCCAGGGGCCGACTGCATCGGGGCCCTGGTGTCGTACCCGGCCTCCGACGGGGGTCTGCACGACTACAGGCCATTCGTCGAGCGTGTGCATGGGTCGGGTGGTTTTGTGGTCGCGGTCGCCGATCTCCTGGCGTTGACGCTGGTCACGCCTCCGGGGGAATGGGGGGCCGATGTGGTCGTCGGGAACAGTCAGCGCTTCGGCGTGCCTATGGGGTACGGTGGACCCCATGCGGCCTTCATGACGGCCCGCGAGCAGTTCAAGCGCAAGATGCCGGGCCGCATCATCGGCGTCTCGGTCGATGCCCAGGGCAACCGGGCCCTGCGCATGGCTCTCCAGACGCGGGAGCAGCACATTCGTCGCGAAAAGGCGACGTCGAACATCTGCACCGCCCAGGTCCTTCTCGCGGTCATGGCGGGCATGTACGGCGTCTACCATGGACCCGACGGGTTGCGCACGATCGCCTCTCGAATTCGCCACCAGACTCGCGTGCTCGCCGCGGGCCTCGAGCGTCTCGGGCACGCGCATCTGCACAATCGGTATTTCGACACCTTGAGGGTGATCCCCTCGGGCCCCTCTGCGGCCGAGGTGATGCAGGCCGCACTCGAGGTGGGAATCAACCTTCGCGATTTCGGCGATGGGTCGGTGGGTGTTGCGCTCGACGAGACGGTTACCTCGGCCGACCTCGACGATCTCTTCCGTGCCTTCAATCGGGGGGGGCGTCCCGACTTCGACGCGGTTGGATTGGCCGCCGACCTCCACGACGAGACGCTCCCGGTGGGGCTGGCTCGTACGTCGTCGTACATGGAGCACCCGGTCTTTCACCGGTATCACTCCGAGACGTCGATGCTTCGCTACATCCATCGCCTCGAGTCGCGCGACCTCTCGCTGAACGTGAGCATGATTCCACTGGGGTCGTGCACGATGAAGCTCAATGCGACGAGCGAGATGGTCGGGGTAACCTGGCCGGAGTTCGGCGGGCTCCATCCGTTCGCTCCGACCGACCAGGCGGCCGGGTACCGTGAGCTGTTCGACGAATTGGAGGGATGGCTGGCCGAGATCAGTGGTTTCGAGGCCGTGTCGCTCCAGCCGAACTCGGGCGCGCAGGGGGAATACGCCGGACTCCAGGTGATACGGGCCTACCATCTCGACCGCGACGAGGGCCATCGCGACGTGTGCCTGATTCCCTCTTCTGCCCACGGCACGAACCCGGCGAGCGCGGTGATGTCGGGAATGAAGGTGGTCGTCGTGAAGGTGCACGACACGGGCTCGATCGACCTCGACGATCTCGTCGCGAAAGCCGACGCTCACGCCGACCGCCTCGCGGCGATCATGGTGACCTACCCTTCGACACACGGTGTCTTCGAAGAAGAAATTCGGGGCGTGTGCGACGTCGTCCACGACCGCGGAGGCCTGGTCTACCTCGACGGCGCGAATCTCAACGCGCAGGTCGGACTGTCCCGTCCCGGCGACTATGGCGCAGACGTCTGCCACATCAATCTCCACAAGACCTTCGCCATTCCCCACGGCGGGGGTGGGCCTGGGATGGGGCCGATCTGCGTCAACGACAAACTGGCGCCCTTCTTGCCCGGGCACCCGGTCGTGAAGACCGGTGGAGAAAAGGCCATTGGCCCGGTATCAGCCGCACCGTGGGGAAGCGCGAGTATTCTGGTGATCTCCTGGGCCTACATGGCGCTCCTCGGCCCGGAGGGAATGAGGCGCTCGAGCCAAGTTGCGATTCTCAACGCCAACTACATGGCCGAGCGGTTGGCACCGCACTACGAGGTGCTTTTTCGGGGTGCCCGCGGTCGAGTCGCCCACGAGTTCATTCTCGACATACGCCCCTTCCGCAAGGGCGCGCACCTCACCGAGGTCGATGTCGCGAAACGTCTGCAAGACTACGGTTTCCATGGGCCGACCATGTCGTGGCCGGTCGTCGGGTCGGTGATGATCGAACCGACCGAATCGGAGTCGAAAGAGGAACTCGATCGCTTCTGCGATGCCATGATCTCGATCCGGGCCGAGATCCAGCAGGTGGAGTCGGGCGTTGCCGACGCCGACGACAACGTGCTCAAGAACGCACCCCACACGATGGACATGGTGACCGCCACGGATTGGACCCATCCGTACTCGCGACGGGAAGCCGCCTTTCCGGCTCCGTGGACCCGTGATCACAAGTTCTGGCCCACCGTCGCGCGAGTCGACAATGCCTTCGGCGACCGCAATCTCGTCTGCACCTGTCCGCCGATCGAGGACTACGCCGAAGACACGGTGGCGTGATGTCGGGGCGACCCGGCAGGGTCGGGTCGCCGCTCCGGTGGGTCGTATGGGCCGACGACGCCCCCGCCGGGGCGCGCAACATGGCGCGCGACCCTGCGCTCGCCGCTTCGCTGGAGCCGGGTCACGCCGTCCTGCGCCTCTATGCCTGGGCACGTCCCACGGTCTCGCTGGGCCGCAACGAGCCCGGCCGCGGCCTGTGGGATCTCGATCGTCTGGCCGAGGACGGTATGGACGTGGTGCGGCGGCCCACCGGTGGGCGGGCCGTACTCCACGACCGAGAACTCACCTATTCGGTTGTGGCGCCAGCCGAAGGGCCCGGCAGCATGCGTGCCCTCTATCGGTCGGTCAACCAGGCGATCGTGGTCGGTCTCGCCCGTCTCGGCGTGCCAGCCGCGCTCGCTCCCCGGCGCGGACGTCCCGCCTCGCCGGCCGCCGGACCCTGCTTTCACGAGCCCGCCGAGGGAGAAATCGTGGTGGACGGCCGCAAAATGGTCGGCAGCGCGCAGGTCCGCATGGGGCACACGCTTCTTCAGCATGGGTCGATTCTGGTCGAGTCTGATCAAGAGAGGCTCGCTGTCCTTCAGCGAGTCCCCCGGGCCCTCGGAGCCGATGTCGGCGTCACCTGCCTGGCCGATTGGGTCGACCCACTCCCCGACACGGCTCAGGTGGTCGATGCCCTCACCTCGGCATTCACCGAGATGATTCCGGGAGACTGGCACGCCCTGGAGGGCGCCCCCAACTTGAATGAAGCGCTCGAGTCGCGGCTCGAGGCCCACTATCGCTCGGCTGAGTGGACGTGGCGGCGCTGAGACATGTCGGAGACCCTGTTATGCTGGACCATTCTCCTCTTCGTTTCGCCTTGGCGCTCGGCGCAGTCGGCTTTGCGATGGGCTGCGGTTCCGACGCATCTCCCGAGCTGACGGCGTTCTGCACACCGGTGCTCGAACGCATCGCGGCCTATGCAGACGCGCAGGCCACGGCGCACCCGCTTCCGGATGACCCCCGATTCGGCGGCACCGTGGTCGTCGCCGGAGGCGCCGATCTGAACGGGGGGCTCAACGCCTTCTCCACCCAGGACCAAACCACCCAGGAGACGGAGCTCTATCTCTTTCACGTGACCCTCCTTCGATTCGACGAGAACCGCAATCCGCGACCCTACCTCGCGGAATCGTGGACTCTCGATGACGACGGACGGGGCGCAACGGTGCGAATCCGCGACGACATGAGGTGGCATGACGGCGAGCCCGTGACTGCCGACGATGTCGCCTTCAGCTTCCGGACGGCGATGGATCCGGGGGTGTCGTTTCTCAACAGTGGCTGGTTCGGACCGTACGATCCGGAAGGGGTCGAGGTCATCGACGAACGTACGGTGCGGTTCGCCTTCACCCCACACTCCGAAGTACTCGATCCGTGGGGTGGTCTGCCCATCATGCCGGCCCATCTGCTTGGAGACGTCGCGCCCGATTCACTGGCGGCGCATCCCTTCGGCACACAGTGCCCGGTGGGCGCAGGTCCGTTCCTCTTCGACGCGTATCGACCCGGGGACCAGTGGGTGCTCCGGGCCAATCCGGGATTCCCGCAGGACCTGGGGGGGCGGCCCTTCGCGGATCGGTATGTCTACCGGGTCATCACGAGTTCGACCACCCGCGCCGCCGAACTCGCCGCGGGGGGCGTGGATGTCGCCCTCGGTCTCGAGCCCAGCGATGCCGAAACGGTCGAGGCCCGCCCCGGCCTCCGTCTCGTGACGGTCGATCAGCGATCCTTCTCGTTCATCGGGTGGAATACCCGTTTGCCCGGGTTGTCCGACCCGCGGGTCCGCAACGCCCTGACCTCGGCGCTGGACCGCGACGCGATCGTGCGCACGCTTCTCGGGGAATTCGGGACCGTGGCGGAGACGGGCGTGCCGCAGTTCCACTGGGCCTACGATCCTTCTCTGGAGGGGCCCGACTTCGACCCGGCTGCGGCGCGGGCGGCGCTCGAGGCCGCAGGATGGGTCGACCGTAACGGCGACGGCGTGCGTGAGAACGACGAGGGTGATGAACTGCGTTTCGACCTGGTGACGAATCCGAACTCCGAGCGAGAGGGTATCGGCCGCATCGTGCGGGATCAGCTCGCCGAGGTGGGCGTCGCGGTCCAGTTCGGCGTGCAGGAGATGGGGACGCTGCAGGAGAAGGTGTTGAACCCGGGCTCGCGAGACTTCGGGGGGTTCATCATGGGGTGGTCGCACGATTTCAATATCAATGAGCGAGACTTCTTCCACTCCACCGCAGCCGAGGGGCACCCCTACGGCTGGGCCGGGATCTCCGATCCGACCCTCGATCGACTCCTCGACACCCTTCCCTCGATCATCGAGAGGGAGACCGCGCGTCCGTTCTGGCGCGACTACCAGGAGCGGATCGTCGAGCTGCAGCCGTTCACCTACCTCTTCTTCCCGCAGCGGCTGAATGGGATCGACGACGACCTCCGCGGGGTCGAGATGGATCTTCGCGGGGAACTGCTCTCGGCGGCCGGCTGGTACTGGGATCCGGGGTCTCGCTGAGGTGGCGGCTCACACGTGACCCGATACGTCGGAGGCCGCCTCGTCTCAGCGTTCGTTCTGGCCCTCGGGGTCGCGAGTGTCACATTCGGCCTCCTCTGGTTCGCTCCGGGTGACAGTCGGGCCGCTCTTCTACTCTCGGGCATCTCCGCCGACCCTGCGGCGGGAGCGTCTCCCAGTGGGATCGAAGCGTATCTGACCTGGCTGGGTCGCCTTCTCCGGGGTGATCTGGGCGTCTCGGAGTCGTCGGGCCGCGCCGTGGTCGATGTGCTCGGCTCCGCCCTCCCGCACACCCTGGCGTTGTCGGCCAGCGGGTTGTTCCTCGCCGCTCTGCTCGGGGTCTCGGTCGGCGTCGTGCAGTCGGCTCGGGTGGGGTCGAGAATGGACCGCATTCTGGGTGCGTCGTCGGTCGTGTTGTATTCGGCGCCCTCGTTCTGGGTCGGGATCGTGCTTGCCGGACTCTTCGTGGGGCTGCCCGGTCGTCTGGGCGTGCGCTGGCTTCCGCTCTCGGGTGTGGCACCGGCCGGTGGGGCGGAGCATGTGGGGCAATACCTTCCCTATCTGGTTCTTCCCTCGCTCACGCTCGCTCTGGTGCTCGGGGCGGGCATCGCCCGCTTCACGCGAGCGAGCATGCTCGAGATCCTGGACCAGGACTACATCCGGGCGGCGCGTGCGCGAGGCCTCTCGGAACGGTCGGTCTTGATCCGGCACGGACTTCGGTCGGCCGCAGTGCCTCTCATCTCGCTCCTCGGGGTGTACCTCCCGATGTTGCTCACGGGCGCGGTGTTCGTCGAGGTGGTGTTCGAGCGAACGGGAATCGGACGGGAAATGCTGCTGGCGATCACACGTCAGGATATTCCGGTCGTCGCGGGAGGCGCCCTCGTCTTCGGGTTCGTGGCGGTCCTGGCCAACCTCCTCGCGGATCTACTCTACGGGTGGGCCGACCCTCGTATGCGGGACGCCACGCATGGCTGAGAGAACTCGTGGCGGCGTCTTGTTGTCGGCCTTCCTTCCCGGTCTTCCGCAGCTCCTGGGAGGCAGGGTCTGGACCGGGGCGACGGCACTCTGGATGTGGTTGGCGGGACTCGGGGTGTTCGTTTCGCGTCCCGAGCGGATTTCTGCGGAGTTTGGCGCAGGAAGTGGACCCGGGCGCGCGGCGCTGGGCGTGCTTCTCGCCGCCGGACTGGCGTGGGCCTGGTCGCTCCGGGACGTCGGCGAGCCCAACCCCCCACCCCGGGCACGGGCCGGGGCCCTGGCGAGACTGTTCGACGACCGGTGGGCGACGGCGGGGCTCTTCATTCTCAGCGTGTTTGCCTGGGTTCTCGTCGCGGCCCCCCTCCTCACGCCCGATGGGGTGCGTTCACTCGCCTTCGAGCCCTTCGTTTCGCCCTCGTTCGCCAATCCGATGGGGACGGATCGTGTAGCGGCCGATGTCTATCACCGCTTCTTGTTGGGCGCACGGGCGACGCTCGGGGTGGGTGTCTTTGCCGGCCTGGGCGGGGCGGCGCTGGGTGTGGCCATCGGTGCGCTGTCTGGCTTTGCGGGCGGGCGGCTGGACCGGGTGCTGATGCGCGTCGTCGACTTCTTCATCGCCCTTCCCAAACTGGTCCTGCTCATCGCTCTGGTCGGGGTCGTCGCGCCGACCCCGTGGGTGCTGGGACTCTTCATTGCGTTCGTACAGTGGCCGGCGCTTGCGAGGATCGTGCGAGCCGATGTCGCGGCCCTTCGCGAACGGGACTTCATCAAGGCTCTCGGGGGGCTCGGCTTTTCTCGGCGAAGAGTCCTCCTGCGCCACGTGCTCCCCAATGTTCAAGCGACGATCCTGGTGGGCGGCGTCCTATCGGTGGCCAATGCGATGTTGATCGAGGCGGGTCTGGGTTTTCTCGGCCTCGGCATGGGAGGCGAGAACTACGAGGCGTCGTGGGGCGTCCTGATCCGAGACGGCGCCGACTTGTGGAATCACTGGTGGATCGGCGGGTTTGCGGGTCTTTCGCTCGTCGCCGTCGTCGTGGCGCTGAACCTCGTGGCCGACGCGGTTCGCGACGAGTTCGATCCTCGAGCGCGGCTCTCCGTGTGAGTGCCTCTATGCTTCGCGTTCGCGATCTGCGCGTCTCGGTGCCGACCGAAGAAGGGCGGGCCTGGGCGGTGGATGGGGTGTCGTTCGACGTCGCGGCGGGTGAACGGGTAGGCCTCGTGGGGGAGTCGGGAGCCGGCAAGTCGCTTACGACCCTCGCCCTCGCAGGGCTGCTGCCGCGGGGGGTCGAATTGGATCCGGGCAGTTCTGTGCGGCTCGAAGGCCAGGAACTGGTCGGGGCGACGGACGACGATCTTCGCCGAATCCGAGGCCGCCGATTGGCCCTCGTTCTTCAGGACTCCTCGAACGCCCTCACGCCGGCTCGTACCATCGGTTCTCAACTGGTCGAGGTGGTGCGTCTGCACCATGGCGTGCCGGCCGACGAGGCGCGGAGTCGGGCCCTCGGTCTCCTCGCCGATGTGGGTCTGCCGGATCCCGAACGTGTCTACGGGGAGGTGCCGCATCGGCTTTCGGGAGGTATGCGACAACGCTCGTGCCTCGCGCTCGGTCTGGCGGGCGCGCCCGACCTGCTGGTGGTCGACGAGCCCACGACGGCGTTGGACGTCACCGTCCAGGCACGAATCCTCGGGCTCCTGGTGCGTCTATCGGAAGCCCGGCGTCTCGGCGTCCTTCTCGTCAGCCATGATCTCGCCGTCGTGGCGGAGACCTGCGACCGGGTGGTGGTTCTATATGCCGGACAGGTCGTGGAAGAGGGGCCGGTGGAGAGCGTGCTTCGGCACCCGAGCCACCCCTATACCCGGGCCCTGCTCGAGGCGCGCCCCAGGCTCTTCGGCCCCCGTGCCACGCCGACACCAATCCCCGGAACGGTGCCGCAGCCCTCCGATTGGCCCACGGGGTGTCGCTTCCATCCGCGCTGCGCCAACCGATTGGAGCGTTGTCGCGCCGAATCGCCCCTGCTCGAGAACACCTCGGTCGGCACAGTACGGTGCTGGCTCCACGGTGTAGGGGCGCCCCCGGCATGAGCGACCTGAAGCCGTATCTCGACCTCGTCGATCTCGCAGTGTCGTATCGCGACCGCAGTCGCGGATCTCTGCGGTCCGCCCGAGTGCCAGCCCTTCAGGGGGTAAGCCTCGGCATTCAGAGGGGCGAGGCATTCGGTCTGGTCGGGGAGTCGGGCAGCGGGAAGTCTACCCTGGCGCGTGCGGTGATGGGACTGGTCCCCCTCGATGCCGGTCGAGTAGTCCTCGAGGGGACCGACCTCGCCGCCCTTCGGCGTCGGGATCGACTGGCTGCTGCGCGCCGAGTGCAAATGGTCTACCAGGATGCCCTCGGGGTCCTCGACCCGAGACAGGGCATTGGTTCTGCGCTGATGGAGGTTCTTTCTGTTCACGGCCGTCGGGATGCACAGGGCGGGCGTGAGAGGGCCCTCGAACTCCTCGACTCCGTCGGGCTTGGTCCGGAGTACTTCGATCGCCTGCCGCACCAACTGAGCGGCGGGCAACGCCAGCGGGCGGGCATCGCCCGAGCATTGGCCGTGGAGCCCGACGTACTGATCCTCGACGAGCCGGTTTCTGCGCTCGACGTGTCGGTGCAGGCCCAGATCCTGGTCCTTCTCGAAAAGCTGCGGAACGACTTCGGACTGACCCTGCTCCTCATCGCGCACGACCTCGCCGTGGTTCGCAATGTGTGCGACCGCGTCGCGGTCGCGTTTCAGGGACGTGTCGTCGAGGAGTCCGACGCCGAAGAACTGTTCCAGAATCCGCTGCACCCCTACACAAACGACCTGTTGGCGGCTGTTCCGCAGATCGACCGGCGTCGAGGAGCGCGGCATACAACCGGCCTTGAACCGCCGATTCGAGATTCGGTAATCGTACACCCTGGGTGCCCGTACGTAGTCCGGTGTCGACACCCGAACCGCGATGAGGGATGTGGCTTGACACGCCCCCCACTCGCCGAGTTGAAGCCGCGCCATGCGGTCGCGTGCGGGAAGGTCGGTTGAGGTTGAAGGTCAGGGGTTGACACCGGGAGACAGGGGCGCCCATAATGCCGTCCTGCCGTCAACCGGGTTGCCGATCCAGGTGTCCCGGATTTGACCAGTCCCACACACGAACTGATCACTCTTCAGGAGGTTCCCTTGGTTGGAGTTATGCGAGTTTACGGAG
>CBDUEZ010000038.1:0-19929 GCA_965366355.1 uncultured bacterium
ATCAGCCTCGGGGGCCGGGAGAGCACCTACCCCTGGATGCGAATCGTCGGGGTCGTGCCCGACGTGCACGTCGGCGGGGGCGTCGGTGGACTCGGAGACGACCAGCGCTCGCGTGAATTCGCCTACGTGACTCCCGCGACCCTCGATCCCGGGGCGATCTCCGTGGCCCTGCGTGCCACGGGAGAACCATCGGCCCTGGCGCCGAGGCTTCGCGCCGTGGTGACCGCCCTCGACCCCAATCTCCCGATCTCCGACCTCGAAGAGATGACGGTGTCGATCCAGACCGCGACCTGGGCGTTCGGACTCTTCGGCTCGCTCTTCACCATCTTCGGGCTGGCGGCGCTGTTCATGGCTTCGGTGGGCCTCTACGGCGTGATGGCCCATTCCGTGGCCCAGCGACGCCAGGAGATCGGTGTGCGCATGGCGCTCGGGGCCGAGCCCTCCCGGATCCTCCGCATGGTCCTCTCCGAGGGCACGGTGCAGCTGGGACTCGGGATCGCTCTGGGACTGTTGCTCGGGTTCGGGCTATCCAAGCCGTTGAGCTTCGTCACCTACGGGGTGAGCCTGGCCGACCCGTTCCTGTATCTCTTCATTCTGGGCACGTTGGGCGTCGTCGGCCTCGCCGCCTGCTTCGTTCCGGCACGCACCGCGACGCAAGCCGACCCGGCCACCGCGATGCGTCCGCGGTGAGCCGGGTCGGCTGAGATCCTGATCGGCTGAGGTGCGAGGGCCCCGTGGAGCGGGCCCCGCGCGTCAGTTGTTTTCGGCGCCCTCGGCGATCCACGTGCGGATCAACTCGATCTCGTCTGGGCTGAGCGGGTCACCGTCTTCGGGCATGTCGCCGGCTTCGACCATCTCCAGCAGCAAGCTGTTCCCGGGGTCGCCGGGTTCGATCACGGTGCCGTATTCCGACCCCGCCATGAGACCTTCGTAGGTCGTCATGTTGAGGCTCAGTTCAATGACGATTTCGCCGTCGACCTCCGCGCCGTGGCACGACACACACGACCGATCGAGGATCGGCTTGATGTCGTCGGCGAACGATGCGGCCGCGACCGGTGCGGGACCCGTAGTGCCGGGCGAAGGGGTGCCCATGATGGTCAGGGCCATCCCGAGCGGCAGGGCGACGACAGCGGCCAAACCAGTGCGAGTGATGAGCAAAGTGTGCGTCCTGTTCGAGATCGGGGGGAGTGGAGGTGGTGCCCCCCCTTCTACGATCGCACCCGGCCAGGGTTCCGGTGAGTCGCCGGGTTCCGGCCGAGCCCCTTCTAGAAGACGACGTCGAGCATCAGGTAGGCGAACGTCACGTCGCCGGAGATGCCTCGCACGGCTCCCAGCGCGTCGCCGGCGAGGACGTGTGAGGCACCGCCCGAGATCTGCACCCCCGAGAACGCAGCACGGGCGAGCGTGAGGTCGATCTCGGTCCCCAGCGCGCCCGACTCGAGGCCGGCGCTCTCCGCGACCGAGAAGCGGTGCACGTCGACGCTCGCCGTCCAGTCGGCGTGCACCTGCCACCGTCCCTTCACGGCGAGGTCGACGAGTCCGCGACCCGAGGTATGCACGGGAATGTCGGTGAACAGATCGGCGAATCCATAGAACTTGTGGTTCGTGCCGAAGAGGGTGTCGAATACCCCCACGTCGGTCGCGTTGGGATCGCTGCCCGACAGCACGTCGGCCCAGAGGGTCACTCCGGCTTTGCCATCGGCGAAGGCGCGCCCGACACGGGCGCCGAAGAGGTGTGCCGATACGTCCTGTCCACCCCGCTCGCCCGTCTGCACCGCGCCCTCGACCCGGTAGTCGAACCCGCCATCGCTCGCGACATACCTCAGGCCCGTCGTCCATTGTTTCGTGTCGGCCGCGGCATTCTCGAGGCTCTGCCGAAGGGCGAACACGTCGAGGGTGCGCCCGCTCCCGGCGTCGACGACCCCGTATGCGCCCCAGAACGTCGCGTCGGTGTCGCGCGCCGTCGAAAACGACTCCGACAGCTGAATGCCGACGACGTCGATACGGGCCCGATCAAAGGCGTGGCTGCGAAACCGAGCACCGTCGAACGCCCGTCCCGGTTGAGCCCAGCCCACGGCACCGATCAATCGCTGGCCGCCGTAGGCCAACTCCTGGCGTCCGGCGCGCAGAGAGAGTCCCTCGCTCTCCTGCCCCACCTGTACCCACCCCTGGTGAAGGTCGAGTTGGTCGGCGCTGGCGTCGTTCAGGGTATGGGACTCCTCCCCGAAGATCCGCACATCCTGCAACTGCACGAACGCCGACACCGTGGGAGAGGGCGAGAAGGCGGCTGCGAGTCGGGTGCGCATGCTCGTCCAGGCGCGGGTGGCGCCCGTCGCCCCCGCCGGATCGCGCACCTCCGTGCGGGGCCGGACCTGCCCCGAAACCGTGACGTTCTGCGCGCTCAACGGGAGCGGGAGCAGAAGAAGACCACACAAGATCGAACGGCGGCGGAGCGCGAGCATGGTGAAGACCCTTTCGGAGAGATGTGCGTCGACCCGTAAATATCGAACGATGGAGCGCGGGTGCTGTCGGACTTAATCACGACCTCGTTGTCGGGTATTACCCTCGACCGGGCCCGCTGTGGCGTTGGCGAGCGACGGTCAGCTTCCGGTCGAGGTGTAGTGACGCAGTCCCATTCGCCACACCTGAATCGCCCCGGCCAGACAGAGCGGGCCGATCATCCAACTGATCCACCCGATCCACACCGGCAACCCCAGGGGATCGGGACGCCGTAGGGCGGTCACGACCGGCAAGTAGGTGACGGCGAGAAGCGGAACGAAGAAGGTGAAGAATCGCCGAAACCAACGATCGTAGATGCTCATCGGATATTGAGCGGCCTGCACGCCTCCATACGTCGCGGCGTTGACGAGTTCCAGCGACTGCACCGTCCAGATCGACAGCGTGCCCCGGAGTACGAAGAGCCCGAGGAAGAGGCACCCGCCTCCGATGATCGCGCCGAGCACGAGGAGCCATCTCGCGCCCTCGATGGTGCCCCCACCCGCCGACAGGCCCCACACCAGCATCGCGAGTCCCTGCACGAGCCGGCCGACGCGTCTCACCTCGACGCGGTGCGCCAGCAGCTGAAGCACGCTCGAACGCGGGCGCAGCAGCAGGCGATCCAGGCCTCCCGTGCGAATCAACTCGCCCGCCTGATCGAAGCCCGTCGACAGGAGGTCGGCCCAGGCGAGCGCGATATGCGCGACCCCGTAGAAGATGGCCACCTCGGGCAGCGTCCACCCGTCGAGCCCGCCGAAGCGATCGAAGAGGGTCCAGACCGCGAGGAATTCGATCACCGTGACCAGGAACTGACCGACGATCCCGATCACGAACGAGGCGCGGTACTGCATCTGGCCCCGAAGCGATGCGCCGGCGTAGACGAACCAGAGACGGAGTGAGTCAGCCACCGGCCACCACCAGGCGGCGCACACCCCGCTCCAGTCCCCAGCGCCCGACCAGAACGAGCACCACGATCCACCCGGCGCTCCACCCCAGGGCCATCCATGCCTCGGCAGCGACGAGATCACCGCTGTAGATCCGGGTCGGCGTGTCGACCAGCCCCCGCAACGGCTGGACCGCCATGAACGGCTGCACCCAGTCCGGAAACAGGGGCAACGGAACGAGTCCCCCCGACAACACGATGGTCACGGCCGGAACGAGCCGCAGCACTCCATTGGGCGAGACCGTCCAGAGCATGACCACCTGCATCAGGAGGGTCACGGCCGTGCTCACCAGTGCGCTCAGCACGACCGCCACCAGAAACAGTCCCAGCGCCGAGACCGATGCCGGAAGGGGCATCGCGTACCGACCGAGACCCAACTGTGGAAACACCAGCCCGGCGAGGAGCACCATGGGCGCGAACCTCAGCGTAGTGCGAACCACTCGCCACGCGAGCGCGCGGGAGAACCACATTCCGTACAGCCCCACCGGGCGAAGCAGGTCCTGCACGACGTCGCCGGTGCGGATCGCCTGGAGGGCTACGGGATCCACGTTCCAGGGCATCAGTCCCAGCATCGCCTGCGCCAGCCAGACGTAGGCCACCGTCTGGATCACCCCGAGGGGCGACGGCGTGGTCGACGACCGGTAGAAGGCCAGCAGCGTCATCAAGATGATGAAGCCGAATACGACCTGGGTGAACAAACCGGCCAGCGCCGCTGCCCGATACTGCAACTCCTCCCTCATTCTCGACTGGAACTGGGCGCGATAGGGCGCCAGGGGGCCGATCAGAGGTCGTCCTCCGGCTCGCGCTCGACCATCGAATAGAGGCTCGCGATGATTTCTTCGATCGGCGGGTGTTGAACGAACAGATCGCGGACCGCCACCCGGGCCGTGACCCGACCGATGAGCTCGGCGGTGGGAACACGGGTCGGGTCGAACCCGAGGGTGACGCGAGGCCCGACCCGTTCGATGATGCGGACGTCGGGATCGAGGATGTCGGTCTCCGGGTCGGCCAGATCGACGATCAGCCGCCGCTCGTGACTCACCTGCCGCCGCAGATCGTCCATGCTCCCGTCCGACAACAGGCGTCCGCGGCCGATGACCATCACGCGATCGCACACGGCTTCGACATCGTCCATGTCGTGGGTCGTGAGCAAGACCGTGACGCCGTGTTGGGCGTTGAGGCGCCGAATGAAGCCGCGCACCGCGAGTTTGCTCACGGCATCCAGCCCGATGGTGGGCTCGTCGAGAAAGAGCACGCCAGGGCGATGGAGAAGGGCCGCGACCAGGTCGCAGCGCATGCGTTGGCCGAGACTCAACTGGCGCACCGGCGTCGCCAGAATCGACTCCAGATCGAGCAGGGCGACCAGTTCATCGAGCATCGCCCGATGCGGGGCCGCGTCGATTCGATAGATCGATCGAAGGAGCTCGAACGACTCGGCCACCGGAAGATCCCACCACAGTTGCGTACGTTGACCGAACACGACGCCGATCCCGGCGACGTGCGCGACCCGATCACGCCAGGGCACGCGCCCCTCGATCAAGCAGGTGCCCTCGTCGGGCACGAGGACGCCGGAGAGGATCTTCACCGTCGTCGACTTCCCCGCCCCATTGGGCCCGATGTAGGCGACGAGTTCGCCCCGCTCGATCTCGAAGTCGATGCCGGCCAGGGCGACCACCTCGCGGTGGCGCCGCCGGAGCAGACCTTTCGCCGCTCCCCATCCCCCGGACCCGCGCTCCGCGACCCGATACCGCTTCGCCAATCCCACGACCTCGATCTGTGGCACCGCACCACCTCACTGGAGCGTCGGGCGAAAGGACGCGTGAGAATGCCCGGCTGCGATCGTCGGCGCAATGCGCGCCCGAGGGTCTGCGGATCGTCCCGGATTGCGGCGCCTAAGACCCGATTCTCAACACTTCTCACGGGTCGCGGTGTCATTCCAGCATACGAGCCGTGCGCTGCACGAGGCAGACCCCTCCGGCTCGTCGACGCGGGAGAGTCGGTGAACCGTCCAGCCAAGGTGTTTGTCGCGACGGGGCTCGTTGGTATCGGAGCCCTCTCAGGCTGGCTCGTCTCCGACCGAACGCCCGCCCCGGGCGAGGTGGAACAGGGTCGCATCGAAGGGGCACACCTGACGAGCCCGTTCATCGAAGCCGCAGGAGTGCGCGACGGCGCCCCTCACCTCGTCGACTTCCGGACGAACATCGAGGGGTATATCGCCGACCTTCGTCGCCAGGATCCGAGCCTCAGCGTGTCGCTCTACGTTCGGGACCTCGATCACGGTGCCTGGACCGGAGTGGGTGAAAACGACACCTACGTGCCGGCGAGCCTCATGAAGGTGTCGGTGCTCTTCCATGCGCTGACTCGACTCGAAGAAGATCCCACCCTGGCGCGCACGCGGCTGCGGTATCCCGGTCCGGACTCGATGCCCAGCCCCGACAACCTCGCCGGGGCCCCGCCCCCGATCCACATGGTGCCGGGCGAGAGCTATACGTTCATCGACGTCATCGAACGTATGGTCCACCACTCCGACAACCACGCCAAGGATCTGCTGACCCAGGGGCTCCCTCCCACGGCGATCGACGACCTCATGAAACAGATCGGCGTGCCCGCGATCTTCGTTGACGGCGAGGCCGTCATGACGCCGCGAGCCTTCTCGGCGCTGTTTCGCCTTTTGTATCAGTCGAGTGTGTTCTCGAGGGGCACCTCGGAGTTCGGACTCGAGGTTCTGCGAAAGGCCGACTTCGACCGCGGCCTCAGGGCGCGCATTCCCACCAGCATCGCGATCGCCTCGAAGTTCGGCATCTACTTCGATCCGAGAGACCTCAAGTCGGGCCAACAACTCCACGAGTGTGGCATCGTCTACGTGCCGGAGCACCCCTTCGTGATCTGTGTCATGACCCGATCGCTGCTGAAGGGGGCACCCCAGTTGGCGGAGATCATCGCCGAGATCGGGCAGCGGGCCTACCTCGTCCTGCCCAACCCGATCCACTCGGCTCCCCTGGGACGAAACGGCGGCTGACGGGTGCGAAGCCGACCCGCCCGCCCCTATACTTCGCCCTGACGTGCTCGCGTCGAGTCGACGCCGCGGCTTCCGACCCCGACCGCCCGACCACTGCCGAGGATCCCATGATCGCTGAAGTGTCGCTGTTCGCCGCCCTGCTTCTTCCCGCTGCCGGTGAAGGTCTCGTGTGCGAGTCCACCGGCACCTTCATGACTCCCGCCGAATTCGCGCTGGCTCCGCTGCCCGTCGACGATGAGCTCCGCGATCTCTACCGGAGCGGACAGCCCTTCGACGAATTCCTGGGCGAGGCGGAACGCCGCCGCGAACTCTGGCTGGGCAATTGGGAGAAGAGTCTCGGCATCGACATGGAGATGGTCGAGCGGGCGAGAGCGGTCGGCGGCGTCTGGCACTTCCTGGTCGTCGCGATCGACAGCTGCTCCGATTCGGTGAGCACGATTCCCTATCTCGCACGGCTCGTCGAACTCGCCGACAATCTGAACATGCGGGTGGTCGACCCCGACGCGGGCGCCGAGGTGATGCGCGCCCACCGAACTCCGGATGGCCGCCCGTCGACTCCGACGGTCGTTCTCCTCGACGAGGACTTCACCGAGAAGGGGTGTTTCATCGAGCGGCCCACCTGGCTGCGCGACCACATCATCGAGAACCCCGACAACCTTGCGCGGGGCGACATCCTGACGATGAAGATGGACTGGTACGCCGACAACGCGGGCGCCGATACGGTGGCCGACTTCGTCACGATGCTCGAGGCGGCGGCACGCGGCGAGGTGCAGTGCGCCTGAGGTGGGTCCCGCTGGCGGTGCTCCTGGTTTCCTGCGGGGAATCGGGCCCGTCTCACCCCTCGGTCTCCTTCCCGGTCGATGCGCCCGTCCTCACAGCGACCGACCTCGTCGGCGATTCCTCCACCTACCTCGCCGTGCTCGCCGCCGAAGCCCGGCGAGCCCCCGACGAGGCCGACCTGGGCACGCTGCTCGGCGCCCTGAGTGACGGCGGTGGTGTCGCGCGCGCGGCCGCCCGCGCCCTCGGCCGATTGGAACGCCCCTCTTTGGTAGAGCCCCTTCTCGCCGTCGTCGCCGATGCGTCGGCCGACGCCGCCACCCGGGCCGAGGCCGCCAACGCGGTCGCGCAGGCGGCTCGCGGGGCCGACGCCGACGTGCGGGGGGCGGCCGTACGGGCGTTGCTCTCCCACGATACGGAGGTGTCCGACCCCGTGCTGCAGGCCGGTCTCGCTCGGTCGATCGCGCGGATTCCGCCGGCCGACGACGCCCAGGCCAGCGAAGTGGGAAGCGCCCTGTCGTCGCGGGTCGGCGGACTGGACACGGCCACCCCCACCGAACGCCTGGGCCTGGCTCGCGCCGCGTTCGTTCACCTGAGGGTCACGCAGCGGGGGTATCCCGGCTACGACCCCGCGCCGCTCCTCCCGCTTATCGGGGGGCTGCTCGCCGACCCGGACCCGACGGTGCGCCGCACGGCCGCTGCCGCCAGGCGCTCGGTGGCCGAGCCCGCGAGCGGAGCCGAGCGGGCGCTGCTTACCGGAGATTCCGATCCCGGTGTGCGCCGAGAGGGGATTCTCTGGGCGGGCGCACGCTCGCCGGGCGCCGACGACGACTCGCGGCTCGACTGGCTCCGCGCCGGTCTCGACGACCCGGCCGCCGAGGTGCGGGTCGCGGCGGTCCAGGGGTGGGCCATGCGGGGGCGCCCGATCGAGGGATGCGCGCCCCTGATTGGGGCCGCCACGCAGCAGCCCGAGTTCGACGATCCCGGCGACGCCGTGTCGCTCGCCGCGATCGGCGCCCTGGACTCGTCGTGCCCCGACCCCGCGGCGGTGCGGGCCGCCCTGGTCTCGATCGTGGAGTCGCTGGACGACGACGCCGAGGCCTGGCATCGCCCGGCCTCGGCGCTGGTCGCCCTCGCCTCGTTCGATGCCCCCCTCGCCGCCGCCGCGCTGGGCGCCTTCGTCGATCACCCCAACCCCTTCGCGCGCGCGGTGGCCGGCAGGGCCGCCGCCGAAGTCGGCGATCTCGACGTTCTCCGACGCTTGTCGGCCGATTCGAACGCCAATGTGCGCGAAGCCGCGCTGCTCGGGTGGGGCGAGGGCGCGCCCGACGACGTGCTCCTGGCCCAGCTGGATCGCCCAGAGCCGCAACTCCATCGGGCGGTGGCCGCCCTCCTCGAGACGCGCTCGGGGCCCGACCTCGCCCCGGCTCTCCTCGACGCGCTCGACCGGATCTCGAGTCTGGGGCAGGCCACGTCGAGAGATGCTCGCCTCGCGCTCCTCCAGCGGGCCGGCGCGCTCGGCACGCCCGGGCTGAGCGACCGGATCACTCCGTATCTGTCCGACCCTGATCCCGCCGTCGCCTCGCTGGCCGCGACGACGCTCGCGAACTGGGGCGTCACGGCATCCTCTCGTCCGACCGGCCTTCCGTCTCCCCCCCTTCCCTCCTTCGCCGAACTCGCAGCCCTCGAAGACTCGGTCGCGGTCGTGACGATGGCGAGCGGAGACTCGTTCGTGATCGCTACGCTGCCCTTCGAGGCCCCCACCAACGCCGCGCGGTTCATGCGTATGGTGCGAGCCGGTGATTTCGACGGCCTCACCTGGCATCGCGTGGTCCCCAACTTCGTCGTTCAGGGCGGAAGCCCCTACGCGAACGAATACGCGGGGCACGGCGATTTCAGCCGCGACGAGATCGGCCTCGTCGGCCATTTTCAGGGAACCCTGGGAATCTCGACCCGGGGACGCGACACCGGCGACGGGCAGCCCTTCTTCAACCTGGTCGACAACCTTCGGCTCGACCACGATTACACGGTCTTCGGTTACCTGGTCGAGGGACTCGACGCGGTGCGTCGGGTTCGAGCCGGCGACGTGATCGAGCGAATCGAGGTTCGCGCGCGCTGAGCTGGCCACCACCAGGAGACGAGGGGTGATGCGGAGGAGCATGCGGGCGGGGGTCGCGATCGGGACGGCCCTGGTGTTGGCGCCGATGGCGTGCGGGCCATGGGGGCCTCGGTCGGGCGACGAGCCCGCCGCCGTGGAGGTCGACACCCTGTCGTCGGGACGTGTAGTGGTGACGACGAACGACTCCGCCGGTGCCGACGGCGAGGCGTGGCGGCTCGAACGGGCGGTGCGGGTCTCGCCCTCGGGGCAACCCGACGCCCCGCCCTTCGACCGCATCGTCGACGTGGCCCTCGATCGCGCGGGGCGCATACTCGTGCTCGACGCGGGGTCGGCCAGCGTGCGCGGCTTTTCCCCTCAGGGCGCTCCCCTCGGTACTCTCGTGGGACCCCGGGACAGCATCACGCCGCTCTATGCCCCCTACGCCCTGTTGCTCGATCCCCGCGGACGCATCTGGGTGGGAGACGGGGCGGCTCGTACTTATGCCACCTTCGAGGCGGATGGCCGTTTCGTCGGTGCCAAGACGAGCCCGCTCCTGAGCGGGCACCTCGAGGGGCAGATGCGCATCGTGGGCACTCGCCTCTTCGATCTGGGTTTCCTCATGTCGGACACCCGCGTCGACCGCGCCGGCGATCCGATGACGGCCCTCGGCCCCGGCCTCGTCGTCTTCGCGCTGGACCGGGCCCTGGCCTTGAGCGATACGCTGGTCTTTCCGTACGGAGCGGAGGGTGACCCCGTGCCCCATGCTCCCCGATCGGTCGCCACCGTGGGCCCCCGCGGCGAAATCTGGATGGGCCGGGGCGACCGCCCCGCTCTCCATCAGCTCAATCTGCGGGGCGACACCCTTCGCACGCTGACGTGGAGCGACGCCCCGGTCGACCTCGATGCGGCCGATGCCTCCGCCCTACTGGGGTGGTTGGTCGACCAGTCCGACGAGCCCGCCGCGCTCGACGCCGTGACCCTGCCGCCCGTCTACCCCTACTTCGAGCGGATCATCGCGGCCGAAGACGGATCGCTGTGGCTGTATCGCCGCACGTCATCGTCGTCGGGACGCTTCGAGGTGTTCGACGTCGAGGGGCAACATATCGGCGTGGCGGCCACCGACTTGCACGCGGGATTCGGGGGCGTTCATCCTGTCATCACCCGTGAGCACGTCGTCGGTGTGGTGATCGATTCTGCCGGCGCGGCATCGGTGGTGGTCGATCGAATCGTACGGCCCGACTCGATCGGGCCGTGATCGCATTCCAACCCCGAGGAACAGAATGAAACCAGATCAGGCCGAAGACCGGGCCCGGGCGGCGGCCGAAACGTGGCTCGCCCATATCGACCGGAACGACACGGCCGCCTCATGGACCGCGGCGCACTCCAGCTTCCGCGCCGGGATTTCTCAAGACGATTGGTCGGCCTCCGTCGGCAAGGTGTTGGGTTCGCTCGGCCTCCCGGCCTCGCGTTCGTTCCGGTCGGCCGAGTATCACAGCGAACTACCCGGAGCCCCCGACGGCCACTATGTGGTCCTCATTTTTGCCACGGCCTTCGAGCACAAGGCGCACGGCATCGAAACCGTGGTGCCCGCGCTGGACACCGACGGGGTATGGCGAGTGTCGGGATATTTCGTGAAGTAGGGTTCGAGGCGAGCGGGCGGGATCGCGCGAGGCCGCCTTTCGCGCCATACTGTGCCGCGCCCCCCCACTGATCCGGAGACCACCCATGCGACACGGCCCGACGCCCCTCCTTCTTCTTGTCCTGGCGACGGCGGGTTGGGCCGCGCCCGCAGCCGCCCGGGCCCAGGCCCAGGCGGCCACGCCGGACGGAGAGTGGCGGGTCTACGGGGGGACTCCCGATCACGCCCGGTATTCACCCCTCGACGAGATCGATCCGGCCAACGTCGGCGACCTCGAGATCGCCTGGCGCTGGAGTGCGGCCGATTTCGGACCGTCTCCCGAGGCCCGCAACGCCTCGACCCCGCTGATGGTCGGCGGGAGACTGTTCGTCACGGCGGGGTCGCGGCGGGCCGTGGTGGCCCTGGACGCCGGAGACGGCAGTGAGATCTGGCGATGGGAGCCCGACGAAGAGGACCGCCTGGACGAAGCTCCCCGCGTCAACTCCGGTCGGGGCGTGACCTACTGGTCGGACGAGGCCGGCGACGCACGTATCGTCGTGGTCACGCCCGGCTACCAGATGGTCGCGCTCGACGCCGCCACCGGACGGCCCGTCGCCACCTTCGGCGACCGGGGCACGGTCGACTTGATGGACGACCACCGTGTGCGCGACGGCGTGCCCCTTCTCGGCTCGATCGGCGCCTCGGCACCCGCGGTGGTCGTCAACGACGTCATCGTGGTCGGTTCGGCGCAGCACGTGGGCTACTTCCCTCCGTCCCGGACGAACACCCCCGGCGACGTGCGGGGCTACGACGTACGCACGGGTGAGCTCCTGTGGACCTTCCACACCATTCCCCAGGCCGACGAGCCTGGGCGTGAGACCTGGGGAGACGATTCCGCCGACTACACCGGCAACGCCGGCGTCTGGGCGGCCATCTCGTACGACGAGGAGTTGGACCTGGTCTACCTGCCCACCGAGGCACCCACCGGCGACTTCTTCGGTGGGCATCGCCCGGGCGACAACCTGTACTCGACGAGCCTGGTCGCCCTCGAGGCCCGCACGGGTCGGCGCGCCTGGCACTTCCAGACGGTGCATCACGACATCTGGGACTGGGACAATCCCACGGCACCGATCCTGGCCGATGTGACCGTCGATGGAGTCCCACGGCAGATCGTCGCGCAGGTGGCGAAGCAGGGCTTCGTCTATGTCTTCGACCGAGCCACGGGCGAGCCGATCTGGCCGATTCCCGAGACCCCCGTCCCCCAGACCGATACGCCGGGCGAATACACCTCCCCGACGCAGCCCATTCCGTCCCGGCCCGCCCCCTTCGAGAGACAGGGTTTCACGGCCGACGACCTGATCGATTTCACCCCCGAGATCCGGGCACGGGCCGAAGAGGTGGCGCGGCGATTCCGCTGGGGACCGATCTTCACCCCCCCGTCGGTGACCGATGCGGCCGACGGCACCACGGGCGTGTTGATGATGCCCAGCACGACCGGAGGGGCGAACTGGGAGGCGGCCGCGCTGGATCCGACGACCGGGATGCTCTACATCCCCTCGACCACCAGTCCGTCGGTCTACTCGCTTCGGCCCGGGGGCGATCGCTCCGACATGTCGTATATGTACGGCGGCGGGCGCGCGTCGTTCGCCCCGGGGGTGCCCCTCGTGAAGCCACCGTGGGGGCGCATCACGGCCATCGACCTGAATACCGGGGACCACCGGTGGATGGTGCCCAACGCCGACACGCCGGCCGACATCGCGGAGCGGCTCGAGCTCGATCCGGCCACGCTTCCCCGCACCGGAAAACCCAGTCGGGGCGGCCTTCTCGTCACGGCCACTCTACTGTTTTCGGGCGAGGGACTGGGGGGCGAGCCGATCCTGAGGGCCTTCGACAAGGCGACCGGAGCGACGATCGCGGAGATCACCCTGCCCGCGGCGGCGACCGGACACCCCATGTCGTACCGTCACGACGGCCACCAGTACCTCGTGGTCGCCGTCGGGTCGCCCACTCATCCGGCCGAATTCGTCGCACTCCGGCTGGCGCCCTGACTCCGAGCCCTCTAGGGAATCCCGATGCCGGGCCCGGAGAAACTCACCTGGACGATCACCAGGAGAAACAGCGCCACGCCCGCCACCAGCCCGGCCATGAAGATGTTGTACGACGTTCGGAGGAGCCGGAACTTCAGGGCGAGCACCTGCCCCAGCGCGTAGATGTCACGGATCATGTTGCCGTAGAGCCGATCGTTGTCGTCCATGAGCTCCCTCATGCCGACCACGTAGTCGTCTTCGCTGAGACTGATGAAGTTGCCGAAGAACAAGATATTCGACGAATCCGACCGCACATCGTCGAGGGTGACGACGCGCGAGGTCACCCGTGGACGAGCCGCCAGGATCGCGAAGATCAGCGACGAGAGAGTCCCCACCAGCAGTACGGCCGTCGGCAACATCAACCAGGGATTGGAGTCGATCTTGGGAGAGATCGAGGCCAGCAGGATCGAGATCATGATCCCGTTGATCGAGATCATGATGTTGGCCTTGTTGTCGGCGAGACCACTGAGGTCGACGTGGGTGCGATACGACGTGCGGAACATCGTCTCGATGCCGCGATCGGAACCCGCCCTACCCTTCTTCTTTCCCTTCTTCTTTCCCTTCTTCTTCCGCTTCTCCACCGTCTCGACCAGGGCCGCCACCTGCTGAGCCGCCGCACTCATCTCCAGCGGTAGGTCGGCACGGAGCGGGCCGGCGCCGGAGCCGCCTGCTGGACCGGGCGATGCACCGGCCGCGTCGCCGGACGACGCACCGGCCCCCTCACCGGGCATTCCATCGGCCGCGTCACCGGGCGGAGAGTTCGGCATATCTGTGGTCATGAATTCGCCTCCGTGCTCTGATCCATAGCGGCCGACCGCGACCGAACGTAGGCGCGCTGCGCCGCCTGAGCGGCCCTCGTTCCGTCGGGATACGAAGGGTACACGTTGCTGCCTTCGCTGTCGATCAGCCTCGTCTTGGGGCGCGGGGCCAGATGGAGATCGAGAACGCCCAGCACTTCATCGCGAAGCCGCGGATCGTACAGAGGGAAGGCGACTTCGACCCGTCGACTGAGATTTCGTCTCATCCAGTCGGCCGAGGCGAGGTAGACGCGGTCTTCGTCGCCACAACGAAAATGATAGACCCGACTGTGCTCGAGGTAGCGGTCCACGACCGAGACGATCTCGACGGTCTCCGACCAGCCCGGAATCCCCGGAGCGAGGCAGCAGATGCCCCGTACGACTCCACGAACCGGGACCCCGGCCCGGGAGGTCTCGTACAGGTGCCGAATGATCTCCGGATCCTCGAGGGCGTTGAGTTTCAGACGCACCTCCGCAGCCTCGCCCGACTGGTGCGCAGTCCGCACATCGGCCAGGGCCTCTTCGATGTGGGTGCGGAGTCCGAAAGGAGCGACCCACAAATGCTCGAACTGCGGGTCGTCGAGATCGCCTCTCAAGTGGAGAAAGAGGCGATGCACCTCGTCGGCGATGCGACGATCGGCGGTAAACAGTCCGAAGTCGGTGTAGAAGCGCGCGGTGACCTCGTTGAAGTTCCCCGTCCCCAGGAAGGCGTAGTTGACGAGCGTGTCGCCCTCTCGCCGACGCACGAGGGTGACCTTCGCGTGCACCTTTCGCTCCAGAGACCCGTAGATCGCCTCCGCTCCGGCCTCGGCCAGGAGAGCGCCCCACCGCACATTGGCCTCTTCGTCGAAGCGCGCCAGCACCTCGAAGAACACCCCCACCCGCTTTCCCGCCCGAGCGGCCCGGAGCAGGGCGTGCATGACTTGCGAGTTCTCGGCCACACGGTACACCGTGAGAAAGATCTCTTCGACCTGCGGATCGACCGCCGCCTCCTCGAGAAATCGCACCACCGGGTCGAACGAATGGTAGGGGATCTGCAGGAGCTGATCGCCCGCGGCGACGACATCGACGACGGCCCGTCCGGAGTCCAACTCGGGATGCGGTATCGGCTCCACCCGCTCGAACGTCGGCTTGTCTCCCCGGGGTGGGCCGGGAAAGCTGCGGAGGTCGTGGAGGTTGTGGTACCGCCCGCCCTCGACGAGGTCTTCGTGCTCCAGGGCGAGCCGCTCGGTCAGGAACGATATCAGCGACGCCGGAGCGTCCCCGTCGAACAAGAAGCGACTCGGCAGACCCTGATCGCGTCGCTTCAGACTTTTCAGGACCGCCTCGACCACATCGCCGTCGAACTCGTCTTCGACGAACAATTCGGCGTCACGGGTCAACTTTACGGCGAAGGCTTCCCCCACCTCTTCTCCCGGAAACAGCTCGGGAAGCCTCCAGCGTACGACGTCGTCGACGAAGAACACCGCGCGCCGCCCGTTGGGAAGGTCGGCCCACACGAATCGTGGGCCGTCTTTCGGGAGGCCCACCAGAGTCCAGTCGCAGGCCGCACCGGCCATGAACGAAGGCTCCGCACGATGCAGCCGCACCACGAGCGAGATTCGCCGATCTTCGAGGAACACGTCCGTCGCTTCGGCCGACTCCCGGGAGCCCAGGGGTCGAATGTTCAGCGAAGGGCGAATCGACTCGTCGAAGTGCCGCCGCAGCTCGTCGTGGGCGGCGGGGCACGCCTCGACCGAGGAGAGCAGGTCGACGCCGATCTCGCGCAGAGCGGGCACGACGTCGCGATCGAAGATGGCCCCGAACCGTCGCTGCTGATCGAGCACACGAGTGTGGATCTCTTCGAGCGCTTCGGCAGGGGCGATCGAAAGCCGCCGCCGGCGACGACGACCGAGCCGCAGGAGGGAACGCAGCGCGGCCACCCTCACCCGAAAGAACTCGTCGAGATTCGACGAGAAGATCGAGAGAAAATTGAGGCGTTCGTAGAGGGGAACCGAGCGGTCTTCCGCTTCTTGCAGCACACGCCCGTTGAACGCGATCCAGCTCAACTCGCGATCGATGAGCGGCATCTCATCGGAGACGCCGCCGTCGTCGGCACCCTGCCCCACCATCAGAAGGGCAGCCCCGCCACGATATAGAGACGAGTACCCTCTGCGCTCCGCGCCAGGGTCGCCGACAACGCATACGCCCCCAGCCACGATCCCCACACTCCCCCACCGACGGCGGAGTGCCACCGGTCGGAGTCCTCCCCCTCCAGGAAGACCCGACCGGTATCGACCAGGCCGAGCAGTCCGAGGTCGCCCGGAAAAAGAAAGAAGAAGTTGGTGATGCTCAGTCTCAGTTCCGCATTGAACAGAAGCGATCCGTCGCCGGCGAAGCGTTGATCGGCGAAGCCTCGGAGCCCGTCGCTGCCGCCGAGATAGGCCGCCTCGAGGTAGGGATAGCTCCCGAACTGCCGGCGCCCAGCGGCCTTCAAGGCGATCGTCGGTGCAAGGGGAACGTCGGCCGAGAGATAGGCCGAGACCTGCCCCTCCAGGGTGAAATAGGGCTCCGCGACGTCGAGCAGGGCCGGATGCCAGCTGCCGTCGACGCGGGCCGCCACACCCGACCGGGGAATCGACGGGGAGTCTCGACGGTCGAGCGAAAGCGCCGCGCGGAGTCCGAGTTGTTTGAAGCCCTCCACACCGTAGGGGGCCTCGCTCTCCAGAAGTGTCCCTTCAATGTCGTCCGGATCGCCGAACCGGAGGCTGGGGCCCACTGTGGCCTCGACGACGTCGGCGATCGTGAAGGCGAGGCGGCTCTCGAGCCAGAACTCGCTCCGAAGCGCTTCGAACCGCTCCGACGACCCCTCGGCACTGGATTCGTTGCCCAGCCCGTGGTAGTTCAGAAAGCGGTCACCCCGGTACCGGAGCAGCGACTGCGAGCGAAGCCCGGTACCGAAAAACGGGGCGTCGAGACGGATCGTGGCACGCCCGTGGCCCGTCTTGGTCGCAAAGCCGCCTCGAGCCGTGAGCAGCGTCTCGTACGGGAACTGCCGAAAGCCCCACCCGGTCCGCTGCGCCCCCAGCTCGACGACCAGGCCCTGATCGGAGTTGAACCCCAGATTGGGGAACGGAAGCCAGCGCGATCCCCAATCGAGCGAGCGGGCACCATGTTGCTCGGCCTCTTCGTCGTCCGGTGCATCCCAATCCCGCTCGTCGAGATCGACGGGCCCGTCGACGTCCTGATCCCCTCGATGGTCGAAGAAGCGCACGCCTCGCCCGTCGGAGGCCACCCGGTAGGAGTCGTCTCCACCCCCGCCCATCACCCGCACCAGGATCGCTCCCCCGGGGCCGTCGACCTCGACCTCGTCGTCGCCTCCCATGAGGTAGACCCGCACCTCGTGGGTCTCGTTCGGCGAAAACGTGCGGTCGACGTACGGCTCGTCTCGGGCCCCGCCCTGGCGGGTGTCGAACAGCCGCACCCGCACCGTTCCATCGGGGTGGCGTTCGACCCGCAGGACCTCGTCTTCGTCGGTGCCCTCGATGTCGACCCATCCGGCCAGGAGCTCGTAGAACTCCCTCGCGAAGGTCACCATGTTGTCGCGACGCCGAGTCAGACCCCGCAAGAGGTCGTCGCCGATCACCGAGGCGTACGACTCGGGCAGTCGGCCGACGGCGTCGGCCAGCACCTCGTCGGTGAGCAGTCCCTGCACATCACGAGCGACCGCCTCGAAGTCGGCCCAGTGCAGTTCTGCGAGGAACCGCCGGTCGAGTCCTCGGGCGTTCCACGAGGCGTTGAACGCCTTCGGGTAGTCCTCGGAGAACCCCGTGTATTGCGGCCAGGGGATCGGAGCCAGGGCCCCCAGGAGACCATCGATGCGAGACAGGGCCCAGTCCCGGTCGCGCGGGATCGGCTGGAAGACGACGGTCTCGCGGGCCCCGACTTCGTCTTCGAACCCGGCCCAGCGCCACTGATCGGGATGGCGATCCCAGTCGCCCACGAGAAAGTCCATCAGGCGGGCGCGGAGAAACCCCCGGGCATCGACCCGGGTGTCGGACCCCTCCTCCAGCCTCTCCAGGAGCCGAGGCGAACTGATGACCTGAAGGGCGCCCTCGAACGAGTCCTCGGGGTCCTCGCCTTCGTTCGGGCGCACTTCGATCCACCCGAGGAGTCCCGCGAATTCCTCGCGATACTCGCCGAGGCGGGGGTCGTCGGGCATCACCCGAAGGACCGGCCCGGGATTGAAGACTCCGGCGGCCTCCAGAAGGGGCGAGACCACCAGCGCACTCAGCGGCAGCAGCGACGAGATCTGATCCTGGAGCACCCGCTCCGCGAGGGTGCCACGGAGGGCGGGGTCGACCCCGCGTGACACGTCTTTGTCGATCGACCGGAACGTGTAGACCCGTCCGTCGCCGCCCTGAAACCGCAGGGACTGGGTCTGCTGTCCGCCGCCTCTGCGCAGCGGTTCGAGCCCCCCGGCGAACGCCCCCAGATCGAGAACCACGGCCGGCACGGGCGCGCCCCAGATCGATCGATACCCGGGACCAAGGAGAGCCCGCTTCAGGAACGGGGCATCGTAGCGGCCCTTCGGGGTGGCCAGGACCGTGTCACCGGGTGCCTGAGCGCGCCCCTCGGGCACCCCGAACACGAGGAGCAGGACAACGGCGACGACGCAAGCGAGAGGGCGGAGGGCGGTCATGGGCTAGTCGGAAAATGCGCCGGCGCGGCCGCGCGTGCCGATCCGTTCGACGAGCGCCTGGAAACGGGCGTCGTCTCGAAGGGGGGCCCAGTTGGGACTCGTGGCGAGGAACACCACCGATCCGAGGCGCGCGTCCACCGCTTCACCCAGATGCCGGAAGGTCTCGTCGAGATTGCCGAGCCCCCAGTTCACGAGCGCGAAATCGTTGTGGAGGCCCACGAGCGGCGTGTCGCCCTGCCGCTCCTTCAGCTGATCCAGCATCGCCCTCGCCTCATCGATCCGACCGAGCTTGCCGTACGCCAGGCCGCGAACCCCGAAGGCGCTGCCATTCTCGGGGTCCGCCATCTCCGACACCCGCTCCCAGATGGTCAGGGCCCCGACCACATCGCCCTGCGCGAGCCGGATCCACCCGGCCGTCTGGAGCCCCGGCCGGAAGGTGTTGTCGAGGGTGATCACCCGGCGGATCTGTTCTTCGGCGGCTTCGAGGCGTCCCGCCGCGAGCAAGGCCACCGCGAGTCCCCGGTTCATGGGTGGCGAGAGGGGATCGAGTCGCACGGCCAGTTCGCCCTGCTCGACGGCCTCGGCGTGTCGGCCCACGATCTTCAGGAGAACAGAGTAGGCACTGCGGGCGTCGGCCGAGCCAGGGATCCTCTCGATCGCCTGAGTCAGGTTCTCTTCGGCGGCCTCGAAGTCCCAGTCGTAGAACGTCTTGACCACTCCGAGTGCAAGCTTTCCCTCACCTGCGCCCGGTTCGAGTTCCAACGCATGACGGGCGAACGCCGCGGCTCGGGGATACGCATCGGCCGGGGGGACCTGCCCGACGCTTCCGAGAAAGGTGTAGAGGTTGGCCAACGCCGAAAACGGAAGCGCGCAGCTGGGATCGAGCTCGGCCGATCGTTCGAGGTGCTCGAGCGCGAGCACGGAGTCCTCCCGTGTCCACTTCTGCCAGTGGTACCGCCCCTTCAGATAGGCCTTGAACGCCTCCGGGTCCTGGGTGTGTACATGGCCATGCGACGAGGGCACAGCAGGACGGGCGCCGGGCGACATTCCGAACTGAGCCTCGAGTCGCTCCTTGATCGCCTGAGAGATCTCGTCCTGGGTCGCGAAGATGTCGTCGAGTGAACTGTCGTAGACTTCCGAGAAGAGGTGATAGCCGGTCGAGGCCTCGACGAGCTGCGCCGTAATGCGTACCCGGTTCCCGGCCTGTCGCACGCTGCCTTCGAGAACGGTCGCGACGCCGAGCTCCGAGGCGAGGGTTCTCACGTCGCGGTTCAGTCCCTTGAACGCGAACGACGAGGTGCGGGCGGTGACCTGCAGGCCTTCGATCCGGGTCAGCGCATTCAGGATCTCTTCGGTGATGCCGTCGGCGAAGAACTCGTTCTCCGGGTCGGCGCTCATGTTGACGAAGGGCAG
>CBDUEZ010000039.1:0-19705 GCA_965366355.1 uncultured bacterium
CGGTCGACGAGAGCCCGAAGGCCTTCTACAAGAAGCTCATGGCCGACATGACGGCCGCCTACGCCGCGATGGATGCGTTGGAGGCGGTCACCGATGAATTGTTCGGCACACTCGGACCAAGTTTCCGGCCTCTTCGGGGCAGCGTAGACGAACTTCAGCGGGTCGTGAAGCCGATTCTCGACAAGAAGCTCGAGGAGGACCCCGACCCCATCGAAGTCGAGTCGGTCGCCGAAGTGGTCGAGATGGGGGAGGCGGGCGGAGACGGCGGAGTGCCCCTCGATCCCGTCTCCAGGGACGACGCGGGTCGCCGGATCGCCGCGGCCGCCAGATACCTGCGACTGGCGGATCCCCACGACCCGGCGTCCTACCTCATGGTGCGAGGTTTTCGTTGGGGCGAGTTGAGAAAAGGGGGCGGAACGGTGGAGCCGCGAATGCTCGCGGCGCCTCCCACCCAGATTCGCACTCAGCTGAAATCGCTCCTTCTCGATCAGAAGTGGGCGGAGTTGCTCGAGACCGCCGAGGGGATCATGGCCAGCCCGTTCGGCCGGGGCTGGCTCGACCTTCAGCGCTACATCTTTACGGCTCTCGACGGCCTGGGGTCGGACTTCGAAGTGGTCCGGGGGGCCCTGAAGGGGGCGCTGAGATCTCTTTTGATCGACCTGCCCGGATTGGTTGATCTGACGCTCATGGACGATACCTCGACCGCCAACCGCGAAACTCAGGGTTGGCTGCGCGAAGAAGGGCTGATGGGACCCCTGACCGAAGAGGAGATGGCGCAGCGCGAGGGCGGGGCGTCGGGTGGCCCCGCGCTCGGCCGTGACGTCGCCGACCGTGCCCGCGAGAGGGTGCGGGCGGGACAGCCCGAAAAGGCCATCGAGATGTTGATGCAGGCCGCCGACAAGGAGTCGAGCGCTCGCGGGCGTGCTCTGCGCCGCGCCGAAGCGGCCGCCGTGATGGTCGACAATGGGTTGGCGCCGGTCGCGATGCCGATTCTGCGCGACATCATGGGGCAGATCGAGGAGCATCGCCTCGAAGAATGGGAGGAGTCCGAGACGGTCGCGATCATGATGGCGACCCTCTATCGGTGCATCCATCGCACGGGCGGCGACGAGTCGGAGAAAGAAGAACTCTACCTGCGCGTGTGCCGACTCGACCCGATGCAGGCGATCCACTTCGTGAAGGACAACGAAGACGAAGGGGGTGAGGGTGAGCTCGAGGACGCCTGATCTCTCTCTCCGACCGTCGGTAATCGACCGACTCCTGGGGGCGGCGAGCCCCGGCGGGGGTGGGGCCGAGTCGGTCGGGTCGGTGGCGCAAACGCAGGCCGCGGTGCTGCGCGACCTCGAATGGCTCCTCAACACGCGACGGATCTACACCGGCGTCGGTGAGGGAAGGCCCGAGCTCGAGAAGTCGTTGTATCGGTACGGACTGGCTGATGTGACCTCGCTCGAGCGGGGCTCGTCGGTCTCGGCCGGTCTCCTGGCGCGAGACCTCGCCGAGTCCATTCGGCTGTTCGAGCCGCGCCTGTCGCAGGTGCGCGTGACTGCGCGCACCGAGGCCGATCCGGCGTCGCGCGTCGTACGATTCCTGGTCGAGGCGATGCTCGATATCGACCCCGAGCCGATGCCCGTTGCCTTTGACACGCGGCTGGAGGTGGGCCGGGGGAACTTCCGGGTCGAGCCGGATCATGTCTGACGAGCTCCTCGACTACTACGAGATGGAGCTGAGCTTCCTCCGTCGGTCCGGCGCCGAGTTTGCGCGGCGGTACCCTCAGGTTGCGTCGAGGCTACAACTCGAAGCCAACAAGTGTGACGACCCCCACGTCGAGCGGCTTCTCGAAGGAGCCGCTTTTCTCGCGGGGCGGATCCACCGGCGCCTCGACGAAGACGCCCCCGAGCTGAGCGAAGCGCTTCTTTCGGTCGCGTATCCGCAGTACGTGCGGCCGGTACCGTCGTTGGCTCTGGTGCAAATGCACCTGGACCCCGATCAGGGGCAGCTCACGTCCGGGCTCGAAGTGCCGGCCGGGACCGCGCTGTTTTCTCGGCCCGTCGATGGCGTCCCCTGCAGGTTTCGCACGTCGTACGACACCACCTTGTGGCCGCTGCAGGTCACCGAGGCGAGCTGGGTGCCCCCGCAGGGATTGGGCCTCCGCGCGGCGAGGGGTGTGGTCGGCGGCTTGAAGATGAAGATCGTCGGAGCCGACGTACCCGTGGGAATGCTGGGACTGGATCGCTTGCGCATCTACCTGCACGGCGACGGCAGTCTTCCCTACGTGCTCTACGAGCTGCTTCTGGCCAGTGCTGAGCAGGTCGTGATCCGTTCGTTGGAGCAACCCGACGTTCGCCGACCGGGACGGCTCGAGCCGGTCGGGTTCGAGGCTTCCCAGGGCATGCTTCCGCACCCGCATCGTTCGTTTCTTCCCTACCGGTATTTGCAGGAGTACTTCGCCTTTCCGCAGAAGTACCTGTTCCTCGACCTGCACGGGCTCGACGCCGTTCGCGGCGAAGCGTGGGGCGAGGGCTTCGAGGTGATCGTCCCGATCCGCCTCTTCGAGCGACCGGATCGACAGCGAACTCTCGAGAACGGCGTCAATGCCGACGTCTTTCGGCTGGGGTGTACCCCGGTCGTCAATCTGTTCAGGAAGACCTCGGAGCCGGTTCTCCTCTCCCATCGGCAGCTCGAGTACCCGGTCATTCCAGATGCCCGGCGGAGAGCCACGACCCGGATCTACTCCGTCGAGTCGGTTCAGCCCGTCATGGGCGGGGGCCGCTCACCCGTATTGTTCGAACCGTTGCACGGCGCCGTGGGTGCCCCGAGAGAGGGCGGTGAGGATCGCGTCCTGTGGCACTCTCGTCGACTGAACGATGCGACGGTGGGGGGAAGAGAGTCGGATGTCGCGATTTCGTTCGCCGATTCGAGGGCTCGCCTGGTTCGGCCCGACCTCGATGCGGTGATGGTCGATCTCGTCTGCTACAACGGTACGCTCCCGAGCCGGCTTCCCTTCGGTGACGAACGCGGGGACTTCGAGATGGCGGGGAGTGGGCCGGTCGATCGAATCGTGACCGTGGTGAAGCCCACGGCTCCGGTCGTGTCGCCGTTGGGTCGCGAGCAGATGTGGCGATTGATCTCGCAGTTGGCCGTGAACTACGTATCGCTCGTGGACGACGGGCCCGTCGCCCTTCAATCACTCCTTCGCCTGCACAACGCGACCAATCGGCCGGGAAGCGACGGTCAGATCCGGGGTTTGGTCGGGATCAAGGGCGAGCCGGGACATGCGCGGATCGACGGCGCTCACGGGCCCACGTTCGTGCGCGGCTGCCGAGTGTCGCTGACCCTCGACGAAGAGGCCTTCACGGGCGGCGGCGCCTACCTCTTCGCGAGCGTAATCGAGCGTTTCCTGGGGCTGTCGGTGACCGTAAACAGCTTCAGTCAGGTCACCGCCCACACCCAGCAGCGCCAGGTGCCTCTCGGCAAGTGGCCGCCCCGATCTGGGCGGAAGGTGTTGTTGTGAGCAACGAGTCGCTTCGTCGCGTTCTGGAAGAACACGCCACGGGAATGGGTCTCCTGCAGGCGATGCGGCTCCTCGAGGCTCTGCACCCCGACCGGCATCCGGTCGGGGAGTCCGGTGACCCGGCGGCCGAAGTCGCCCACTTCACCGTGCGGCCCTCGCTGGCGTTTCCCGCGGGTGATGTGCAGTCGATCGAGTTCAACGACGATGGCCCCGACCGCCTCGAAGTGAACCTGTTCGGACTCGTGGGACCGGACGGAGTTCTCCCCCACGTCTACACCAAGTTGGTGGCCGATCAGGTCCGCGACCGGAATACGGCGCCTCGCGACTTTCTGGATCTCTTTCAGCACCGGTTTCTCTCCCTGCTGGTTCGGGCGTTGCGAAAGAGCGATCTCGCGGCCGCCCGGGAGCGTGGAGGGTGGAGCGGCGACCGACTCAACCGCCATCTGCTCGACTTCGTGGGATTGCCCCTGGAAGCGTCGGGGGCCGCCGGAGTCGATCCGGCCGAGGTCGCGCCCTTCGCGTCGCTTCCGGGACCGCAGCGCCGGAGCGCGTTCGCACTCGAACTCCTCGTAGAGGGGCGTTTCGGCGTTCCCGCCGAGGTCGAGCCCTTCGTCGGGGGGTGGATTCGCTTGTCTGACGAAGATCTTTGTGAGTTGGGATCGGATGCACCCTCGACCCGCCTCGGCTGGGGGGCGGTGGTCGGCGACGAATTCTGGGACCCCCACGCCCGAGTGAGAGTGAGAATTGGACCTTTGGACCGGGAAACGTTCGACGCTTTTCTTCCCGGCGGCCGGCATCATGAAAAATTACGGGACCTGTGTCGCTTCTTCGTACATGATCAATTCGTCGTGGAAGCATGCCTGGTCCTCAATCGCGACGACGTGCCGGACTGCGTCGTTTCAGAAGAAGGAGACGGCCCCTCTCTGGGCTGGTCTACCTGGCTTCGGACCCGACCGTTGGATCGGGATCCGGACGAGACCCTGCTGACCCTCTGACGAGAACACTATGAACGTCGACCTCCGTGCCCTGATCGGTAAGCTGAACCCCACCACACGTGGTGCGGTCGAGGGAGCCGCTGGCCTGTGCCTCTCCAGGACCCACTACGATGTGGAGATCGAGCACTACCTGCTCAAGCTGATGGATCATCCAGAGGGTGATTTCCTGGCGATCCTGAAGCGGTTCGAGATCGATCGCTCGGCCCTCGCGAAACAGCTGACGGCCGCCCTCGATCGGTTGAAGTCGGGCAATGCCCGCACGCCGTCGCTCAGCCCGAGCCTCGTGAGGATGCTCACCGACGCCTGGACGCTGGGGTCGCTGGACCATGGAGCGGGCCAGGTTCGGTCCGGCACCACGATTCTCGCCATGGTTCTCGACGGAGACCTTCGCCGACAGGTCACCGAAGGAGCGCGGGCACTCGAGCGCATTCACCCCGAAGCGTTGCGGCAGGAGTTCTCCTCGATCGTGGAAGGGAGCTCGGAAGACGTCTTCACGGGAAGCACGGCCTCGGCGGGTGGTGGCGCCGCGCCTGGTTCGTCGGGTGGTGCCGGCGGGCCAACGCCCAACCTGGACCAGTTCACCGTCAACCTGACGCAGCGCGCAAAGGATGGGGCGTTGGATCCGGTCCTCGGGCGGGACATGGAGATTCGGCAGGTGGTCGACATCCTTACCCGCAAGCGGCAGAACAACCCGATCCTCGTCGGTGAGGCAGGGGTGGGAAAAACCGCGGTGATCGAGGGCTTTGCCCTGCGGATCGCCGAGGGTGATGTGCCGCCGCCGTTGAAGAATGTGACGATTCGCACGCTCGACCTCGCGCTGCTGCAGGCGGGAGCGGGTGTGAAGGGCGAGTTCGAGAACCGCCTCAAGGGGTTGATCGAAGAGGTGAAGGGCTCTGAAACGCCGATCATTCTTTTCATCGACGAGGCCCACACGATGATCGGTGCGGGCGGGGCGGCCGGTCAGAACGACGCGGCCAATCTCCTCAAGCCCGCCCTCGCCCGCGGCGAGTTGCGCACCCTCGCCGCCACCACCTGGTCGGAGTACAAGAAGTACTTCGAAAAAGACCCGGCTCTTGCTCGCCGCTTTCAATTGATCAAGGTCGAGGAGCCCACCGAAGACCAGTGCATGGTCATGATGCGAGGGATCGTGCCTCATCTCGAGCGCCATCACAGCGTTCGCATCATCGACGATGGCCTGGAGGCTGCGGTGCGGCTCTCGAATCGATACCTGCCCGACCGTCAGCTCCCCGACAAGGCCGTCAGCGTGCTCGACACGGCCTGCGCCCGGCTGGCGCTGGGCCAGAACGCCACGCCGGCCACCATCGAAGACCTGCAGCGGCGCATCGACGACCTCGGGGTTCAGAATCGTGTTCTGAGACGTGAAGAAGCGACGGGCGCCGACCACGGTGAGCGGCTCGTCGCGATCGAGGCGGAACTCGAGAAGAGCACGGCCCGCCTGACCGAGCTCATGGCGCGCTGGGAGGTCGAAAAGTCGCTCGTCGGTCGTGTGCGCTCGGTTCGCGAGGAGCTGGAGCGTCGCATCGACGGTGGCGCCGTGAGGGTTTCGGCGCCGGAAGAGGCCGAGGCCGACGAAGGCGCGGCCGCCCCCACCGCCGACGAATCGTATCAGAGCGAGATCGAGGCCATGTCGGACGATGACCTCCGGGATCGGCTGAAGAGCCTCATGGACGAACTCGAGGAGGCTCAGGGCGAAGACGGACTCGTGCCGGTCTTCGTCGACACCGACCTCGTCGGCCGCGTGATCTCCGGTTGGACCGGGATCCCAGCGGGCAAGATGATGCGCGACCAGATCACGATGGCGCTCGAGCTGGAGGAGCGCCTCGGGGCTCGCATCATCGGGCAGGACCATGCCCTCGAGGTGATCAGTCAGCGGATTCGCACTTCGAAGGCGGGGATCGACGATCCGCAGAAGCCGGTCGGTGTGTTCCTGCTGGTGGGTCCGAGCGGGGTCGGGAAGACGGAGACGGCCCTGTCGCTCTCCGACCTCATGTTCGGCGGTGAAGAGAACGTCATCACGATCAACATGTCGGAGTTTCAGGAGGCCCACACGGTCTCGACCCTCAAAGGGTCTCCTCCCGGCTACGTCGGATACGGTGAGGGTGGCGTTCTCACCGAGGCGGTGCGCCGTCGGCCCTACTCGGTCGTGCTGCTCGACGAAATCGAAAAGGCGCACCCCGACGTGCTCGAGCTCTTCTTCCAGGTCTTCGACAAGGGCCGGATGGAAGACGGAGAAGGTCGGGAAATCGACTTCAAGAACAGCATCATCGTCCTGACCAGCAACGCGGGCACCGAGACGCTGATGAAGCTCACGGCCGACCCCGAGACCATGCCGAGCCCGAAGGGCCTCGTAGACGCACTCAAGCCCGAGCTCGACAAGACATTCCAGCCCGCCTTCCTCGGTCGAACGGTCATCATCCCGTTCTTCCCGCTCCGCGACGAGGCGCTGCGCACGATCATCACCCTCAAGATGAACAAGGTGCGGCGCCGCCTGAACGAGACCCATAGCGTGGACCTTCTGGTTGGAGACGACGTCCTCCAGGCCATCGCCGATCGCTGCACCGAGGTCGAGAGCGGGGCGCGCAACATCGACAACATTCTGACCAACACCGTGATGCCCGACGTGTCGCGGTTGATCCTGAACTGGCTGATGGAAGAGTCTCGGCCCGACGCCATCCAGGTGTCGGTCGGAGAGGGTGGCCATTTCGAATACGCCGGCGTAGACGCCGGTACCTGACGCTTCTGGAGGTTCGACGATGGGCAACTACTCACAGGCTTCTCGACCCATGCGGATCGATACGCCGCTCGAGACGGACCTTCTGCTTCTGGAGGGATTCGAGGCCGAAGAGGGCCTGTCGCGTCCGTATCTCTACACGCTGGAGTTGTTGTCAGAAGACCCCGACATCAAGCCGGACGACCTTCTGTGGAAGAAGGTCCTGGTCTCGCTCGTCACGCAGCCCGACCTGCCGCCGTTTTTGACCCACGGCGTGATTCGGTCGTTCGTGAAGCTCAACATGGCCGAGGGCCTGGCGCGCTATCGAGCCGAGATGGTGCCGTCCTTCTGGTTCCTGACTCAGACGTCCGATTGCCGGATCTTCCAGAACGAGTCGGTGATCGACATCGTCACGACCCTCCTGGACGAGGGGGCCTCGGCAGGCCAGGTGAAGCACGAAGTACGGTGCCAGAGAAGCTACCCGAAGCGGGAATTCTGCGTTCAATATCGCGAGAGCAATTTCAACTTCATTTCTCGGCTCCTCGAAGAAGAGGGCATCTTCTATTTCTTCGAACATACCCAGGATGACGAGTCACTCATCCTGGCCGACGGTCACAAGACGTTCAAACCGTGCCCGGACTACGAGAAGGTTCGCTGTGATCCGAAGGGTGCGCCCGACGAGCAGGTCGTGCATTCGTTTCTCGAGGAGCACGCGGTTCGGAGCTACGAGGTAGAACTCCAGGACTACGATCCGCTTCAGCCGTCCCTCAAGCTGTATGGCACCGTAAAGGGTACAGAGTCGAAGATCGACGACGTGTTCGACTACCCGGGGCTGTTCACCGACCTGGACGCCGGCGAATATCGAGCGCGAATCGATCTGGAGCGCCGGGAAAAGTCACGGCAGCGGGTGTCGGGGACGTCGAGCGCCCACGGCCTCCGAGCCGGTACGATCATCGAGATCGAAGAGCATTTTCGTGAAACGGCCAATGCGAAGTACTACCTGGATCGGGTGCGTCACAGCGCCCATAGCGGGGCCTTCCGCGCGTGGGATCAGGCCGCGTTCCACTACTCCAACGAGTTCACGGCCTTTCCCGAGAACGTGCCGTTTCGAGCCGACCGGGCGGCTCGCCAGCCGCATGTGCGCGGTACGCAGACCGCGGTGGTCGTGGGCAAGAAGGGCGAAGAAGTCTGGGTCGATGAGCATGGCCGTGTGAAGGTACAATTCCACTGGGATCGGTACGGCAAGAACGACGAGAACAGCTCATGCTGGATCCGTGTGTCGACGCAGACGGCGGGCAAGAATTGGGGCCACATCGAGATCCCGCGCATCGGTCACGAAGTGCTCGTCGACTTTCTCGAGGGCAACCCAGACCGGCCGATCATCGTGGGGAGCGTGTACAACGCCGACATGAAAACGCCCTACCCGCTGCCCGAGAAGGGTGTGGTCAGTGGGATCAAGACGAAGAGCTCGCCCAAGGCTTCGGGCTACAACGAGCTCATCATGGACGACAAGGCCGACAATGAGTTGATCCGGATGCACGCCCAGAAGGATCTGGACGTGACCGTTCTGCACGACGAGACCCGCACCGTAAAGAACGACCAGACGATCACGATCGAAGAGGGCAATCAGTCGAACACGGTCGACAAGGGCGATCAGACGAACTCGATCAAGACCGGAAAACAGACGACCACGGTCGAGAAGGATCGCACGATCACGGTCAAAAGCGGGAACCAGAAGACGACCGTCAAATTGGGCGACATCACCGTGAAGGCGAGCGCCGGGCAGATCACGATCGATGGAATGAAGAAGATCCTTCTCAAGTGTGGCCCGTCTTCGATCGAGCTGTCGCCATCAGGCATCAAGATGAAAGGGCCGACCTTGAAGGCGGAGGGTGACACCACCGCTGAACTCAAGGGTGGCATCTCCGCGAAGGTCGAGGGCGGAGTGAAGGGCGAGTTCAAGGGTGGGGCCATGGCCAAGCTCGAAGGCGGCGGGATGGCGCAGATCCAGGGCGGCATCGTGAAGATCAACTGATCAGGGGGGCATCATGTCATCGACCGAGACACACGAGACTCCGGATGGCCCCGAAGTCCTGGGCATCACCGAGTTGGCCCGTGCGGCCGATCTGGGCGACGAAGCACTCGCTGTCCTCGACGCCGACGCTGGGGTCAAGGCGAATCTAGAGCAGCTGGCCGAAGGGGGATTCCACATCGAAGCGGTTCGTGTGCTCGCCCACGCGCTTCCACCCCGTGGCGCCGTGTGGTGGGGTTGGGGCTGTGCAAAACAAAGTGCGGGCGACTCGGCCGAGGGCGACATCGACGGCTGCCTTCAGGCGACCGAGGCCTGGCTTGCCGAACCCAGCGACGAACGCCGCCGGGCCGCGGGAAAGCTCGGAAACGAGGCGAAGGATCCGACTCCGGCCTCTCTGGCGGCCATGGCCGTGTTCCTCGCCGAGGGGAGCACGAGCCCGGTCGATCTGCCGCACACGCCACCCCCCCCTCTCGTCTCGGCCAAACTCGCCGCAGGCGCGGTGTGCCTGGCGGCGGTGGCCGACGATCCGGAGACGATGAAACCGCGGATCGAGCGGTTCCTGAAGCAGGGAATGGAAGTGGCTCGAAAGTCGGGTCTGTGGGGGGAGGAGTAGACGATGTCGATGCCTGCGTCGCGGATCGGCGACATGCACGTTTGTCCGATGGTTACGCCCGGCGTCCCGCCGATTCCCCATGTGGGCGGGCCCATTCTTCCGCCCGGTGCGCCGACCGTATTGATCGGGGGTCCGCCGGCGGCCGTCGCCTTTGGGATGGCCACGTGTGTCGGCCCTCCCGACGTTTTGGTCAAGGGAAGTGTCACGGTGTTGATCACGTCGCGGCCGGCCGTTCGCCTCGGTGACTCCTGTGCCCACGGCGGCACAGTGGTGCTCGGCTTTCCGATGGTCCTCATCGGAGGGTGAACGGGACGGGCGCGTCGGTGAGACGAGGCTGGTGATCGAACGACCTGGGACCCCGAGGAGGGCCTGGACGACAGTCGGCTAGTCGTCCTTGTGAAGCTCTTCCTCCAACTCCCGCCGGGCCTCCATCGCCGCACCCAGGAACCCCCAGACGTCGGGTCGCATGTGCATGCCCCGGTCGGTGAGTGGGCGGGATCCCTCGGCTTCATACATGGCTTGTAACGACCGGGCGATTCCCGGATCGCCGCCGGTGAACTCCCCGATCAGATCCTGAGCGCGCCGCGCCAACTTCAAGACGTCGGGATGATCTGGAGGGAGGTTGTCGTCGAAGAGCCCCTCCAACTCGTCGAAGATCTGTACCCACTCCTGCTGCACCTCGCCCAACCGGTCGAGTCCGAGGTCGTCGGCGCCCTTTTCGAGCTTCTGGCGCTGCTCCGGCGTGTAGTGGCGTTCGAATCGCAGAGTCTCGTGGATCACTGCGAGCCAGGCATCGAGGTCGATCGTCGTGTCATCGATCTGCTTGCGAATGTGGAGAAGCCGATCGCGCATCGCGGTCGCCTCGCGAATGTCGGTATCGAGGCGCCCCAGATGCAGGTCGAGCACCTCGGGCAGGGGTGGATCGCCCGCGTCGAGGCACCGGGTGATGTCGTCGAGAGACAGGCCGAGTCTACGCAGCGACGCGATGTGTTGGAGGCGACGAATCTCGGCGGGTCCATAGAGTCGATACCCGGCCGGGGTCCGTGCCGTGGGGCGCAGCAGGCCCACCTGATCGTAGTGATGGAGCGTGCGAACGGTGAGTCCCGTGCGCTGCGCGACATCGCCGATGGTGAGATACGAATCGTTCACGGGGTCAGATGTCGGTGACCCAGGCGGTCAGTACGAGATCGGGATCCTCCTGGCGACGGCGCTCCGACGCCAGGAAGTCGTAGTACCCGCAGCGGGCGGATCCCGGGTACTCTCGGCAGGCTCCGGGTCGGTCTTCGTAGATGGTGCATCGTCGCGACTCCACGTTCAGGAACCGACAGCTCGAATCGAAGATCGGGTCGCTCTGGTGACGCAGCACCCGCTCTCCGTCCCGACTCCGCTTCGTGTACCGCTTCGCCGCCACATCGACCGAGACGGCGAACCGGGTCGCGAGCCTCTCGATGTCGGCGTCCGTGACGGGAATCAGCGGATACGTACAACAATAGCCCGGGCATTTTAGACAATTGTACTGGTTTCGCGGGGGCTTCGGTCCGCTCACGGTAGAGTCTCCAACGCGTCGCGCACTCCTTCGACGAGCCGATCGATCTCCGATTCGGTGGTGTAGATGGCGACGCCGGCCCGCACCAACCCCTCCGGGCCGAGTCCCAGATCCTCCACAACCGTGGTGGCGTAGAAATCTCCGTGAGAAGTGAAAACGGCGTGGCGGTCCGACAGATGAGCCGTGACGCTCTCGGCGGAGAGACCGCGCACCGTGAACGAAAGGGTCGAGGTGCGGTGGGTACCGGGCCGTGGTCCGAAGAGGGTGACGCCATCGATCGCCTCCAGGCCCGTCCAGAGGCGGGCGAGCAGGGCGTCGGCCCGGTGTTCGAGCTCCGTGAACGCGGCGTCCAGCCGAGCGGGCCGCGTCGCCGCGTCGCCGGCACCCGCCAGGCCGGCGAGAAAATCGACCGCCGCGCCGGCGCCCACGATCGCCTCGTGCGAGAGCGTGCCCGTCTCGAGAGTCTCCGCCCCGGTGTCGGCGGCGCAGGGCAGGCGATGGGGATCGATTTCGGCGAGGCGTTCACGGCGAACGAACAGCGCCCCGAGATGGGGTCCGTAGAACTTGTACGGGGAGCAGGCCAGGGCGTCGCAGCCGAGTTGGTGGGCGCGGGGCAGGGCATGGGGTGCGGCGTGCACGGCGTCGACGAAGGTGAAGGCGCCGACCTCCCTGGCGCGAGCGACGAGCGGGGCGAGGTCGGTGACGGTCCCGAGGGCATTCGAGGCCGCTCCCAGGGCGACCACGCGCGTCTTCGACGAAAGCAGACGACCGAAGGCGTCGACATCGAGCCGGCCGTCGGCGGGATCAAAGGGGACCTCTCGAACCACGAGATCGAGATCGCGCGCCAGATCCCGCCACGGCGCGATGTTGGCCTGGTGGTCGAGTCGGGTCACGATCAATTCATCGCCGGCGCTCAACTGTCGGCCGAGCGCCCGGGACAGGTGGTATGTGAGCGTCGTCATGTTCGCGCCGAACGCGACCTCATCATGGTCGCATCCCAGAAAATCGGCCATCGCCTGACGGCTCGCAGCCAACATACGGTCGGTCTCCGCGCTCGAGGCGTAGGACCAGTGGGTATTGGCGTTGTGGTGCAGGAGGTAGTCGGTCATCGCCTCGGCGACCGAGTCGGGTACCTGCGTTCCTCCTGGCCCATCGAAGAAGGCGACGGGCGCGCCGCCGAGGCGGCGGGTCAGGGCAGGGAAACGACGGCGGATTTCCTCGACACTTGCAACGGTCACGGCGACTCCGGTGGGGCCATGGGACTGGGACGATGGCCGAAGCTACGGCGAGGCCGAAGCTACGGCGAGATGGTCGCGCGCGGGAGACGGCGCCGATCTATCACGGTCCGAGCGGGGTAGGGAGCGATTCGCGCGAAACGCACGACACCGCCCGACCAGTCGAGACCGAGAAGATCGAAATGCACGCACATTGGAGCCAGCTGACCCGGGGGGGCTTCCGGACCGCACACGCCGCACTTCTGGGAGCTGCGCTTCTGGCCGCCACCGGGGCGAACGTGCACGCCCAGTCTCCGCTGTCGTGGTCCGACTTCCGGGCTCTCCCTCCGGTGCAGCCCGACCAGCGGGTGGAGTACGGAGCGGGTGACTCTGCCTTCGGCGAGCTGTACCTGCCCGGGGGCCCCGGACCGTACCCGGTGGCGATCGTCGTTCATGGCGGGTGTTGGCTTTCGATCGCCGATGTCACCTACATGAGCCGATTCTCGCGGTTCCTGGCCGAGGCCGGATGGGCCGTGTGGGCCCCGGAGTTTCGCCGGATCGATCAGGCCGGGGCTCGCTGGCCAGCCATTCTCGAAGACGTGGCGGCGGCAAGCGATCATCTGCGGGTCATTGCGTCGGACTTCGATCTGGATCTGGAGCGGGTCGTGAGCATGGGCCACTCGTCGGGTGGTCATCTCGCGCTCTGGCTGGCCGCCCGTTCGACGTTGCCGACCGACGCCGAAACGGGCTTCGCGCTGCGTGGCGACGACCCCCTGCCCATACGAGGCGTCGTGGGTCTTGCCGCGGTCGCATCGCTCGAGGAGTTCGATCGGCGGGCCGACCGCGGATGTGGTGAGACCATCGTCTCGCGCCTCGTCGGCGGAGACGCCGAGGAGTTCGATCTGCGAATGAGGGTGACATCGCCGGTTCGAGCCCTCCCGCTTGGCGTGCCGCAGTTCATCGTGTCTGGAGAGTTCGATTCGACCGTACCCACTGCACACGGCGAGGCCTGGGTGCGCGCGGCGACCGCCGCGGGCGACGTGGCGAAGGGACTGGAGGTTGCCGGGGCGGGTCATTTCGAACTGGTCGCGCCCGACCACCCGTCGTTTCAGTCGATGTGGCCCGCGCTCCGAATGTTTCTCGACAATGTGCGCGGGTTCGGTGCCGACCAGGGGGGCCGCTGACCACAGGGGCGGGCGGGGGGGGAAGTCGCACGATTTGCGCGGCAGCCCATACCCGCTATTTTTACAGTGTCAAGTACCATCACTTTTGTAGGAGGGTGCGTCATGCCCAAGCCCCCCGGCGCCCTCGTCATCAAGTGGCGGGACCTCGCAGATTCTGGAAAGTCGTACGCCGAGATTGCGCGGAAGTACTCGAAGTACTCGGCTGACCAGGTTCGGCACTACTGTCTGGGAACGTCCGGTAAGCATCTACCGGGCCCACTCCAGTCGCCCGGCCGTTGGAACGGTCGGAACGTCTGGCTCCAGGGAGAGAGGTCACCGCATGCGGAAATGACGATGGCGGACGCGAAGGCCGTCCTGGATGACTGGGACGAAGACACAGATCGTTGGGGTACCCCTGGGTCCGAATGGGCCAGGAAACTCCGTGTGTCGCCAAGTACTATCCACATGCTCCGTCGAGGCGAGACCTGGAAGCACCTCGAGCATCCGAACCAGGGTCGTCGACCGAAAAAGAAGAAAGGCAAGCGGGGCTCTCGAGGTCGCCCAACTCGCTGACACTGACCCGGTTGGGGGGGCTCACCCCATCGGGGTCGGGCCTCCCCCTTCCGGACATACCATGGTTGAACCGGCGTTCTTCACGGATGCGTTGTTCTCGTTTCTGAATGACCTCTCGGCGAACAACTCGCGGGAGTGGTTCAAGAAGAACCGCGGCCGATACGAGGCCGATCTCAAGGAGCCGGCTCAGAGGTTCATTCTCGCGATGGGCGAGTATCTCCACGAACTCAGTCCGTCGCTTCGAGCCGATCCCAGACCCGTGGGCGGCTCGCTGTTTCGCATTCACCGCGACATGCGGTTTTCGAAAGACAAGACCCCCTACAAGACCCACGCCGGGATCCACTTTCGGCATGCGGCGGCCAAGGATGCGCACGCGCCGGGTCTCTATCTGCACCTCGAACCGAGCGGCAGCTTTGTCGGGCTCGGAATCTGGCGTCCCGGCTCGGTGCCGCTGCGAACGATTCGAGAGGCTTTGGTGGAGTCTCCCGACGAGTGGGGTGCTGCCGTCGCCGCTCTGCCGACGGGCGGGCTCGAATTGTCGGGCGACTCCCTCACGCGGATGCCGCGTGGATTCGACGCCGACCACCCCCTCGCGAGGGATCTTCGTCGAAAAGACTTCATTGCGGTTGCTCCCCTGACCCGAAAGGAAGTCACCAGCGGCGGCCTCCCCGCGGCGCTCATGCGCAGGGCTGAGGCCGGGCGGCCGCTACTTCACTTCATCTGTGACGCCCTGGGTGTAGCCCGATGACGGATCACGCGGCGGCGGGGGTCTTCCTGGAGGCGTCGCGGCGGTACCTCCATGATGAGTACCCGAGAAAGATCGAAGTCGCTCTGGAGCGCTTGACGCCCGATGACCTGTGGTGGAGACCGGCCGAAGGATCGAACTCGATCGGAAATCTCCTGCTCCATCTCGCCGGAAACGTGCGTCAGTGGATCGTGCACGGCCTGGGAGGTGAAGACGACACCCGAATGCGTGCGTCGGAGTTCGAGCGACGCGACGGTCCCGGCGCGACCGAACTTCTCGAAGTGCTTCGCCGGGCGACGGCGGACGCCGATCGGGTGTTGCGCGATCTCGATCCGGCGGAATTGCTCGTGGAGCGCCGAATCCAGGGCCTCGCCGTCACGGGCATGGGCGCCGTCTATCACGTGGTCGAGCACTTTTCCATGCACACGGGGCAGATCCTGTACCTGGCCAAGTGGCGCTCTGGGCAGTCCCTCGGACTGTATGACGTCGACGAGGCTGGGCGTGTGACCGGCACGAACTGGTAGACCCCGTGAGTCGCGTGCGGGTGCATCGCTGGGAGGGCCCGCAGACGGGTGCTCCGCCGGTGGTCCTGGTGCACGGATTCATGGGGTCGGTCGCCGCATGGGGCGAGTTGCCGAGCCGGCTTGCGCGCGACCGCACGGTTCTGGTGCCCGACCTCCCGGGGCACGGCCTCAGCGAGGCCCGACTCGACCCCGAGTCGTACGCCGTCGATGTCGTCGCCGCGTGTCTCGCCGACGCGGTGGAGGAGTTCGATGGCAGATCGGCTGATTGGATCGGATATTCCATGGGCGGGAGAATTCTGCTGGCGGGGATCGCCGAGGGGTCCATTCGTCCGCGACGGCTCATCCTCGAGTCGGCCTCGCCGGGCCTCGCCGATCCCGACGCGCGGGCCGAGCGCCGAACCGTGGACTTCGAGCGTGCCGAGGCCCTCGAGCGCGATGGTCTGGAGGCGTTCGTGGCCACCTGGCTGCAGCAACCGCTCTTTGCGACGCAGGCGTCTCTGCCGGGTGAGGTCAGGCGGCTCGAGGTGCTCCGCCGGCTCCAGCATGACCCGCGCGCGATTGCGGCTTGCCTGCGGGGCGGGGGCACGGGGAGCCAGCCGTCGTACTGGGAAGCGCTACCGGAGATGCGGATGCCTACCACCCTCCTCACCGGCGAATACGACGATAAATTCGAGCAGATCGCCGATCGAATGGTCGGTGTCTTGCCGGACGCTCGTCACCTGAGGGTGTCGGGCGCGGGGCACGCCGTGCACCTGGAGCGCCCCGCTGCATGGTTGGAGGCCGTGCGGACGGCGGTCGGGATCACGTCGAGCACCACGACGCAGAGCGAGGGGACGCGATGAGACGTTGGATCGACGCACTGAACGCGGCGCTCGCGACCGCGACGGTGGCATATGCGATATGGGGCTGGCCCCGGCTGCCCGCCGAGATACCCGTTCATTTCGCACTCGATGGCCAGCCGGATCGATGGACTCCGGCCACGCCGTTGTCGTGGTTCCTGCTCCCTGGGCTGTCGGTCGCCACACTGGTGCTGATCGTGGCGTTGCGGGAGTGGGCCGTTCGTCGGCCGGGCGTCCTCAACCTGCCGGGAGGGAAAAAGCTACACGAATTCGACGAGCGGCTTCACGCAGGGATCCTCGAACACATGCGGTTGGTGATGGCAGTGGTCTCGACCGAGGTGCTGGTCATCTTCGGTCTGATCCAGGCCGGAAGTTTCCGAGCGGCGACGGGTGGAAGCGGCGAATTGACGATTCTGGCGGTGCTCGCCGTGGCGGTCCTCTCCACCCCCGTGATCCTCGTCGTCTTCTTTCTCGGCTTCCAGCGTGTGATCCGCACACCCCTCGCGTGAGCACGACGGCTTCCGGTCGGAGTGCGCACTGGCGGTGGCGTGTGATACAAGCGTAAACTTTCCTTTCTTTGACCCTCCGCTCTCCGCCCTTGGGACGTGTCGCGATGGATGTTCGCCCCCTCGAGATCCTGGTCGTCGATGACCAGCCCGAAGTGGTCGATGTGATTCGAAAAGGGCTGGAAGACGAGGGCTACCTCGTGTCGTCGGCAGGGACGGGCGAACGCGGACTCGAGATGGCTTCGGCCGCGTCGTACGATGTGGTCATTCTCGATGTCATTCTGCCCGGCATCGATGGGTTCGAGGTGGCGCGGCGCCTTCGCGACCGTGGCATCACCACTCCGATCCTGATGCTGACCCAGAAAGACACCGAAGAAGACGTGATTCACGGGCTCGAGGAGGGCGCGGACGCCTATCTGCCCAAGCCCTTCCGGATCGGAGAACTCCAGGCCCACCTGCGTGCCCTCAAGCGTCGCGTCGGCATGGAGACCAACACGGTTCTATCGTTCCAGGACCTCGAATTGGACCGGGTGAAGCGCGAAGTTCGCCGTGGTGGACGCGAGGTTCCGTTGACCAACATCGAGCTGAAGCTCCTCGAAACCCTCATGCTTCGTTCGGGACGCACCTTCTCCAAAGAGGAACTCCTGCGCCTGGTGTGGGGGCTGACCTTCGATCCGGGCACGGGGGTCGTGAATGTGCACCTCGGCAATCTCAGGGCCAAGCTGGAGGCGGGGGGGGAGCCCCGGGTCATCCAGACGGTGCGCGGTCGGGGCTACCGGTTGGCCATGGGTAGCGATTGACGCTCGTGCGCGTGGGGGTGATCAGCGACACACATGGTCTTCTCCGCCCGGAGGTGCCCGAACTCCTGTCGGGGTCGGACTTGATTCTCCATGCCGGTGATGTCGGCGACCCCCTCATTCTCGAGGCGCTGCGGGACGTGGCTCCCGTCCGGGCCGTGCGCGGCAACGTCGACGGAGGTGCGCTGCGAGCCCTCCCCCTGACCGAGGCCGTGGAGGTCGGCGGTCAACTCCTGTATATGGTCCATATTCTGGAGGAGCTCGATCTGGACCCGGTCGCGGCCGGGGTGGCGGTTGTGATCCACGGCCATACCCATCGCAGTCGCAACGATCGGGTCGACGGGGTGCTCTATCTGAACCCGGGGAGCATCGGGCCCCGGCGATTCGACCTGCCGGTGACCATGGCCCGACTTGTGGTCGGCCCCGATGGCATCGAAGCCGACATCATCGAACTCGACGCGTGACGTGACCGACAGCTTTGCGGTTCGCCGCCTCCAGGCGCTGCTCCACGAACAGATCCCGCTCGCTCGGGAGATGAGGGCCGAATTGCGGAATTGGGGCAGTGAGGGCCTGGAGATGACGGCCCCGCTCGAACCCAATCTGAATCATCACGGGACGTTCTTCGGCGGGTCAGCGGCGGCGCTCGGTATCCTGGCCGGATGGAGCCTGGTGCACCTGCTCACCATGGAGGAGGGCCTCGAGGTGGCGATCGTGATCCAGCGGGTTGCGATCCGGTATTCGTCGCCGGCTCCCGGTCCCCTCGTGGCTCGGGCCGATCGGCCCACGCCCGCTGCCTGGAACCGATTCCTGGCCGTGCACCGCCGACATGGGTTCGCGCGGCTGCGTGTGGGCGTCGACCTGGTGTGCGAAGGTGAACGAGTGGCTACGGTCGAGGCGAGTTACGCCGCGACCACGCACACCTAGGCACCTGGAGGACCCCTTGCAGGCCCCCCTACCCTTTCCTGTACGGGTGCTTGCGGGGGGGCTCCTGGGGCGTCGACCCATGCCTGACCAGTCGCACGCGGCTCTTCCCGAACAACTCGCGGAGTTGCGGCATCGTGTCGCCGAGGGGGTTCGCTTTCAGGCTTCGCGACCGGAGCCGGGGTGCCGCGACGCCGTTGTCGGATCCGATCTTCAGCTCCACCGGGGCTCCACCCGGGTTCGCCTCGAGAATCGACCGCGCTCGCTCGAACGTGTCGTCGGCGAGGTCGCTTCCGCTTCGCAGCTCGATTTCCAGACTGAGTTGTCCTGTTGCGGGGATCTCATCGAGGGCCTCGACTCCGTCGAGGAACACCGGGGGATCTTCTTCGTCCCGCTCGCGGCCGCTCACCGCGCCTCGGATCAAAACGACGCCGTCGACGTCGAGCGCTTCCTTCGATGTCTGCCAGGCGTCCTTGAAGCCGAGGATCGTCGCCGTGCCGTGAAAGTCCTCGACGACGATCTTCCCCCACTCCGAGCTGTCCTTCTTCGAGATCTGTCGACTCACCGAGGTCACGACGCAGGCCAGTTCGATCTTCATGCCGGCGTGTTCCTGGAGGTTGCGCGAGTTCACCTCGTCGTAGGCCTGGACCACGTCCCTGAAGCGATTCAGCGGGTGTCCGCTGATGAAGAAGCCCAACGCCTCCTTCTCCCGGGCCAGACGCTCCTGCTCCGACCAGTCCGCGACCTCTGGGAGCGGAGGGGCCTGTCGGGCGAGACCGGGGCCGGCATCGCTGCCGAACAAAGTGGCCTGACCGGCCTCTTCCTCGGCCCGGCGGGTCAGGACTTCCTGATAGGCCGTATCGAGACCCGCGCGAAGCTGCGACCGGTAGCCGAAAGCATCGAGGGCGCCGGCCGCGATGAGGGCGTCACACGCCCGCTTGTTCAGGGCCCGGACATCGATCCGCTCGAGGAAGTCGAACAGCGAGGTGAACGGG
>CBDUEZ010000040.1:0-19591 GCA_965366355.1 uncultured bacterium
TCCATCGTCACCCTGGGCGCGCTGGCCTGGGGATGGGCCGGGACCGCACGCGCGTCGGCCGGCGTCGCCAGCGCGGCCCTGACCGACGACTACGTGCGCCGAGCCGTCGCCGAGGACCACCTGATGACCGACGACCCGCGTGAAGTGGCCCGGTTCGTGACTCGTGAACTCGGGGTGCAGGCCGGCCCGATACGACGACCGGACCTCGAGATCGAGGGGGTCGAGATCTGCCTGATCGAGGGTCGCCGAGGCGCCATGATCGTCTATCGTCTCGATGGCCGACGTATCTCGCACTATCTGATTCCCCGACCCGCCGGACCCGCCCGCCCGCCGGCTCCAGCGGGTAGCGCTCCCACGGGTGGAGAGGCGACGATTCCGGTCGTGAGCTGGGCCGTCGGTGTCGTCGAGCACGCCCTCGTCGGAGAGTTCCCCCCGGGCACTCTCCTCGAGCTCGCCCGCGCGGGGAACGAGATCGCCCGCTAGGCCGTATGTTGGTGAACCTCTCCTCACGTGGAGCTCTTGATGTCGCCGACTGCCGCGAACCCGCACGACCTCGTTTGGCCCGACAATCCTTGCCTGCTCCCGGTGCTTCCGCTCGTGCACGTCGCGTGGTCCGACGGAATCCTCACGTCGGGGGAGCGCAGGGTGTTCTCCGAACTGGTCCTCGAGAGTCCCGCGTTGGAGCCCGACGATCGCGCCGCCCTGGCCCCGTGGCTGGACTCCGAAGCGCCTCCGTCGCCGCAGGCCGTCTGGGCCCTCCGCGAGCGCATTCGTGAGCTGGCCGCGCCCGAAGCCGACGACTCGGTGTCACTCACCGAACTGGGTTATCACATCGCACGCGTGTCGGGGGGCCATCGGCCCTGGCGCGACCCCGACGCCCGACATGCCCTCGCCGCGGCCGAGGCCGCTCTCGGCGTACTGGGTCGGGAGGCGGTCCGGCGGGTATTGGCCCCTCTCCCTCCGGCTCCTCTTTCCGCTCCATCGTCGCTGTTCGATGCCCCGCGCATGGCCGCCTACCTCGGTCACCCGCAGCCGGAGATACGCGAGCGCGTCATGACGCTGTTGGCCGACCCGGTCTTCGAGATGCCGATCGAGGTGGACCGAGCGACTCGACGGGAGCGAGTGATGCAGGCGGTGCGTCGGTTGGCCGACGAGGGGCTCGGTGCTCTGGCCTACCCCGCGGAGTACGGCGGCTCCGACTCCCCGGCCTCGACCATCGCGGTCTTCGAGACGCTGGCCTTCGGCGACCTGTCGGTCGTGGTCAAGTACGGCGTTCAGTTCGGGCTGTTCGGCGGTAGTGTGCATCAGCTGGGGACCGAGAAGCACCACGCTCGCTACCTCTTCGATATCGGTCGACTCACCCTTCCCGGGTGCTACGGAATGACCGAGATCGGACACGGGTCGAACGTGCGCGAAATCGAGACCAGAGCCGTCTGGGATGCCGATATCGACGGCTTCCGGATTCATACGCCGCACGAAGGCGCCGGAAAGGAATGGATCGGCAATGCGGCGCTCCACGGACGCATGGCCACGGTATTCGCGCAGCTTCATGTGGGAGACGAGGCCCACGGTGTTCACGCCTTTCTGGTGCCTCTCCGCGATACGAACGGCGAGCCGCTCGACGGTATCCGGATCGAAGACAACGGGCCCAAGGAAGGCCTGAACGGGGTCGACAACGGCCGCATCTGGTTCACCGACGTCGTCATCCCCCGCGACAACCTTCTCGACCGGTTCGCGACCGTGACTCCCGAGGGCACCTACGAAAGCGATATCGACTCCGTCGGGCGACGCTTCTTCACCATGCTCGGTACGCTGGTCGCCGGACGGATCAGTATTGCCGCGGCGTCGGTCAGCGTCGCGAAGACCGCCCTGACGATCGGCGTGCGCTACTCGTCCCAGCGCCGGCAGTTCGGCCCCGAGGGCGAGCCCGAGGTACCGATTCTCGACTACCTCATGCAGCGCAGGCTGCTTCTGCCGAATCTCGCGGCCACCTATGCCCACCACTTCGCCGTCCGCGATCTCGTGGATCGTTACGAGGCCACCCTCATCGGAGGGAGCGAAGACGACGGCCGCGAGCTCGAGGTGCGGGCCGCCGGACTCAAGGCGTTGGCCTCGTGGCACGCGCTCGACACGCTTCAGAACGTTCGGGAATCCATGGGCGGGCGTGGATACCACGCAGAGAACCGCATCGGACTCCTCAAGGCCGATGCCGACATCTTCACGACGTTCGAAGGGGCCAACGTCGTTTTGTTGCAACTGGTCGCCAAGGGACTCCTCACGCGCTTTCGAGAAGAAATGGGCGACCTTCGATTCTGGGACGCCATCAAGTACGTCGCCGAACGGGCGCAGACCCGCGTGACGGAATTGAATCCCCTGGTGGTGCGTCGGCATGACGAAGAGCACCTCCGTGATCCCGACGTTCATCTTGCCGCATTCCGCTACCGCGAGGAGCGGCTCCTCGTGTCGGTCGCTCGCCGGCTCAAGGGACGGCTGGATTCGGGTCTCGAACCGTTCGTCGCGATGAACCAGGTGCAAGACCACCTCGTCACGCTCGCCCGTGCGCACACCGAGAGGATCCTGGTCGCGGCCTTCCAGACCGGCGTGGCTCGGGCTCCGACTCCCGGAATCTCGGAGACGCTCCGCACCCTCTCAGCCCTGTTCGCACTCGAGCGTCTCGAAGCCGATCGGGCGTGGTTCCTCGAAGCCGGCTATTTCGAGCCTGCGAAGAGCGAAGCAATTCGCACGCAGGTCAACGTCCTGTGCGGAGAAGTGGCCGAGCAGGCCGAGCTGCTGGTCGACGCATTCGCGATTCCAGACGCCGTGCTACGCGCCAGAGACGCCTAGAAGGGTGTCGTAGCAGCGGGCCGAGCCTGACGGGGCCCACCCAACCTACATGAAGCTCTCCAGGGTGCCGACACTCAGACCTGAGCTCCGGTGGGGCTTAGTGGCAAGAAAACTTTCAGTGTGTTCTGAACGCACTGGTACCCAGTTTTGAAGAGACGAGTTCGCGCGTTCGCGACGGACCGTTCGTATCGGTTTCGGAGCCCCCAGCTTTCCGGAGGATTAGGGGATGTTTGCAAGACCTTTCCTGGCGGCATGCGCCGCGATCATCGCGGCCGCGCCCCTTTCGGCGCAGGACCACATGTGGAGTAACAACCGCGCCGACGCCATGTCGCCGACGGGGATCGTCGGCGATCGAGTGCTGCCGGCCGGGATGATCGAGCTGAGCTACAGCTTCTCGAACATCAGCTTCGAAGGCGTCCAGCTGGGAAACCAGGCCGTCGGGCTGAGCTCGGTACTCGACTTCTACGACACGACGCCCTTTCAGCGTCGGGACCGTGAACACCGCGCCGTGCTCGCGTTCGGCGCCAGCGAGTCGTTCACGCTCCTGGTCGACGCTCGCTGGATCGATCGCAACCGCGATGTGGCCGACGAGGAGTTCTTCATTACCACCAGCTCTTCGGGGCTGGGCGACCTCACGGTCGAAGGACTCGCCTCGGTCTTCGAGGGCGACGCGGCGCGAGTCGCACTCTCGGGCGGCGTAGAGATTCCCCTGGGCAGCACGGATCAGCGGGGTGACCTGCTGGTGCTGCGCGACCAGGTTCTGCCCTACGAGATGCAGCTGGGATCCGGGTCGATCTCGATCGTTCCGGGTGTCACGGCGCAGCTTCAGAACGAGTTCGGTACGGTCGGTGCGCAGATGAAGGCTCGCCTTCGTCTCAACGACAACGATCGCGACTATCGGCTCGGCGACATGGTCGAAGCCAACGGTTGGGTCGCCTACAACCTGAACCGGTTCTTCGCGGTCACCTCCGGCGTGCGCGCCACCAGCTGGGGAAGCATTCAGGGAGTCGCCGACGATGTCGACGTCGGCCGCGACCCCGGTGAAGACCCGGTCTTCACTGGAGGCAAGCGCGTAGACATCCCGCTCGGGTTGAACGTCTACATGCCCGAGGGCAGCCTGGCAGGGCACCGCTTCTCGATGGAATTCGTCTGGCCGGTGCATCAGAACTACGACAACTTCCGGGTCGCAAACGACTGGGGCTTCGCGATCGGGTGGCAGAAGGTCTTCTGACCGATCGCAGGGCATCGAACAAAGAAAGGGGGCGCTCCCGAGAGGAGGCGCCCCCTTTTTTCTGGCTAGATCGCTTCCACCAGGTGATAGCTCTTCTTGCCTTTCCGAATCACCAGAAAGCGCCCCTCGATGAAGACCCCGGGATCCACTCGACCGGCCGCGTCGTCCGCCCGAACGCTGTTGAGGTAGATCCCGCCTCCCTCCACCGCTCGGCGTGCATCTCCCTTCGACGAACACAGTCCCGACTCGGCGAGCAGATCGAGCAACCCGACGCCCTCGCCGGAGAGTGAGGTCATCTCGAGCGTAGACGACGGAACATCGGCGAAGATATCGGCGATCTCGTCGGCCGCGAGTCCCTCGAGCGAACCCCCGAAGAGTGCGTCGGTCGCCTGTCGTGCCCGCCGGAGGCCGTCCGCCCCGTGCACCCGGGCCGTGACTTCCTCGGCAAGCGCCCGCTGCGCTGCGCGTCGGTGCGGCTCAGCCTCGGTCGCGGCATCGAGCGCCTCGATCTCGGCGCGGTCCATCAGTGTGAAGAACCGGAGATACCGACCCACGTCGCTGTCGGGCACATTGACCCAGAACTGGTAGAACCGAAAGGGCGAGGTGCGCTCGGCCGAGAGCCAGACCGTCCCCTCTTCGGTCTTGCCGAACTTGGTCCCGGCCGACGTGGTCACCAGCGGAACGACGGCCCCGAACGCATGCTCGCCCGTCGCGCGGCGCACGAGATCCACCCCCGCCGTGATGTTGCCCCATTGGTCGCTTCCCCCCATCTGCACGCTACAGCCGTCGGCCTGGAAAAGGTGCAGGAAGTCGGCACTCTGGAGCAGCTGGTAGCTGAACTCGGTGAAGCTGATGCCCTGCTCATCGCTCTCGACGCGGCGGCGCACCGATTCCTTTCGAAGCATCGCGTTGACCGAGAAGTGCTTGCCCACGTCGCGGAGAAAATCCAGGACGTTGGTCTCTCCCAACCAATCGAGATTGTTGCGCATTCGCGCCGCGTTCAGGGGCGTTTCAAAGTCGAGAAAATGGGCGAGTTGGCGACGAATCCCGGCCGCATTCTTCTCCATCCCGGCCCGCGTGAGAAGGGGACGCTCGCTGCTTTTTCCCGAGGGGTCGCCGATCAGGCCTGTGGCCCCGCCCACCAGAGCGATCGGGTGATGGCCCGCCCGTTGGAGGTGCACGAGAACCATGATCGGGAGGAGACTCCCGACGTGGAGCGAATCGGCCGTGGGATCGAAGCCGATGTAGACGCTTCGGGGCTCGTCGAGGTGGTCGCGAGTACCCTCCGTGGCATCCTGGAGCAGCCCTCGCCAGGCGAGTTCGTCGAGAACGGACATGGCGTTTCGTCGGCACTGAAAGATGAAGGGGAGACCTCTGGACCGGCCCTCAAGCCTAGGGCGGTGGCGCAATGGGTCAAGGGACGAAACACACGGTGTCCATCGCGGAGGACACCCGGCAGGCGATCGAGACGGCCCCGGACGCCGGTGGCATCTGGTAACTCATTCGCGCACAATCGCATGACTCTCAAACACGGCAGTTGGCACTTCCTTTGCCTCAGCTACGTAGTGACAAGGGGTGGCCCGCCGTTGTACCGCGGCCCCCGCGCGAACCGACGATTCCCCGGCCCGGACGACCCGACCGGAGGGGACGACACGAATCGGGTCTCAAGGAGTGGGGATGATGCGGCGAGAATCTGGAGTCCTGCGAAGTGCGCTACCCTTTGCCCTTCTCACCTTGTTTCTGGTCGCCGTGCCCGCCGAGGGCCAGTGGAGGGATCGCAACGAAGATCGGCGCGCGGTCGATCGTGGACCCGCTGCCTATATCGGAATCGGATTCGTCGCGGCCAACCCCGTCGGGGAGTTCGGTCAGAACGTCGACGACGGCTTCGGCCTCAATCTCGAGGGTCGTTTGCCCGTCTCGGGAGCCGGCGGCCCGCTGTCGCTGCGTCTGGACGGTGGTTTCATGATCTATGGAAACGAAAGCCGCGGAATGTGTTTTCCGGCTCCCGTCGGATGCCGAATCGGACTGGACCTGAACACCTACAACAGCATTGCCTTCGTGGGTGTGGGGCCCGAACTGGCAGGCCCCGGCTCGGTCAGCCCCTACGTCAACGGCTCGGTGGGCCTGACCTGGTTCGTCACCAACTCCTCGTTGTCGGGCGCCGACGACTATGACTCGAACTTCAACACCACGAACTACTCCGACTGGGCCACCGCCCTGCGGGCTGGAGCGGGCGTGAGGTTCCGGATCGGGGGGTCGTCGAATCGGCCCGTCATGCTCGACCTCGGGGCCCAATATCACCGCAACGGAGTCGCCGACTACCTGCGCGAAGGCGACATCATCGACTACCCGGACGGGAGCATCGAACTGTTTCCGATTCGGTCCGAAACCAATCTCATGACGTTCAACGTCGGGGTGTCGTTCGGAGTCGGCGGGCGCGGCGACAATGCTCGAGACGACCGGAACGACGATCATCCGGGACACCGTCGCCGCTGACCCCCACCGGGCCCCGGATTGGGCACCGAGGGGCGGAGGACCTAACTTTCGGGTCCTCCGTCCCTCTTGTGTCGGTACCATGAAACGATGGCAAGTCTGGGCCCTCGCGGCTCGCCCCAAGACGCTCCCGGCGGCCGCGGCTCCGGTCTTCATCGGCACAGGGCTCGCCACACTGCGAGGGGGATTCGCCGCCGGGCCCGCGCTTGCGGCGCTCCTCGGTGCGCTGCTGATCCAGGTCGCGACGAACCTCGCCAACGACTACTACGATTTCGTGCGCGGGGGTGACACCGACGACAGGGTCGGTCCCACCCGGGTGACGCAGTCGGGGTTGGTCGAACCTCCCGCCGTGCGAAGGGCGATGTTTCTCGTGCTGGGTGCCGCCTTCACCGTCGGCCTCTACCTGGTGTGGGTCGGCGGCTGGCCGATCGTCTGGATCGGGCTCGCGTCGCTCGTGTGCGCCGTCGCCTACACGGGCGGGCCCTTCCCGCTCGCGTACCACGGGCTCGGAGACATCTTCGTGTTCGTCTTCTTCGGGCTCGTGGCCGTGTCGGGAACGGTCTGGGTGCAGACCCTCTCCTTTCCGCCCGAGGCCCTGTGGGCCGGGGCCGGGGTGGGCGCCCTGAGCACCGCGATTCTCGTCGTCAACAACCTCCGCGACATTCCGACCGACCGCGAGGCCGGAAAACGCACTCTCGCCGTACGGCTCGGCGTCGGAGGCAGCCGCGCTCAATATCTGGCTCTCCTCGCCCTCGGCGCCTCGGTGCCGGTAGCCGGGGTGATCTGGTTCGGGTGGCCCCTGGCGACGCTGGCGTGTCTCATCGTCTTCGTGGGCGTGCTCGGCCCACTCCGTGCGGTGATGAGCTTCGATGCTCCTCAGCAGCTCCTTCCCGCACTCGGCGGGACGGCGCGAGTCGTGGCCCTCTACGGGATCGTGCTCGGGGCGACGCTCGCCTGGGGATCGTGACCGACTTTCTCGCCGACGCGCTGGCGTCGCGGCCCGACGAGATCGCCGTCGCCGACGAACACCGCCGGTTGACTTTTCTCGACCTGGATCGGGCTGTCCGCGAGCGCACCAAAGCCCTTCGAGACCATGGGGCGGGGCCCGGCCGCACGGTGGTGGTCGAAGCCGACCTCTCGCTCGAGACGCTGGTGACGCTGCATGCCGCCTTTCGAAGCGGGGCCCTGGTCGCGCCGCTGAACCCGCGGCTGGCACCCCTCGAACGCGACCATGCGCTGGAAGCCCTTCGCCCGACGATGGTGGTGTCGGGCGATGCCATCACGAGCGCCGACCGGTCCGGTGGCGTGGGCGGGGCCGGTGGCGTCGCCGGGGACGGTGGAGTCGGCGCCACACCCCACCCTCCGATCGCTGTGCTGATGACTTCGGGCACAACGGGCCGACCGAGAGGCGTCTTGCTGAGCGAGATCGGCTTTCGGGCGAGCGCCGAGGGGGCCCGGCGGCGGCTCGACCTGGTGCCGACCGACGTGTGGTACGCCTCACTGCAGCCTTCGCACATCGGCGGGCTCGCGCTCCTGCTTCGAGCCGCGATCCTGGGGTGTGCGCTCGAGGTGCGGGGGCGTTTTTCGATCGACGAGTTCGGCCGGCTTCTCGACCAGGGGGCCATCACCCACGCCTCGCTTGTTCCGACCATGCTCCGCAGGCTCCTCGACGCCCGAAGCGGCCGCCCCGTACCCGCGAGCCTACGGGCGCTCCTCCTCGGGGGCGCACGCACGCCGCCCGACCTCCTGGACCGCGCGCTCGCTGCGGGATACCCGGTGGCCCTGACCTATGGCTTGACCGAGGCCACGTCGCAGGTCGCCACGGCCCCGCCGGATCTGGTTCGGCGCGCGCCCGGCACGGTCGGCCGGCCTCTCGACGGTGTGGAGGTGCGCATCGGCTCGTTCGGCCAGATCGAAATCCGGGGCGCCACGCTCGCGGTCGGAACGCTCGGGGGCGAACCGTTGACCGACGACGGCGGTTGGTTGGTCACCGACGATCTCGGTCGGCTGGACGAGGCGGGGCATCTGAGCATCGTCGGTCGCCGATCCGACCGGATCATCTCGGGTGGGGTCAACGTCGACGCACACGAGGTGGAGGCCACTCTTCGGCGTCATCCCGGCGTCGACGACGCCTGCGTGGTGGGCCTGCCCGACGAGACTTGGGGCGAGCGGGTGGCGGCCCTCGTGGTCGCGGCCGAGACATCACCGGCGGCCGCGACACCGTCCGCGCCCGAGGCCCTCGCCGACGCCCTGCTTACCTGGGCGAGCGGCGAGCTCTCGGCTGCGAAACGGCCCCGCTTGATTCGGCTGGTCGACCGACTGCCTCTCAACGCCAACGGAAAGGTCGACCGCGGTGCGGCGCGGGAGCGACTGAGCGGCGGCGACGCCCGCGACCGCCCCTCTGTGGTGGATCCCGCGCCCCCCCAGGGGGGTTGAGCCTGCATGGACGCAGACATCTTCCGGGACATCCTGTCCCATTGGGCAGCGACGGTGGGCATCGTCGCGGTGAGAGACGACGGTCGCGTATACGGCACGACCATCACCTCCTTCACACCGATCACGACCGATCCACCCCTTGTTCTCGTGTCGTTGGGTCCGAACGCGCAGGCGCTGCCCTTTCTGGCCGAGGGGGCGGAGTATGCCATCAGTCTTCTCGACGAGTCCCAGGCCGGCCTCGCCCAGATCTACGCCGACCCGTTTCCGGTCGGCCCCTCACCCTTCGCCGAGGCCGGGCCCCCGACGATCGCCGGAGCGTTGATCACCCTGGCCTGCATCGTGGAGAAATCGATCCCGATCGAGGGCGGTACTCGACTCGTGATCGGCAGGGTCACGGAGGGAACGGGGACGAGCGGCCGCCGACCACTCCTGTGGTATCGACGCGCGTCGACGCGTGTCGCGGCCGACGGCATCGCGCTCGACTAGTCGGCCGGTCACGGTCCTTCGCGAGTAGATCGCTCAGCGAGTGCCGGGATAAAACGTGGCGGTGCGCGCGGCTTCGGCCGCGCGACGGGCAGAGGCCCGATGGCCGGCCTGATTCGCGTCCCGGTCGGAAGCGACGACGAGCACGACGGTCGACCCGACGTCGAGCGCATCGGTGAGTGCGCTCGGAAGATCGGCCTGCGTGACCGCCCGGTAGGGCACGCCGTAGAGGGCTGCTCCATGGCCGAGTGAAGCGCCATGCGGGGTCGCGAAGTAGGGGGTGAAGGCGGGCTCGTACTCCCGTACGGGAAGCATGTGGAAGATGCCGCCTCCGTCGTTGTCGACGACCACGAAGACGACCCGCGCATCGCGTTCACGAGCCGCGAGCAGCCCGTTGACGTCGTGGAGAAAGGCCAGGTCACCCACCAGGGCCACGGCCACTTGGTCGAGGCCGGCAGCAACGCCCAACGCGCTCGACAGGATACCGTCGATCCCGCTGGCGCCACGGTTGCCGAACACCGGAAGGGCCTCTTCGCGCACGCCCCCGTAGGCATCGACATCACGGATCGGCATCGAACTGGAGACGAACAGAGGAGTAGCCGAGGGAAGGACGCGAGTGATCGTCTCGGCGATGTGCCCCTCGTGGGGCTCGACGTCGAGAGCGGCCCGGCGAGCCGCCCGGTCGGCCTCGACCCAGAGGGCCGACCAGGCCTGGGAGCCGGCGTCGGGGGGCGTCAGCCGGTCCGCGAGGCGAGTGAGGGCATCGACGGGACATGCCTGCAGAAGTGTGCTGGCCCGCGCCTGATGGTCCTTCCACCGGCGCCCCGCGTCGATGACGATCTGCGGCACGTCGCCGTGTCGATCGAGCCACGACAACAGAGCTGCCGAGGTCGGAGCGGCCCCGACCCGGAGCACGAAGTCGGGCCGGAGGGTGTCTGCGACCTGGTCGTCGCGAAGCACGAGATCGTAGGCGCCGAGCACGGCCTCTCCCGCGGCCGAACCGTAGCGTGCACCCGCGAGGGGATCGGCCAGGAGGGGCGCGCCCCACGCGGCCGCGAGGGCCCTCGACACGGGCCCGAGGCGGTCCGCTTCGGGGTGGGGGCCCACCACCACGACGCCCCTCGTCGCGCCATCCATCTGCCGGGCGAGCCGCTCGACTTCATCGTCGTCGGCACGCGGGCGCCGGACCCCGATCTGGACCCAGGGCTGTCCATCGGGACGGCCGGTGAGGCCCGGCTCGGCTGACCCCGGAAACCCAGGTGGAAGGTCGACCGGAGTCGCCCCGGGCTCGAGAGGCTTGTCGTACGGCACGTTGAAGTGAACGGGCCCGGCGGGCAGCCCCCTGCTGGCGGCCACACCGCGGCTGACCACGGCCCGAAGGTGCCTCAAGGCCCGATCGCTGACTTCGGGTTCGGGAAGTTCGAGGGCCAGAACCGGGTAGCTCCCGAAAATGCCCGATTGCACGATGACCTGGTTGGCGTCCGCGTCGCGCAGTCGAGCCGGACGGTCCGCCGTCAGGAGAAGGAGCGGCGTCTCCGACCAGGCGGCCTCGATCACCGCCGGGAGCAGATTCGCCACCGCCGTCCCCGAGGTCGTCAACACGGCCGCGGCGCGGCCGGTCGCCTTACCGAGTCCCAGAGCAAAAAACGAAGCGGATCGCTCGTCGATGAACACCCGCGTTCGAAGGAGGCCCTTCTCGGCCTGCACCGCTGCCGCCAGCACCAGGGGCGTCGACCGGGAGCCGGGAGCGAGGCAGAGGTCGCGCACCCCGGCGCGAATCAGCTCATCGACGAGGACCGTGGCGTGCACGGTGTTTCGATTCACGCCTCATCCACCCGAGGGAGCCGCGCCCCACGCGCCTCCAGGGCCCGGAGAACCGGCTGGAACTTGATCGCCGTCTCGTCCCATTCGCCCTGCGCATTCGAACCCTCCACCAGCCCGGCCCCCGCGAACAACCGCCACGTGCGGCCATCTCCGACGGCGGTGCGGAGCGCCGGAACGAAGTGCCCGTCACCATCGAGGGCGAACCAGCCGACGGGTCCCGAATACCACCCCCGATCGAAAGGCTCCTCGGAGCGAAGCAGGTCGAGCGCGGCGTCTCGCGGCACACCACACACGGCGGGCGTCGGGTGGAGGGCGGCGACCATGTCGAGAACGTGCCGGTCGCCGGACACCCGGGCTCGAATCTCCGTCTCGAGGTGCTGGATCCGGGCGAGCGACAACACGTGCGGCTCGGCCGAAGCCTTGATCTCGGTCGCGACGGGACCGAGCCGGTCGATCATGTCTTCGACGACCAGTCGGTGCTCAGCCAGGTCTTTCTCGCTCGACTTGAGATGGGTCGCGAGGATCTTTCGTTCCGCCGCCGCTTCCCCGACGCCCACCGAACCCGCCACCGCCGTGGCGTGAAACACGCCCGCGCGCACCGTCGCCAGCGCCTCCGGCGCAGCCCCGACCAGGGCGCGCCCCGCCACCGGCTCGAAGAGAAAGAGATGAGTCCCCGGGTTTCGTGCCCAGAGGGTCTCCGTCAAGTCGACGGCCGGGACGGGTTCGTCCAGGGTGACATCGAGCGTTCGGGCCAGCACGGCCTTGGTCAGTCGGCCCGCCGAGATCGCTTCGAGAATCGCATGCACGGCCCCGTCCCAGGCGTCGCGTCGCGTGGCGCGGATCTCACCGCCCCCCACCACCGAGGCCGGCCGGGCCAGCGGCGTCGACAACTCCTCGGCGAGGATCCGGACTCGCTCGTCGAGGGTTCGGCGCGTAGTGGCGACGTCCGCCGGGCGAACGAGCGCCTGCAGTCGAAGGCGCCCCTCGCCCGATGCGTCGCCGGTGAGTTCCATCGACGGCAGATGGAAACAGGCCGCAGGAAAATCGGTCCAGGCGTCGACCGCCCCATGGTCCTCCCGGAACGCGAACCCGCCGTACAGGCGGACTCTCACGCCGGGGTCGACCTCCGGAATTCGAGCCGCAGCCTCCCGCACCCGATCGAAGCGCGTCGGGCCGCGCGCGACCACGGCCGATTCGATCCCCCGGTGCGCCACCCAACGCTCCCCGCGGGCCCAGAACCCCCGCGGCTCGCCCTCTCCGCGCCGGAGAAAACCCCACGGAACCAGGCCCTGCACGGGAACGGTCGCCGTCACCAACCGCATCGCATCGCGATCCGTGGCGGCGAAACTCGGGAAGTGGGGGGAGAGAGGGCGGATGGGGAGTGGGGGTCGATGGGGGCCGGGGTGGGCCGAAGCCTCGGAAAACAACCGAATATAGGTTGCGCGACCCGTACACCAACCCGCAGGCGAGGTTACCGCGGCGCACGGGGCCGAGGTTGCCGCGGCGCGCGCCGGCCCGCCCTACCCTTCCGGCAGGACCAAAGCGACCCGATAGCCGAATTCCTCATCGGCGATCGCCGGACTCCGGTCCACCCACAGGTCGGTCGGGTATCCCAGGCTCGGATGGTACGTGACCCGGAGCTCGTGCACGCCGTCTCCCAACGCCTCTTCGATCACCTGGAAAAGCTCGTCGATCGTCGGATAGAACGCGACGAGGTTCGGGGCGAGGGGCCCTTCGGCATCGTCGACCACGACGAGGGTCTCGACCCGTACTCCGTTCCGGACCTTGACCAACACGGGTCCGACCGCAACGCAGAAACACGATCTCGACACCACGATGTCGTAGTCGTCCATCGCGGCCCTGACCCATCGCTCTCGCGCCCGTCGCAGATCATCGTCGGCGCCGTGGGCCCCCGCGTCGAGAATCCCACAGCCGGAGGCGATCAGGCACCCGGCCAGGCACGCGACCACGACCCGGGCCCGACCCGCGGTGCGACGCCGCCCAGGGCTCACGATCCCTCCTCGCGCACGAAGTGATACGTGAAGCCATCGCAACAGCCGTCCTGCAGGATCAGGGAGTCGGGTGTGACGAACTGATACCCCTGCTCGGCAAAACCGAGGAGGGGCTCCGCGTAGCGAATGACCGGGCTCCCCTCGTGGGCCCCGGGGGTCCCGATCGTCACCTGGTACGTGGTCTCCCCACTCGGATTCCCGTCCTGCAGGAGCTGCGCGACCCCGTTCGATCCGAACACCAGGGTCAACGTGTACCCCTCTGTGGCGGGAGTGCGGTCGGCGGGAAGGAGCCCCCCCTCCGACTTCACCCAGCGCCAGTGCCCCTCGACCCCCGACTGGGGGACCGTGAGAGAGGCCGTGCAGCTCTGCATCACCACCCCGCCCACCATGACCATCGCCAGCAGAGCCGCACGGCGAATGAGCGCTATGTATCGAGCCATCGTTCCAACTCCGTACCTTCGAGGGATCCTGAAGCACCCGTCGCCCGTATCAGGAACGACCCTCACGCCTCGATCGTGACGACCGTCCCACCGTTTCGCCACTTGGAGTCCTATCGATGACTACGCGTCGCCTACTCGTGCTCCCGCTCGTCCTGGTCGCTGCCTGCGGAGGCAGCGAAGGAGCCGATGCCGCTTCGGGCGCGGCCGGTACGCTGCCTGACGACGTCGTGGCCGGGGTTCCCGATGGGAACGATATCTGGCTGGCAGAGATCTTCGACGTGGTCGGAGGGGGCTTCACCATCGATGAGCCTCGGGATCTCACCAGCCGCCCCGGATACGACAATCAGCCGTTCTTCGGTGGCGACGGCACCCTCTACTTCGTGCAGCAGGAGGGAGAGCGCACCGATATCTGGCGGTGGGACCGCGGCTCCGACACGAAGCACCGCGTCACGATGACCCCCGACGAGAGCGAATATTCTCCGACGGTCATGCCCCGGAGCCAGGGCATCAGCATGATCAAGGTCGAAGCCGACTCCACCCAGCGGCTGTGGGCCGTCGACATGGACGGTTCGAGGGCCCGTGTTCTGCTCGAAGACGTGCAGCCCGTGGGATACCACGCCTGGTTCGACGCCGACAATGTGGCGGTTTTTGTGCTCGGTAGCCCCGCCACGCTTCAGATCGCGAACATCACGACCGGAGAGGTGCGTACGGTGGCGGAGAACATCGGCCGCTCGCTCCAGACGGTGCCCGGACGCCGAGCCATCAGTTTCGCTCAGCAGTCGGCCAACGGTGGATCGACCATTCGGATCTGGGACCTGGACACCGGGCGCGCCACCGATGTGGCCCCCTCGGTCGAGGGCGGAGAGTTCCACGCCTGGACTCCCAGTGGCACGCTCCTGCAGGGTGCGGAGTCGGCGATCTGGGCATGGGTCGATGGAGCCTGGACGCAGGTCGGCGACTTCTCGACGGTCGGCCAACGCGTCTCGCGACTGGCCGTGGCCCCGAACGGAGAGTCCATCGCCGTCGTCGCCGAGCCGATCGGCGATGAGGGCACTCCCTGATCGCGTGAGGCCGCCGTTCGACCTATCTTCGGCCTGAGTTTCAGCCTTTTCCGGAGTTCCGATGCCTTTGCGATTCACCGTTCGTACCTCGTGGTGCCTTCTCTCTGCAGCCGTGCTCGGCGTGGGGTTGTCGGGGGGAACTCCTCGCCCCGTCTCGGCTCAGGACTCGGCTTCGGCCGTGCGTCTCGAGGCACGCCCGGCCCGTGTGCAGGTCGTGCGAGGCGAAAGTGCACCACTGGTGATCGTGGCGATCGACGCGGCCGGTCAGGAGATCGCCGATGCCGTCGTGCGGGTGGTTGCTGCACGCGGGGCCCTGCAGTGGGCCGACGGGCGGGTCGAGGGGCTGGAGGCGGGCCAGCATCAGGTCTTCGCCACGCTGGCGCGCGAGGGGGCCGACCCGCTCACCCTCGAGGTGCCGGTCACCGTCGATCATCCGCGGGTGGCTTCGGTCGAGGTTGCGGCCGCCGAACCCGGTCGCCTGTACGCGGGCACCACGCTTCGCCTCCAGGCCCTGGCCTACCACGGCGACGGCTCCATTCGCCCCGCGAGTCGCTTCGAATGGACCAGTGACGATCCGGGTGTGGCCAGCGTCGATCCGTTCGGGTCGGTCACGGCCCATGCGCCGGGATCCGTCACGGTGAGGGCCCGGTCGGAAGGGATCGAAGGCACCACGAGTTTCGAGGTCGCGGCCTTCCCCGCCGAGAGCCTGAGGCTCGAGGGCGGCCCCGATGCGGCCACGCCCACAAGAACGGGAGACGTCGTCCGCTGGCAGGCCGTCGCGCTCGACGCGGCCGGCCGCACGATCGCCGACCTGCCCGTGACGTGGACCCAGACGTTGGAGGTGGCCGACACGTCGTTCACCGGCGGGGCCGCCGGGGGCCAGGTTCGGGACGGGGCTTTCGTCGCCGACGTTCCCGGGCTGTACACCGTCGTGGCCTCGGCCGGACCGCTCTCCGCGAGAGCATCGGTCCGTGCGGAGCCGCGAGACGTCGTCCGCGAGCTCGAGGTGGTGGGGCACGGCCTCACCTCGAACTACCGCACCACAGACCTGTGGGTGTTCGAGGGGCAGAACGGGCGGGACTACGCCCTAACCGGCTCCAAACTGGCCGACGGGCATGCCTTCTTGTTCGACGTGACCGACCCGGCCAACCCGATCAAGGTCGATTCGCTTCAGGTCAACGGACGCACCGTCAACGACGTGAAGGTGAGTCCCGACGGACGGTACGCCGCGATCTCACGCGAAGGCGCCTCCGATCGGCGCAACGGCGTGGTGCTCGTCGACCTCGCCGACCTTCCGCGCCTCACGGTCGCCAGCACGTTCGACGAGGGGCTCACGGGCGGTGTGCACAACATGTTCGCCACCGACGACTACCTCTTCGCGTTGTCGAACGGCGACAAGTACATGATCCTCGATGTCACCGATATCTACGCGCCCACCTACGTGAGCGAGTACGACCACCCCGATTCGCGCGTGCACGACGTCTGGGTGTATGACGGCATCGCCTACTCTGCCGAGTGGGGCACGGGCATCGTGGTCGTCGACGTCGGCAACGGCCGGTGGGGCGGCTCGATCGACAATCCGGTCTATGTGACGTCGTTCCCCTTGCCGACGGGCTCGACTCACGCGGTGTATCCGTACTACTCGGAGTCGGCGGGTAAGATGTACCTCTTCACCGGCGACGAGATCATGAATCGGCGCGGACTGTCGTGGGCCGGCTACCCGCGCAGCATGGGCAGCTACTCCGACCAGTACGACCCCGAAACGGGCCTCGGCGGAATTCCCCTGACCACGACGGGCTACATTCAGATCGTGGACTTCAGCGACCCCGAGTCCCCCGAAATGGTGGCGCGCTACGAGGTCAGCGAGTTCGGCACCCACAACTTCTGGGTCGACGACGACGTGCTGTACGCCGCCTACTACGAAGGTGGGGTGCGCACGGTCGACGTGAGCGGCGAACTGATGGGCAACCTCTACACGCAGGGCCGCGAGATGGCCGTCTTCAAGTCGGCTCATCCGGAGGGCTACACGGCCAACGCGACCATGGTCTGGGGAGCCCAGCCCTTCAAGGGGCACGTCTTCTTCAGCGACACGAATTCGGGACTGTGGAGCGTGCGGCTGCTACCCAGGATGCGTCCGATCAGCTGAGCGGAGAGTCTGAGCCGCGAAGGGGCCGCGAGCCAGGGGCCCGCGCGAAGCCGGCGCTGGTCAGTCCCAGGAACGCCAGGTCTCTTCGGCCGGTCCGATCGTGAGCTGCGACCCGTTGCGCACGAGCGGCGTGCGCAGGACCAGCGGCTCCTCGGCGAGAATGTCCAGCCAGCGGTCTTCGCCGTAGTGCGCCTGATGGAGTCCCAGCGATCGAAATCGCTTCGAATCACGGTCGATCAGAGCCTCGACCCCGAACTTCTGGGCGAAGCGGCGCAGCTCGCCCTTCGAGGCCGCGCGCTGCTTCAGGTCGACGAAGTGAATGCGAATGCGACGCTCCTTGAAGAACCGCTCGGCCTTTCGCGTCGCGGAGCACCCCTTCGTCCCGAACAGCTGAATCTGCGGCGCGTTCACAGCGGCTCCGGTCGTGCTACCGGTAGTTGCCGAACTGGAGCGCCACGCCCCAATCACCCTTCTTCAGAAAGGCCATGACGTCCTGGAGCTGGTCGCGAGAGGGCGAACTGACCCGCAGTTCCTCGCCCTGAATCGCGACCTGCACCTTCTTGAAGCCCTCGTCCTTGACCGCCTTGACCATCTTCTTTGCGGTTTCCTGGTCGATGCCCTGCTTCAAGCTCACCGTCTGGCGGCCGCGCCCCAGGGTCCCGACTTCGGGCGTGCCCTCGTCGAGGTTCTTCACGGGGACCCCTCGCCGGGTGAGCTTCTCGCGCAAGACCTGAAGGAGTTGCCCGAGCCGATACTCGTCGTCGGCCTCCAACTTGATGGCCGCCGTCGCCCGGTCGAATTCCAGGGTACAATCCGTACCCTTGAAGTCGTAGCGGGTCGCGACCTCTTTGGCCGCCTGGTTCACGGCGTTGTCGACTTCCTGGAGGTCGACACCGGTGGAGACATCGAACGAGCTGGTCTTGGCCATGGGTCAAACGGTTGGGAGTGACAAGAACGGCGGCGCCGAGCCGGCCGCGGCTACGAAGGTAGCGAACGGGCCGGCTCGGCTCCACCGAACGACCGCCCGGTCAACGCCGGCCGAACCCTTTGGGGGCGCGAAAGGCGCCGCTCAGCATGGTGCCGTCGAAGCCTTCTACATGCCCCCCCGTCGCATGACGGTAGAGCGCCGCAGTGTAGATGCCCTGCAGGGCCGACGCGACCAGGCCGAGGAAGACGTAGCCCATGACACCCACCGCCACGATGGGCAGCACGATCGGCGCTCCGAGCCCCAGTTGGGCCGCACCGACGAGGATCGCCACGAAGACCAGGGTCCAGGAGATGCCCATCATGAAGAAGGCCCAGCCGATCCCAAAGCTGGCGATCATCTGTTCGCCCCAGGTGCTCTTGAAGAGCGAGGCGCTCTCCTTCACCGCGTCGATCGGACCCACGTCTTTCGTGACCAGGACGGGCACCGCGAGGTAGGTCGCCACCGTCCAGCCGATGCCGATGAAGCCGACGACGAGGCGGCCGATGAAGCCGACCCGCTCGGAGATGAAGCGCAAGACCATCCCGACGGTGGCCGCGAGGGCGGCGTACCCCAGAATCGCGCCGATGCGGTCCATGGCGATGCTCATGCCGTCGGAGACCGTCGGGTCTCCCCCCTCGAGGCGAATCATCGCCGCCCCGACGAGCGCCGAGTTGAAGAAGAAGATGATCGTGTACTGAACCATGTAGAACAGAAAGCCGATCACCGTCCCGAGGTAGCTGCCGGTCTCGCCCGCAAACACCTGCCACCCACCCGTCCAGGCCAGCGGCACGATGAAGCTCAGGGTGACGAGGACCGTCGCGACTCCCGACATGATCGGGAAGACGATGAGCTCCTTGTCGAGCTTCAAGACGTTGGCGCTGGCCTTCACCAGCGACCAGGAATTCGAAAACGATCCCGCCATCGAAACCTCCAGTGGGAGAACCGGGGAATGCGCTGCCCCTCGGCTTCAGAATACGCTCGAGGAGCCGAATTCTTCAAATGACGCGGGGACCGCGGGCGGGGTCGACGTGAGCCTACCCCAGCCCCGCCACGGCTTCCAGGAACGCCGCTCCATATCTCTTGAGCTTGGCCGGCCCCACCCCAGGCACGTCGAGCAGCTGCGCCTCGGTCGAGGGCCGCAAGGCCACCATCTCCCGAAGCACCTTGTCGTTGAAGACGATGTAGGCAGGCACGCCCTCGCGGTCGGCCAATTCCTTGCGGAGCGCCCGGAGGGTTTGAAACGCCGCTTCGTCGGCGTCCGACACATCGACGGCCGCAGCCGCACCGCTCGACCGGCTTTTCTTGCGCGGCGACGGCGCACCGCGGGTTCGTCCCTCGACGGTTCGCCCGGTGCAGGCATCACACGAGACGTCGCAGGGCGCCATCTCCTCGTCGAAATAGCGCACGACGGCCTGGTGCCGGCAGCTGCCGCGCTCGACCAATTCGAACAGGTCGACCGTCGCCTGGCGTTTGCGGTGCCACACCTCGGGGTCGTCGATCTCGTTGAGAAAGCGCTCGTGCATCTTCACGTCGGCCCACGAATAGAAGAGCACACAATCGGCGTCGAGTCCGTCGCGCCCCGCGCGGCCGAATTCCTGGTACCACGACTCGACGTCCTTGGGCATGTCGCGGTGGATCACGAACCGCACATTGG
>CBDUEZ010000041.1:0-19249 GCA_965366355.1 uncultured bacterium
GTCCCGATTGCCGTGGAGGGCCTGTGGCTCAGTGCCGACGGGCGCATGCTCACCGGACACGGGCACGTCGGACCCACCGACGAGAACGTGCTCGACTGTACCATGACGGTCGCGAGCGACGGCTCGCTCGAGGTAGACCAGTGTGGGGTGCTGCACGAGCACTTCGGCCGGACCGGTGAATTGTGGCCACGTGGTCGCGACGACTTCAATTGACACCATGGAGGCGTCCTGGGTCGGTGTGATCACCACTGAGCATGAGGCTTTGACGGTTGCGCCCCTTCTCGAAAACTCCGAATCTGCGGCGCAGAGTAGCGTTGGCTGGGCCGCACCCGCGTTGAGTCATTTCCCCAAAGTGAGGCACCAGGCCGCCGATGAGCGAGTTCGAATACCTGGCCGTCTTCGTGTCGATCATCCTGGGGCTCGGGATCACCCATCTCCTCTCCGGCGTCGGCCGGATGATCCATCGACGCGGACAGTACAAGCCCGACGCGGCGCACATTCTCTGGACGGCAGCCACCTTCTGGATCCTCATTCTCAACTGGTGGGTGTTTTTCGAGTCGCGCCGTTTCGACGAGTGGAGCTTCAGTCTCTTCTCGGTCGTCATCGCTTGGGCGGTGGTCTTCTTTCTCATGGCGGTGGTCCTCTTTCCGCCAGACATGTCCGAAGACGAGGACTATGCGTCGGTATTTGAACGAAATCGAAGCTGGTTTCTCGGGCTCTTCGTGGCGTCGGCGATCTCCGACATCGCTCTGACCGCGTCCCGCGGAGACATCTTCGACCCTCCCGTCTATCTGCCGTTTGTCCTGCACCTCGGTGTACTCGGAGCTCTGGGCATCGTCATCAAGTCTCGCCGCTTCCAGGTGGCGTTGGCCGGATACGTTCTCGTCATCACGCTCTCCTGGTCGGTCATCGTGCGTCGCATCCTGGGTGGCTAGGCGGCCGATGCATCGGGACAACGTCCGCACCCCAAGAACTGGAGCACCAGATGTTCAGAGTACGCCACAATTGGTCATTGCTCATTCTAGCGTCGGCGACCGTCCTGACTTCGGCCGCCGCACGAGGGGTATCGGCGCAGGAGAGCGAGGAGGCCGAACTGCTGCGGCTCAACGCGGCTCTGTTTCGTTCGCAGATCGTTGAGAGAGACGGCCAACTCCTGGACCAGGTCGCATACCCGCAGTTCCGGGTACTGGCGCCCGGCGGCTTGATCGAGAACAAGGCCCAGGCCATCGCGGGAGTCGCGGCTTGGAATGTCGATTCCATCGAACTCAGCGGCGAAGAGGTCATTCGCGAGGGGCCTGTCGCCGTGGTCATGGGTAGACTGGACATCGACGGCACGATGGACCCGGTCGGGAGGTGGGGCCCATTGAAATACATGGGCGTCTACATCCGGTCAGACGGCGAGTGGAAGTTTCTTTCTCGGTCCCTGACCCCGTGTGTCGAGATGCTCGTGCGCCTGGGCCGCTGCTGACGTTTGGGCTGGAGGAGGTGCTTATTGTCGGACCTGGATCCGGTCCGTCCATCGATGCCCAGCGCCGCCGCTTCTCGCCACCGTTGTTTCTCGGCGACCATTACTCGGTTTGGCGGGGTTTCACTGAGTTGGAGGAGCAAACGTTCTCGGTCTACGAGTTGGTGCGGTGACGACAATCCTGCCTCGACCAACCCGCAGCACCCATCGACAGAGGTTACCTGAGCCGGGGGCCATGCGCATGCACGCCGTTCTGAGACGAGCCGCTGATTCGGTGTCGATTGGAGTACTCGTGACACTTCTGCTCCCCTGTGCGGCCCTTTCCCAAGCTCTCGCCGGGAGAGTGGCATCGCATGATGATGGACTCCCGATCCCCGGAGCCGCGGTGAGTATCTATGGGGTCTCGGGCTTCAGGACGTCGGCGACCACCAACGCGGAAGGCGCCTTCCGGCTGGGACTTCCGAGTGAGGGGATCTACTTCGTCGCTGTTGCGGCGCTCGGATACGCCCACCGTGACTCGATACCGGTGGAAGTCGGCATTGGAGAAGAGGTGGCGATCGCCGTCGAGCTCAGCACTTCTCCCCTTGAAATCGAGGGCATCGAGATCGTGGCTCGGGGATTCGAGTTGCGGCATCGAGCGACGCTTGGTGGTTTCCGCGAACGGCACTTGAGCGCGCCAGCGATCGGCTCCCGGCGTTTGTTCGACCGGAACGACCCGGAGATGCGGACGGCCTTCGACCTCGACGACGTGATGAAGTGGTTTCCGGTGACTCGTCGAATGTGCTTCGACGTCTTCGTCGACGGGGTGCGGCGGCCGGGCTGGGACGATTTCCGGCTCGCTGCCGTGGAGGGCATCGAGGGGGTGGAGTTCTACGCCGATCCCCTGGATGCACCCATCGAATTTCGCGAGGGACAAAGGTGCGCAATCCTGGCGATCTGGCGGAGAGCGGTTGGCGGAGTTCGCGTACCATGAAACGCGGACTCGCCGCCTCGCTTCTCCTCTCGGCGCTGCTCGCGTCGAGCGAATTGATCGCTCAGACGGCCGACCGATGTCCCTGCTCGATCACCCGGGAGCATCTCGTGGAGCTCGGTGATCCGTCGGAGCCGGACGGCAGCATCAACGCTCCCTGGGCCGGGGTCTTCCAACTCGAGGGCGAGCGATGGGCCACCGTCGACTTCTACCAGCCGTTCGCCTTCAGGCTCTTCGGACCCGACGGGGGGTTCGAGGGAACCGTTGGGCGCGAGGGCGATGGACCGGGAGAGTTCCGGCAGATTTTCGAGGTGGTCGAGTGGGGTGAGGGGCTCGGGGTCTACGATTCCCAAACCGGCCGATTCAGTCGACTGACCAGGGACTTCGAGTTCACCGGCTCCCTTCCGTTCGGGTCCCTCATGGGGCTCGCCAGCGTCTCCGACACGATCCTTGTGGCGAACGCGCTCTTCGGGCCCGTAGCCGGGGCGGGCCACCTCGTTCATGTGCTCGACCGAGCCGGCCGGCCCTCGGTGTCGTTTGCAGACCGTCGAGCCTGCGGCGGATTGGTTCCCGCCCGGTCAGGGCACGGATTGGCCGCACCGGACCCGCATGTTCCGCCCGCCTCCCCGCATCAACCAAATCGTGCAGAGTGGTGGCCTCGTGTGGGTGCTGACCTATGTGGCCGATGACAACTGGCAGGACGGAGTCCCGATGGAGTTCGGCCAGAGCTATCACTTCAACCGCCTATGGGACACCCGGATCGACGTCTTTTCTGAGGACCGATCGGAGTGGGTCGCTACGATGATCGTCGACGAGGCGCTTCGTAGGGTCGGGATGGGGGCTCGGGACGGCGCCATCCGCGTGTTCAACATGAGGGTGGAGGAACTCGGGTTCTGGACGGTCGTCGTCGACGAACTGGCCGTCTCAACGACCGGTGCGCGGCGCAGGTAGGGCAGGGCATTGGTGTGCTTGGCGCGAACGCTGCGGCGGCCCTAGTGACCGGCCTCAATCGACACGAGGTCGTTGACCGCGATCCGACCCGGCTCTACCGCCGAGCCGTACACGCCGAGGTAGCCCTCACGTTGGTCGACTACGGTGCGTAGGATTGCGGGTGTGCGCAGATGCGTCGCTGGATCGATCGTGATCACAACGCAACGGCCGTCACGCTTGTCGACTCGCATGCGGGCACTGCCGAGCCGGAGTACGCGGCCAACCCAAGCGTCCTCCGCAAAAGGAGTCTCGGACGACGCCTCGACAAGGATGTTCGGTCGAAACCTCTGCACGTCGAGCGGTTCCCCGACCCACTCACTCAGCCTCGCGATGGTCTGAGTGGTGATCAGCGACAATGGGAACGTGTCGAAGATCCCCCGACTCTGACGGATCACCCGTGCCCCATCGGGGTGCAGTTGTCGGGCCAGCGCCGGGTCTGTGACCTCCATGACCTCACCCGAGGGCGTACGCACCAATGTGGACGAGGTCTCAGGTTCCCCAGGGTCGCTCAGCGACGGGCGGTAGTCACTCATATCCGCTCGTTGGCGAAGGGTAAGCCAGGGGAAGCCGCTCCGCTCAAGGCCATCTCGAACAAAGGCCCAGCGGCGGTCCCCGGCCAACCCGTGCCAGGAAACCTCGGCCTCGGCCAACGGCTCCGCGGCCATCGATTTGACCGGGTACCGCCAGATTCCGGCCACACGGCCGACTACGGTAGGGTCGGAAGAACTGAACATCGGCGAAGCCTCTCGGGAGAGGGCGCCCTTCGTCGTCCCAGACCCCCGGCGAGCGTCGCGGAGTAGATCCGCTGCAGCGCCCCTCGCCGAAGGTTGGACGCTGCTGGCAGCATCCGGGAGGCGATCGGGAATGTAGACCTAGGGGAGGGTCAGACGTCAAGCGAGTAGATTGGTGGTCTTCGGCCTGCCTGGAACGGGGCGGGGGACGGGATCGGACGATGCTTCCTGCCAGAAGTAGCGGTCCGACGTATTGTGGCGCTGACGTGCTGTGCCGCAGTTTCAGGGAATTCGGTCTGCCGATCGGCCATCCGGCGGGCGTCCCAGGTGGAATCATGTATATCCCGATACGCGTGGTAGTTCCCACGCATTGGAGAGCAGGTGGACTCGAGGTTCCATTCCGTAATGCGGGCCGCGTGGGCCGGGAGACTCGAGGAGTTCATCTCGCTTCTCGAAGAGACTCCGGAGCTGGTCACGGCGCGTTCGACCTGCAGCCACCCGACGCTGCTTCAGTTCATCGTCCTCGACGGGGGCCAGGGCAAGGTGCCTCAGCCCGAGGGCTTCATGCGTGCCCTGGTGGATCGAGGTGCCGACCTGAGCGAGCCCATGGTGGCCGCCGCGAGTATTGGGTCGGAGCCGATGGCATCGTTTCTGCTTGCCGCCGGGGCGACGATCGAGGCGGGGGCCCCTTGGACTCCTCTGGAGGAGTCGGTGTACTGGGCGCACACTCACCTCTCGTCGTGGCTCCGCTCGACGCATGGAGCAGAATTGCAGTCCCTGAGGGCCGCCGCTGGTCTCGGGGAAGTGGGTGAGATGGAGCGCTTCCTCAGAGATGATCGCCCCACCCCCACCGCGGGCCCGGTGAGGTTCCCCTGGGGCGAGCGGTCGGCTGATCCGCAGGATGTGCTGGACCAGGCACTTGTGATCGCCGCCAAGAATGGACGCTCTGCCGCGGTGCAGCGCCTTCTCGCCTGCGGGGCGGACCCGAACGCGTTCCCTCCCGGGGTTCATGAGCGCGGGTCGGCGCTTCATGTCGCGGCCATGTGCGGGCACCTGGAGATCGTGAACGCACTTCTTGACGGTGGCGCCGATCCGTCCCGGCGGGATCCTGAGCACGGGGCGACGCCGTCAGGGTGGGCGGAGCATGGTGGCCATGCCGAGATCGCCGCTTTTCTCTCGGGCCCGGGTCGGCCTGGCCGCGGGGATGCCTAGGGCGAGCCTACTCCGAGGCCCGCCCAATGTCAGATGGAACCGAGGTACGTGGATGCGTGAAGGGAAGTTTCGTGGTCATCGTCGTGGGCGTCCTGGTCGCGTTGGCCGCTGACGCTGGCTGGGCCGAGCGCCAAGATCGCGTCAGGGAGGGCGAAGCACTGTCTGACCTTCTCGAAGAGTTCCGGGAAAACCAGACCGTTCTTCTCTTCGACATCGAAGCCAACCGAAGGGCCAGGCAGAGTGGTGAGGCCTGGGCGCTAGCCGTCCTCGGTCGTGTCTCCGTCTCGCCGGATTCCGCGAGCGCCCTATTCGTCACCGCACTTCGGGACGCCCGGTTCGATCCGGCGACGGGTGCGCTCCGCAGCCTCCTGGATGGAGGGGAGCTGGGACTGATCCAGGATCTGGACCTCCGGAGAGCGCTTGCAGGAATGGGATGACCGCGTCGCAGAGGCGCGATTGACCACCCAGGCCTGGGACATCACACGGAATGCCATCATCCCGTTCGTGCTGAATCTACCTACCGACCGTCCGCTCAACTCGTCACAGCGGACTTCCGTTCAGGTGTTCTCCGCATCGGTCGCCGGTCAGAGCTGGCAACTCGAGGCGCTCGCCGAATCGATGGAGGAAATCATCGCGATGATCGAGGCGGCGCTGAAGCGTTAGTCGCTCCTGGATGCTCGTCAGGTGTCAGCGCTTCGGAGCCCGTGCCACCCCCGGTCCACGCCCAAACCGACAACAACGCCGAGGACGGTCACCGCGAGCTCCAGCCCCCGCGGACCAGTGCCGTACCGTGTCCAAGCTCTCACTGCACCGGAGGGGGAGGTAAGGCGGTCGGCAGCAAGGCGGCTTGCACCGCGTGATCTCGACCGCCATCGTCGGGTCGGCATCGAGATGCCACGTACGGGGAGCTTCCAGGACGGCCCATCGCGGCTTGGCGTCCGTTCACCCGAGCGAAAGTGAGCAGCAATGGCGAGAGCAGTATTGAAGGAGCAGCGGTCTGCGACCAGGCGAAAGAGGCACTGCGTGCTGGCGGTCGCCGGAGTGATCATGTCGGCGTGTGGGTCGCCCGACCGTGAGGCGCCGGGCGCGGAAAGGGCGCAAGTCGCCTTCGTTTCGGATAGGGGTGGGAACTTCGACATCTTCTTGCTCGATCTGGCATCGGATTCGGTGGTGAATCTGACCGAGCACCCGAGCATGGACTACGGGTTTTCGTGGTCTCCGAATGGAACTGCCCTGGCCTTCGCTTCGGATCGCGACGGGAACCAGGAAATCTACGTGATGAGCGTGCCGGATGGCGAAATAGTTCGACTGACCGATCACGAGGCGAGGGACGGGGCGCCGAGTTGGGCACCCGATGGAACGCGGATCGCCTTCATGTCCAGACGTGACTCGGAGTCGGGTGAAATCTACGTCATGAGCGTCGATGGCACCGACGTGCGGCGGGTGACGGAGAACGATAGGTACGAAGAAGTGCCCGCATGGTCGCCTGACTCGCGAAGCCTGGTGTTTGGAGCACTCGCTCCCGCTGGGGACGGGCAAGAGCCCACCCTACAGGTCCACAGTCTAGACCTCGCCACGGGCCAGGAAGCACAATTGACTTTTCTCGCTGGGCACAACTCGGCCCCGCGATGGGCGCCGGATGGCTCCGCCATCGTCTTCTACGGACAAGTGGGCGAGGGCTTCGAAGGGGCCGACATCATGACCATCGCTCCCGACGGGAGCGACCTCCGGAACCTCACAAACGATGCGGAGCCTGACTGGCAACCGGACTGGAGCCCGGACGGCACCCGCATCGTTTTCGCCCGAGGGCCCGGTGAGCCGCTGGACTTGTGGACCATGCGCGTGGACGGCAGTGATCGCCGACTGCTGTTGGCTCACGATCGGCGCGATGAACAGCCGAAGTGGCGCCCGAGCAGGTAACGATTCCGTCTTTCCCGGTTACCCGGCGGTCGCGAGATGCTCGTCGAGCCGATCCAGCGTCTCCGTCATGCCGGCGACCATGCCCATGTCGAGCACCTGCTGCAGAGCCTCGGCCGTCGGATATTCTGCCCGGATCGTGAGTTGTGTCCTACCCTCGACATCGACGAGTTCCACGCGCGATTTCATCGTCGGCATCAACGGATTGACGTTGCCCTCGGCGTCGGCGAAGGCGTCGGTGTAGGCGATGCGCTCGGGCTCGACGATTTCGTCGTAGACCGCCTTGCCCCACGATTCGTCACCCGCACCCGGGCCCCTCAGGCAGTAGTGCCAGACACCGCCTACCCGGAAATCGACGGTGCATTCGACCATCGGCCAGCTACGGGGCCCAAACCAGTTCTTCAAGTGTTCACAACTCGAATAGGCGGCGAACACCAGCTCGCGCGGAGCGTCGAACGTTCGGGTAAGAACCAGCTCGGTCTCTGTCGTGTCGATCGTCTGGTCACTTTTCGTCATGGTCGTCTTTCTCCTGGGTTTTGAGGGTCTCTAGGTATTCGCCTAGGCGATCGAAGCTTTCTTCGAAGAACTGCCGGTACTGGTCCAGCCAGGCGTCCACGTGTTGCAGCGGCTGTGAATGAAGCGTGCACGGTCGGTATTGGGCCTCGCGGCTGCGCTCGATGAGTCCCGCACGTTCCAGCACCTTCAAGTGCTTGCTGACGGCCGGAAGCGTCACATCAAACGGCTCGGCGAGCTCGTTCACCGTCTTCGTTCCGGTCGCCAGCTCAGCCAGAATGGCCCGGCGGATCGGGTCGGCGAGCGCAGCAAACGTCTCACTCAGTGGATCGCGTTGTAAGCTCATATTTAACCACCTCTTTAATTAACCATATGGTAATCTTACGACCTGGCGATGGCAAGGGGAGATGTTGCGCCGACTACCGGAAGTCCCGAGTCTGCGGCGTAGAACGATCGACTGGTTCGAGAAACCCTGGGAATGCGGATCCATGACAAGAACCATGTTTGAGGGCTTCCGCACCTTCGCGGTGTCTTTAAATGGCGTGGATATTCGTGGGGTAACGGGGGGGCATGGCCCGCCTCTGCTTCTATTGCATGGGTATCCACAGACCCATGTCATGTGGCACAAGGTGGCTCCCGCCCTCGCCGAGCATTTCACGGTCGTTGCGGCAGACCTTCGAGGGTACGGGCAATCATCCAAGCCCGCATCGGACCCGGACCATAGCACCTACTCGAAGCGTGCGATGGCCTCCGACATGATCGGTGTCATGGAGTCCCTGGGGTTCCAGCGGTTCGCGATTCTCGCACACGACAGGGGGGCGCGAGTGGCCCACCGGCTCGCTCTGGATTCGCCCGCATCGGTGGTCGGCATGGTACTTCTCGACATTGCGCCGACCCGTGAGATGTACCTCCATGCGAATGACGCGTTCGCGCGCGCGTACTGGCACTGGTTCTTCCTGATCCAACCATCGCCCATGCCCGAACGGATGATCGGGGCCGATCCCAGAGGGTACTGGCTGCAGAAGTGCGGGGCCGGGTCGGCAGGCTTGGAGCCATTCACGCCCGCCGCTCTCGCCGCGTACCTGGAGGCTTTCGATGACCCGAAGGCGATCGCGGCCAGCTGCGAAGACTACCGCGCGGCCGCGACCATCGATCTGATTCACGACGAAGAGGACGGGGGCCGGAAGGTGGCGTGCCCGATTCGAGTTCTGTGGGGAAAGCGGGGGGTCATCGAGGCCCGCTTCGACTGCCTCGCCCTGTGGCGTGAACGTGCGGAGATCGTCGATGGGGAAGCCTTGATGGGCGGCCACTACCTCGCGGAAGAACTGCCCGACCAGGTCACGTTGCATACGCTCGAGTTTCTTCAGGGGGGGAGTCACTAGATGTCGAACAGGCCCACGTACCGCATTGCGACGATTCCGGGCGATGGCATCGGAAGGGAAGTGATCCCGGCTGGCCAGCGAGCGGTGGAGGCGGTCGCGAAACGTCACGGGTTCGGAGTCGAGTGGGCGGAGTTCGATTGGTCGTGCGAACGCTATGCGGAGACGGGTCGCATGATGCCCGAAGACGGCGTTGCGCAGGTCAGGGCGTACGACGCCATCTACCTCGGGGCCGTGGGGTTTCCCGGGGTCCCAGATCACGTCTCCCTCTGGGGGCTTCTCATTCCACTGCGCCGCGAACTCGACCAGTACGCGAACGTTCGACCGGTCAGGCTGCTGCGCGGAGTCCAATCGCCGCTCAGTGGCCGGAGTGGAGACGACATCGACTTCGTGGTCGTCAGGGAAAACGTCGAAGGTGAGTATTCCGAGGTCGGGGGTCGCGTCTACGCGGGTACGGAACGGGAAATGGTGGTGCAGGAGTCGGTGTTCACGCGGCAGGGCGTCGATCGGATCATGGAATACGCCTTCAGGCTGGCGGAGACCCGACCCCGGCGGCATGTGACCTCAGCCACGAAATCAAACGGGATCGTGCACACGATGCCGTTTTGGGATGAACGCTTCAGAGCCGCGGCGGGTCGGTACCCTACCGTGGCGACCGCTCAGTTCCACATCGATATTCTTACGGCGCACTTCGTTCTGCATCCCGATTGGTTCGATGTCGTGGTCGCCTCCAACCTGTTCGGTGACATCCTCTCAGACCTGGGACCGGCGGTCGCTGGGTCCATTGGCATCGCGCCGTCGGCGAACATCAACCCGGAACGGTCTTTCCCGTCGATGTTCGAACCCGTGCACGGCTCCGCGCCTGATATCGCCGGCCAGGGTGTGGCGAACCCGATCGGGGCGATCTGGAGTGCCGCGATGATGTTGGAGCACTTGGGACAGGCCGAGGCGGGCCGAGAGTTGGAGGCGGCCATCGAGTCGTCGCTGGAGAACGAGCATACGCGCACCCGCGATCTCGGCGGCTCTGCCGACACCGAGGGTGCAATTCGATCCGTACTCGACGCGTTGGGGTAGTTGCGATGACGGGGCGACCGTTCGTCATGCTCGCCTGCACGATGGGAGTACTTTTTTTCGGATGTTCAGAGTCTCCCACCGAGCCCGATCGCTCAACGGCGATCCGGACGGATGCGGACGTCTACACCCTTTCGGGTTCGGCCGCGAATCGCCTGTCGGTCGTGAGTTTCATCTACCGGAACCCGACCGACGCGCCGATCTACTTCCCGAACTGCAACGGCCGGATCCAGACGGTGCTCGAGCGGGAGCGCAGTGGCGCCTGGCTTACGGCCTACGACCCAGGGGGGGATGATTGCCTGAGTCCTCCGGTTGTCGCAGAGGTCGGGGGCACCGCGTCTGGCGAAGTCGTCGTGGCAGTCCGACCCCAGGAATCGGGCATCTCGAGCAATTGGTCGGAGGGAATGGAGCCGCCTGGGATCTATCGCATTCGAGTGACCTCAGCCGTCTACGACTACAGCGATGAAAGCGCTCCGTTTGGGACCCCGGTCCAGACGGAGTACCTACTCTCGAACACTTTCGAAATCCGGCCTTGAGGCGCAGAATGCGGAAGTCGTCACGCTGGCGCGATGGTGAAATCAGGCGCATAGGATTCCATACTTCCTGAACGGCCACGAACGGAGCTGGCATGGCCCCCTACGTTGACGGATTCGTTTTTCCTGTTCCGCGCGATCGTCTAAGTGAGTACACGCGTGTTGCGGAAGCCGTCGCCGAGATCTGGAAGGAACATGGCGCACTCGACTACCGCGAATACGTAGGAGACGATTTGAAACTGGAGGGAACCCGCTCGTTCCCCGATCTCCTGGCTGCGCGCGAGGACGAAGTCATCGTGTTCGGCTGGGTGGCGTTCGACTCTCGTGAGGCACGTGATCGGGCAAACGAGAAAGTCGCGGCCGACTCGAGGATGGCGGATCTGGTCGACTCGTCGAACGCGGGTTTCGATGCCCGACGGATGGCGTACGGTGGGTTCGCGTCGCTCGTTTGAACACACCCAGGCGGCCAGCGAAGAGCGCAGCGCTGTGGTGGCCGCAAGGTGCCGACTCCATCACCGCAGTCTGGCTTCGGGACGAGGGCGTGCTGTGGGAACTCCATCTCAAAACGCGGTCCCCGAGGTGATGCGGGCCACGGCAATTGCCGAGCTACGGCAAGCCTGAGCGATTCCTCCGGTCTCGAAAGGCCTGCCGGAGCATCTCCAGGTGTCCCGCCGTCGCCAGGAGCTGGTGGGCGTCTGCCGCCAGGTCCAGTCCTCGCAGAAACTCCTTCTCTCGTTCGAGCATGGCCGTGATGGTCGATCGGCCCTTCGGTGTGAGTGCCACCAGCTTCGAACGTTTGTGTGCCGGGTTGGACTTCCGGATCACCAACCCGTCCCTCAGGAGTTCATTTACAAGGGTCTGGATATGCTGCCGGCTCACGGGCCTCCTCTGCGCCAGCGCGGGAACCGTCTGGTCTCCGTCCTCCAACAGGTTCAGGAGGACGCCCCGTAGTCCCCCTGCCAGGGGTGAGCCCCCGTGGATCGCCTGGGCCACAACCCCGAGCTCGTGAAAGAGGCTCCGGGCACCGTCCACCACTTTCATGATCGCGACTTCGCGCGGCACGGTCTTCACCATTCTCCACCTCGATCCGAGACCAGAGCTTCACCGTCGCCCAGCATAACGGCAGCTTCCATGAAATGACAATTCACCTGTCATGAAACCGTGCCGTGATCGACCTCGTATGACAAGTAAGTTGTCAATTGTCATGGAGGGAGACGTGCGAGTTTCGAGAGGGCATTGGATCTGGAGTGCGGCATGGTGGGCCCTTATGCTGATCTGCGTCGTGTACGCCGCCTTCGGGTTCGCTATGGCCGGAATCGAAGTGGCCTCCTGGGTCGACCCAACGATCCACAGCAAACTCCGGGCGCTCCCCAGGCTTTTCGTGGTGCATGCTCTCAGCGGCGCCGTGGCCCTGCTGGTCGGACCGCTGCAGTTCCATCGTGGGCTGCGAAGGAGGGCGGTGGGGGTGCACCGGTTCACAGGACGGGTGTACGTCTACGGCGTCTGGGTTTCAAGCGTCACAGCAGCGTCCCTCACCCCTGCGTTCGATGTTCCACTTGCGGCTAGGATCGCCTTCGGGTGCGTTGCCGTGCTCTGGTTCGCCACCACGGCGATGGGACTCAAACGGGCCGTGGACGGGCAGCTCACCGAACACCACACGTGGATGGTTCGCAGTTTCGCTCTGACACTCTTCTTCGTGACGGGCAGCCTGTGGATGGAAGTCTCTCGGTCCATCCCGTACGCTCAAGACGCGACGTACCCCGTCGCGGTCTTTCTTGGATGGTCCCTGAACCTCGCCATCGCCGAGGTGTGGATGCGGTCGGCGAGGGGCGCAGAGCCGCGGCCGTGAAAAACGCCTCGCGACGTGTCATGCACCGCGTCTTCAGGTCATCGCGAAGAGGATGGCCGCGCCGAGAATGAAGGCGGCACCACCGAACAGGCCCATGTGCCGGGTCAATGCCGGGACCGTCAGGGCTGCGAACCGTTGATGAAGGCGCCAGGGAAGGACGAGGAGGACTCCTGCGCTGAGAACCAATGCCCAACCAAAGGCTTGGAAGACCGTGGAATACCGCATCTCGGAGGAGTACCCGAGGAACGCCCATCCTGCCACGAGCCGAAGGGCCTGTTCAAATACATGCACACGGAAGGAACTCGCGAATTTCTCCAGGAACCGGCGCGCGCGCTCCCCGTCAGCAGCGATGAAAAGGGCGAGGCCGACCAACCACATCGCCGACGCAGCGACTCCGATTCCTGAGACCATCTTCGACCCTCGTTTGAACATCATTCGACAGACATCCCGGTCCTACATAGTAGGGAAGGGGACTTCCGGGAGCATCGCGCGCGGCCTCCGGTCTGGCGGGAACGCTGCGGCCCGACATAATGTTGGTCACCATTGCTGCGTTCCGCTCTCTGCGAGGGGTCATGCCCGCGCTGCGTCTCCTTTGCTCGCCCGTCCGTCGACCTCGGGTGGCCAGTTGGCTGCCACTCGTGGTGGGTCTTGCCCTGCCTGGGACTCCCATGAACCTGGTGGGGCAGGTGCGGCCGTTTGTGGGGCTGAGCGTGCTTCGTGGCTCGATAGAGACCCCGTATTTCTTTGAGTGCTACGGCGACGGACGGGAACGTGCTGGCGGAGGAACCGCCTACCTCGGGGTTGAGGTGAACGACGTGTCGGTCGCCGCGGAGTACGTGGATGCGGGGGAGGACGGGTCCAATTTCGAATGCCGGGTGCCGCCCCCGCTTTCGGATGGCACGTACTCGGTGAGAGAATACCCGCGACGAAGCAGCCACATATGGGGATGGGGATTTCACCTTCGCTATCGGGTTCCCCAACTTCCCGCCATCGCTTATGTGGGTGTCGGCCGGGAGTCCGAGGGCAACCGGTTCGTGCTCTTCGGCGCCGAAGTGCGGAGTTCCAACCCCCTCGCGTTCTTCGCGGGTGCCCAGGCGGTCCACTTCCGCACCCCGTTCATCGTGAACGAGGAGACCTGGGACCTGGGCGCCGTGGTGTCATCGGTCGGGCACACCAACGAAGGCCATGCCTGGAGACGGCTCCTCGTCTTTCGCGTCGGGGTCGAGTACACGTGGACGCTGTTCAAGTGATTCACCCGGAACCGCCATGGAATCTCCAGACCTGAAGGAAGATCTCCCCGAGAGGATCGAGCGCGACTTCTACCCTACCCGGTGGACTCGACTCGGGAACGTCGGACTGAGCCTCGGTTGCGGCGGGTTCTCGGCGTTCGCAGCGTCCGTGCTTCTCGGACGTGGCGAGCTGATCGGAGTCGCGTTTGCCCCCATCGCGGCATGGGGTGGGTGGATGGCCTTCCGATGGTATCTCAGATGGCGAAGGGGTGGTGCCGCGATCTCCCTGACTGAAGACGGAATCCTCGACGGTACCGGGCTCGGGGCTCCGATCTTCATATCCTGGGCCGACATCACCTCGGTCTATGGAGGCGACGGGTCTACGACCATCAAACTGCGCGGGGACGCGCGACGCCGAGTCCCCCTCCAGCGCCGGTTGCTGGGCTGGTTGACTCGAAAGTCGGGCGACGAGTACGTGCTGCCGACGCGCCTCCTGGATACGGATCACCGCGCGGTCGACTCGTTCATCGCGGACTGGCACGAGTCTCTGCTTCTGGAGAAGGTGAAGGAGGACCAAGCCCGAATTCCGAGGTCGAAGGTCGACCGGTACCTCCTTTGCGTGGACCACCCGGCTGGGGCTGCGAGGGCCCGTCATTTCGAGGCTCGAGGATATCTTAGGGACGCGCCCGAGAGGTTCGAACAGGATCTGCTCAAGGTCGGACGGACCGGACGCTTGACGGTGGAGTCCCGCTCCGAGTGGTGCACGAAATGGGTCCTGGTTGGTACGCTGAACGCTCCGGATGGAGCGCCCATCTCGATTGCGACCGAGTGGATTGTTCACAGCATGAACGACCTCGAACTGCTCACGGCGTATCCGCTCGAGGGTCGGGACGCATGAAGGAACTCGATACGGTCGCGTTGACTCACGAAATGCCTGCCCGTGCGCTGGAGATCGGGGACGTGGGTGTGATCGTGCACTGCCATTCGGCCGACGTCTTCGAAGTGGAGTTTATCGGCCGCCACGGGGACTCCGTGTGCGTGATTCCAATGAGCCGCGCGTTTCTGCGTCCGATCGGACGCGACGACATCATCTTTGAGTGCGGCACGTGACGCGCCGCCTTGGAGGGGAGCCATGACGCCGGCACACGACATCCCTTCTCGCCTCGAGACTGAGCGCATGGTCCTTCGATGCTGGACCGAAGCCGACGCACCGCTCCTCCGGGCCGCTGTCGACAGCAGCCTCGATCACCTCCGCGCGTGGATGCCCTGGGCGATGAACGAGCCCAGCTCACTCGACGCCACACGAGAACGGTTGCGCGGGTACGAGGCCGCCTTCCAGATCGGAGCGGACTTCGTCTTCGGCCTGTTCAGTCGCGACGAGTCGGTGGTCGTGGGTGGAAGTGGCCTCCATCCGAGGATCGGGTCGGGGGCACTCGAGATCGGGTACTGGATTCGAGCGTCTCACGCTCGACGAGGACTTGCTACCGAGGCGGCGAGGGCTCTGACCGAGGTCGGCTTGCGCGCGCGAGGCGTGGACCGCATCCAGATCATGTGCGATCCGGCCAACACGGCGAGTCGCAGGGTGCCCGAGAAGCTTGGATACACCCTCGTGGAGACGCGTGTGGGTGACACGCTCACGCCGCTCGGTGAGCCTCGAGATACGGTGGTCTTCGAAATGCGGAGGATGGATCCAGGAATGCGCGACGGCTCATGACTTCTGAACCGATGCCCGTGATCGCCGACCGGGAGGCCAGCGCGATGCGTCTTCGAGAGGCGGTGGAGGGTGACCCACGCTTTCTCATGTTCCGCCGCTCCCGCAGGCTCGGGTCCATTGCACTCACACTGGCGTTTGCGCTGACGGGATGGCCCGAGGCCATCGCTGCCGCTGGAGGAGTGACGGACTCCCTTGGGGTCGTGGTTGTGCTCACCGTCTTCTGGTTCTTTGTGACGATGATCCTGCGAGTGCTCGAGTTCCTGCTCCGCCTTCGGATAGGTCGCGACCATGCGGCCGGGTGATTCCACGTGGGCCGCCCTCGCCCTGCTTTCGATCGTCGCCGCCTGCTCAGCCCCCGTTCTCGAACCTGGCCGGCATGCGACGATGGAGGTCGGGACGGGCCTTCAGTTCAGTGTCAGTCAGGCGCCCCGAGCCCCTGACGATAGCCTTTCCTGGGTCGGGCAGGTCTACAACCCGACCGACCGAGCGATCCGCCTGGAGTTCAGTGCATGCGCACTGGCCGTTCATGCGTTCACGGAGGGTCGTCCCACCCCGGTCTGGGTTTCGGAAGGCCGACGCCCTTACCGATTGAATGCCACCTATATGTGTTTTCTCTACCTGGCGGGGGTTGACCTCGCACCAGGACAGACCGAGACGCCTCACGAATTCCATCTCGGAGTCCCGGTCGTCGAGGTGTTGGGAGACAGCCTGCCCGACGGACCGTATCGCTTCGAAGCCTGGCTCGAACTGAAGGGTGCACAGGTTGGTCCTTTTCGCTTGGGATTGGCGACGCTGGAACGATGACGACCGTCTGGCGACTACAGTTCATGACGAGAGTGCGCGGGGCGCTACTGGCGGCCGGCCTCCTCCTCCCTGCCATGGGCTGCACCGATTCCGCCCCCGCCGAATCCGCCTTCACCGCGATCGACTCGGCGGGAATCCGGGTCGTCACGTCGGTGTCTCCAGCGTGGGGCTCCGGTCCAGCGCCCTGGACGCTGGCCGCGGCGCCTGCCACCTCGATCGGTGCGACGGACGGCGCTGCGCCGTACCTCCTGAGTCAGGTGCGCGGGGCCGCGCGGTTGCCCGATGGTCGAATCATCGTCCTGAACGGCGGTGACGGTCAGCTGAGGTTCTACGGTGCAGACGGCCGTTTCCTGGAAAGCAGGGCCGGCCTCGGCCAGGGGCCCGGCGAGTTGGAGCGGCCCTCCGGCCTTGTACGGCTCACCGACGGTTCGCTCCTCGTTCGCGAACTCGTCGGATGGAAACAATCTCGATTCGACGCCGAGGGTCGGTTCGTCTCGAGTGCGCGCCTCGACAATTCGCGCATGAACGAGTTCGTGGACTCGATCTGGGGGTGCCCCGTGGATCCTGGCCCCCTCGCGGATGGGAGCTACCTGGGCTGCGCGGGCTCGGGCGTGCCGCGACCTCAGGTGCCGGGATTCGATCGCGTGAGTCACTGGTACTTCAGGACCGACCTCGATGCATCTGGCGTCGACACGGTGGGGGTCGCCTATGGGTTCAATCCGAACGTGCTCTTGGGGTCATTTGGCGCGCCTGTGGCGTCTGGCGGCACCCCCTTGGAGGTGTGGGTTGGTGATCCCGCCACGTTCCAACTCACTCGCTGGGTGGAAGGGCGCGGGATCGACATGATCGTCCGAGTCCCCGGGGGACTGCGAGAAGTGGGGTCCGCCGATCGGGACCGATACGGCGAGCTCTTTCCGACGTGGACCGAAAGATCGGGCGTCGAGTTCGCCGCGACCTTCCCGGCGTTCGCACACCTTCAACGGGACTCCCTGGGGTTTCTCTGGGCCACGAAGTACGAGGCTCCGTGGGAGGAGTCCGGGGGGAGTTGGGTTTTCGCGCCGTCCGGCGAGTTGTTGGGTGAACTGTCCCTTCCGAGCGGATTCCGGCCACTCGAAATCGGAAACAACTACGTACTCGGAGTAGTGGCCGACGACCTGGGTGTCGAGCGGATCCAGGTCTTCGGGCTGGAGCGGGGGACTCCGGACGAGGCTTCGATCCCGGGTCGGTGACGCCGGTAGTGGGACCGCGTCATTGCCTGGAATAAAACTTTGTCACATACTGGGTCCGGACACCGAAACGAAGGCCTGGGACGGGGGGCGGAGATGGCGAAGGGGGACCACCTCGGTGAGTTGGAGGCTCTGGTGCTCGCGTCCGTGCTCCACGTGGGCGAGCGAGCCAACGGCGCCGCCGTATACCGTGAGCTTGGTGAGCGCGGCGGCCGGGATCCGGGGGTGGCGGCGATTCACGTCACCCTCCGACGACTCGAGGAGAAGGGGTATCTCACCTCCGACCTCGGGACTCCGTCTCCCCGCGGCGGGCGGCCCCGGCGATGGTACGCGCCCACCGAACAGGGCATTCAGACGCTCGGCGCCTTCCGGCGAATGTGGAACGATGTGCTGTCCGACCTCGTCCTGCCCGAGCCGGAGACCGGTCGATGACCCGACTGCAGGAGCGCCTGCTGGAGTGGGTCGAGGGGCGCCTGGACGTCGACCTACGCGCCACGCTGGCTGAACTCGAGGAGGAATGCCGCACCCGCGACGGCGACGCCGCGGCCCGCCGCTGGCTCCGCCGCGAACTGCGACGCGCGATCGTTCACGCCGTCCTATCCCCCTCCCGCACCACGTCCCGCGGAAACCTCGTCGCCACCACGCTTCGAGAATTCCGCTTCGCCTTGCGCCGCTTGCGCCAGCGTCCGGGCCAGGCGCTCACGTTCGCCGCCATCGTCGGAACCGGGATCGGTATGGCCACCTTCATGGTGGAGACCCGCGACGACATCCTCGCGCCGAGCGACGGGGTTCGTGCCGATGCCGCCCGCCTCACCTGGGTGGCCGAAAACGGCCAGGCCGTCCCGGGAATCGCCGTGACCGGGCGCGAGTCCTGGCTCGCCCCATCCGCGGGTCCCTTCTCCGGGGTCGTCGTTTCCTGGCCGGCGTCGGCCGACCTCGAAACGGCGACCGGGATTCTTCGCGTGCAGGGTGAGCGCGTTCTTCCTGGGCACGTGGTGCGCCTTGGAGGCGGCCTGGTGGTGGGGCGCTCCCTCGACGCGCCGGGTGAGATGGTTTTGTCCCACGCCCTGTGGCGGGAGCGTTTCGAGTCCGATCCGGGAGTTCTCGGCCGCACGGTCGACCTGGGGAATCGCTTCTCGACCGTCGTGGGCGTGGCCGAGGCGGGGTTCCACGGCCCGATCTGCTGCATTCCTCCCGCGTTCTGGGAGGTGCGGGAGCCCACGGGGACCGCAGCCTTCGCCCGCGTCTATCTCATCGACCCGACGGACGATGCCGCCGCCGAGGAGTGGGCCGGTCGGGCCATCGAGACGACGTCCGATTTCGGTGCGCCGCAGCTGAGACACGCGAGCGCGGCGGCCTTCGGCGGCGAGCGGGGCTTCGTCGGCCGCGTTCTCGGGGTGTTGCTCGCGCTCGCCACTGCCGTGTGGGTGACGACACTCCTGACCGGGGCCAACCTGATCGTTTCCGACACCCTGGCCCGTCGCAGCGAGTACCGACTTCGGAGCGCACTCGGGGCGCGGCCGGCCGAGACCTGGGCACGGCTCATTTCCGAGTCGGTGGTGCTGGCGGCAGGAGCTGCGGTGGTGGCGGTGGCGATCGCCTGGACGCTGGCCGCAGTGGCGCCCTGGCTCTTTCCGATCCTTGGC
>CBDUEZ010000042.1:0-19184 GCA_965366355.1 uncultured bacterium
GCCCGCTGCACGATGACGCTCATCGAATAGTCGAGGAACGACTCGCGCATCTCGTCTTCGAGGAGACGGGTCAAAACCCTCGATCCCCCGCCCTCCTGCTCGGGCTGCGAGTCGTCTTCGGGCATCTCGATATCGTCAGCCATCCCGGGTCCTTTTTCGGCGGTGGAGGGCGAAGCTCATCGCCCCCGGAGGGGGTCCTGCAGAATTGGATCGGAAGCGCCGGCCCAGAGGGCCGAAAACCCGCATAAAATAACGCCCCGTGCGGTGATACAGCAACCGCAAGGGGCAGTGGATCGATGGCGCCCGTAGGGTCAGCGCGTACCGCCGGGGCGCGGCGGGCGCGCCCGGGTCACGAGAGCGCCCAACAGCGCCTGGAATCGGGGCTGGGCCCGCAACGGATCCCAGACCGGATCCGCTCGAAGTGATGTCAACCTCGGGTCTCGCTCCTCGAGCGCGGTCTCGAGGAGGGTCAGGGCCGCGTCGACCTGGCCCGTGGCCGAAAATGCGGCCGCGCGATCGACGGGTGACGTTCGGGTTCCACTCGCATCGCGGGCCTCGAACTCCTCCATCTTCCAGTCCCAATACCCCGCGATGCCGTCGGCATCGATTCGTTCGGCCAGCTCGTACTCGCCCGGCCCGGTCGACGACCCCAGGGCCGCCGCACGATCCACCCGCAGCCCCACCACCTCGTCGAGCGCACCGGTGGAGACACTGAGTCGTTCGGCCGCGTCCCACAGCCGGGCCTCTCCGGGGAACCGGCCCAGGGCCTCGCGGGCCCGAGCGAGGGCCTCCTCTTGCCGGCCGGCCATGTCGAGGCGCGCCACCGACCGCACCTCATCATCGGCATCGCGCGACGGGCGGCGACTGGAGCCCAACTCCGACTGGACGAAGCGACCCATCTCGGTCGCAGAGGCGAACGGCGTTCCCACGATCGAGAACCGGGCTGTGTCTCCGCGGGCGAAGTAGACCACGACCGAGTCGCCCTCGACCCGGAACTCACGCCCCTGCGCGGCGGCCATCTCACCGAAGCGATCCACGAGTTCCTTGAGGGCCTCTTCGGTCGAGGCCAGCACTTCTCGCGCCTCGATCGATTCAGCGTCGCCGGCGACCGCTCGCTCTGCGAACAGCCGAGCGGAATGAAGCTCATCCAGCGCCCCGAGGCCCTCGATCTGGAGGCCCCGCACCAGGTGGGCACCCGCGAGGCCCGTCAGCGCCGGCGCGAACGTCGAGTCGAGTGACAGGGCTTCGAGGAAATACCGCTCCGCCTCCTCCGCTCCGGACTGCCCCGGATCCCGCAGCGCGAACCGGCCCCGCATGACGAAGTCCTGCGCCGCAGGCGGAGCCACGGGCGCACTGGGCGCCGCCGCGGGCAGAGCCACCGGCGCCTCATCAGACAGGGCCCGATCGTCGGCAACCCCGACATCGGCGACCCGATCGGCGGCGACGCCCCCCTGGGCCGCTCCCGTGATGCGGGAGTCGATCTCACTCGCGATCGCCCTCGCCACCTCGCCCTGCAGCCCGATGATGTCCTGGAGGTCTCGCTCGTAGTCCCGCGCCCATAGGTGACTGTCGGACGCCGCATGGATCAACTGCACGGTGATCCGCACTCGCCCGTCGGCTCGAAGAACGGAGCCTTCGACGATCGCGTCGACGCCGAGCTCGGCCCCCACCTGCGGAAGCGACTTTCCGGCGGTCTGGTAGCCCTCGGTAGACGTCCGCGAGATGACCCTCACTGTTCCGAGCTGACTCAACTGCGAGATCAGGGCCTCGTGCATTCCCGCCGCGAAGTAGGCATCGTCGGCGGCGGCGGCCGGCGAAAAGTCCTCGAGGGGGAGGACGGCCAGCGACCGGATCGGTCCACTCGCGTCGGTAGTGGCAGCCGCAACGAAGGGGGTGGTGCGACTCCCACGCGCCGAGAGCCGCTCGTCTACAGCGGCGGAGTCGGACTCATACCACCACCACCCGGCGCTCCCCGCCGCCAGCACCGTAAAGATCAGGAGAGCGACACGCGGAAGAAGGCTTCCTGTCGGAGCGCGACCGGCCTCGGCATCGAGCGCCTCCATCGCGCGAATCCCCTTGGGTGTGATCTCGTAGACCCAGGCAAGGGCCACCACCATGGGGAACAGCACGAGGAAGGCCACCACGATCACCCGCAGCGCCGCATCGGCCTCGAAGCCGGGAAGAAAGGCCGGGAGTACGATTTCGGCGGCCTGGAGCGCGACGAATCCCACGGCCCCGTACGCGAGCGACACCCGCACAACGTGCCGGCGCCGGAGTTCGGCTACGAAGCGCCCGAATCTGGATGGGGGACCTTGGGAGTCCATCGGCCGCAGGGTTGGAGAGGGATCGGGGACAGGGGGAAGACGAACTTCAGGCCCCATATGTTAACCCCGATCCGGCTCAACGGCCCCCGATGGCCGACAGTTCCAACGCCACCGGCTGGGACGCCGATTCCAGTCGCACGGGAATGTGTGGCGCCGTTGCGAGCACGAACAGGGTTTGAGCCTCGGGTCCCGCAACGGAGACACGGAAGACCCGATACGTCCCGCTCGGGATCGTCAGGTCGGTCTCCTCTTCGACTCGCATCACGACCTCATCGACCGCCCCGGTGCGCAGGTTCGCGACCGGAAGGCGGATCTCCCGCCCCACGCTCAATTCCGAGCACCAGAGGGCCAGCTCGATGCCGTCGGAGAGGGTCACCCCACCCGGAACGGCGACGTCGATATCTTCGCCCGCCTCGCCCGAGACGTTGCGACCCACGATCCGGTCGCCCTCCAACCGAGTCGTCAGGAGCGTCTCGCGCCCTGGGGCGACGGTGTGGTTGCGGCTCGATACCAGGCCGAGCGCCGAATCGACGACGATCTCCTGCTCGAGCCGTTGCGGACCCGCCTCGATGACGCTCGCGAATCGCCATCCGGCGGGGGTTCTTTCGAGCGTTCGGCGGGCTTCTCCCCTCTTCAGTCCCCCGATCTGCACATCGTAGGTCAACTGTGCGGGCTGCAGCCCGGTAAGGTCGAACACCTCACTCGAGGGTTGGGGTGCCAGGTCGGCGAGGCGAAGCGGGCGACCGTCGACATCGACGATCCGAACCTCGCCGAGACCTCGAAGCCGGGGCTGTAGCACGCCGGCGTCACCGGCCACCACGATCACGAACTGCTCCGGCCGAATCCATCGCTCTGCGGCATCGCGCGCATCGGCCGTATCGACGGCGGCGACCCGGGTGCGATACGACTCGAGCTCCTGAGTGCCGAGTCCCAGCAGACGGTGGGTCGTCACCTGTCCGGCGACCTGCTGAGGCGTTTCGATCGAAAGGGGGAACGACCCGACGAGATAGGACTTGGTGTCGTCGAGTTCGCCTTGAGGGATCGCCCGCACACGAAGACGCTGGACCTGATTCAGGATTTCTTCGACCGCTTCGGCCACCACCTCGTTTCGGGCGGCCGTCTCGATACGAAACACCCCGAGTCGCCGCAGTCGCGTAATCGTCGAGCGGGCGTCGTAGGTGTATCCCCGCGCATTCCGCAGCACCTGTTGCAAGCGGCCGGGTGGGCCGCCCCCGAGGAGCTGATTCGCGACGACGAGTCGCTCCCACCCGTCGGTATCGGCACCCGCGAGCAGGTGTCCTACTCGAATCTCAGCCTGTACCGTCCCCGGCTGATGCACGACCAGGATCTCGACCCCGGTGCGATCGGGAGCACGATCGAACGTCACTTCCGGACGTCGAGTGGGACCCCACCCCTGCACGGCCGACTCGATCCGCTCCGCTATGTCATCAGCCTCGACATCGCCCGCGACCACGATGAGCGCGCCATCGGGCCGATACCACAGGTCGTGAAAGGCGACGAGATCGTCGCGCGTAAGCGCACGGACCGACGGGGGCGTGGGCATTCGCCCATACGGGTGGGATCCGTAGATCGCCCGTATGAAGGCGCGATCGGCGACCGCGTCGGGCCGGCTCGACTGGACCTGAAGCCCGGTCAGTCCCTGCCGACGAGTCCCTTCGACTCGATCGTCTGGAAACGACGGGTGCATCAATACGTCGACCAGAACGTCCAGCCCTTTGTCGAGGGCTGCTGTGGTGGTGTTGAGGCTTACGGTGGACCACTCCTCCGCGGCCTCTGCAGCGAGCGAGATCCCGTGCCGATCCAGGGTCTCCGACAGGTCCACGAACCCCCGGCTCGTCGTGCCACTCGTCAGAAGCTGGGCCACGAAAGTCGCGGTGCCCTCCTTTCCCTCGGGGTCGGCGACCGTACCGGCGGGCACGACGACGTTGACCGTCACGAAGGGGACTTCGTGCTGGGGAACGACGATCAAGCGGGCGCCATTCGACAGGATCCGCTCGTCGAAATCGGGGAAGGTGACATCTCTCAGGGGAAGGGGAGGCGGCACCTGCGACGAGACCGGACCACATCCGAGCGCGAGCGCCGCCAGCACGACGGTCAGGGTCGATCCCCTGGTCACCGTTCCGCTCCCGTCATCCGAGAGGGTTGAGCAATCACCACGGTGCGATTGCCGGGTACCAGATAGGTCGCGGCAACGCGGCGCACGTCTTCGACGGTGACCTCGTGGAAGCGGGCGAGGTCTTCGTTGACCCGGAACGGCGAGTCGTGGTAGAGCATGTAGGATTGCAGGAGTTGAGCCTTGCCCTGCACCGTCAGTCGTTGCGTCACCGCCCCCGTAAGCACCTGGTTTCGTGCGGCCTCCAGCTCCTCGAGGGTCACGCCCTCGGTCCCGAGCCGCTCGACCTCCTCACTCATCATGCGTTCCACTTCCCCCACATCGACGCCCTGGTTGGGAACACCACCGAGCAACAGGAGGCCAGGCCCCTTCCGCCGATCCACCTGCGCGACGACGTCCAGCGCGGCGCCGCTCTCGGAGATCAATCGCCGCCGCAGGCGCGAGGACTCCCCGGTGGAGAGCACCTGCGACGCCAGGGTCAGCGCATAGTGATCCTCGTGGTCGGCCGGAGGAACGTTGAACGCCATCCAGACGAGGGGGACCTGAGCCAACGGAGCGGGTTCGATCCGCCTGCGTTCACCATCGGAACGCGGGGCGACCGGCTCGGGAGGCAGCGACGGGGAGTCGACGCCCCGCGGGATATCTCCGAAGTAGTTTTCGACCATGGCGCGCACGTCGGCGAGCGAGACGTCGCCCACGACGGTCAACACGGCATGGTTCGGCGTGTAGAATCGCCGATAGAAGTCTCGGGCGTCGTCGACGGAGGCCGCCTCGAGATCGGTCATGGAGCCGATCACACTATGGCGGTAGGGCTCGTAGTCTCGAAGCGCGACGGTGTCGACGCTGACCTGAGAAGCGGCGTACGGCTGGTTGTCGACCCGAAGCCTTCGCTCCTCCTTCACCACCTCGCGCTGGGTCTCGAAATCGTCGGCCGATATCCGGAGCCGGGCCATGCGTTCGGCATGCGACCACAGCGCCAGATTCACTCGATTCGACGGGAGCACCTCGCTGAAGGCGGTCCGGTCGGTATCGGTGGTTCCGTTGTAGACCCCACCCGCGCGATGAATCAGGCGCGCGAACTCACCCTCCGCCATGTTTTCGGTGTCTTCGAAGAGCAGGTGCTCGAAGAAGTGCGCGAAACCGGAGCGACCCGCCGGCTCATGGGCGCTCCCCACGCGGTACCACATCTCGACCGCAACGACCGGCGTCGAATGGTCTTCGGAGACGACGACACGGAGCCCGTTGTCCAGCGAGAAGGTGTCGACCGGCATCGCCGGGATCCGCATTGCGGGCGAAGAAAGCTGGGCGCCTCCTTCCGAGGCGGCCAACGCCGCGACCAGGGCGATCCCGGGCAGGGAGCGTCGCAGTCGAGATCGCCGAGGGTGGTTTTCACCGCCCGGAGGCATACGAATCGGGGTCATGGTTGGGGGTTCGGGAGCCGGTTCCGGAACATCCTCATACCCCTCAGCGTCGGGAATGTCTGGTTGGGACTTAAGGGAACCGGCGTGCGACCTCACGCATCAGGAGCCGAAGAACCGACAACAATCGGTCGACATCGGTGTCCTCGATCACGAGGGGGCCCCGGAGTTTCAGCACGTTGTGGTGTGGCCCATCGGTTCCCGCGAGGACCCCGCGACTACGCAGTCCCTCCACCACGAAGGCCGCGATGTCGGGGGCAGGAAGCCTCCCTTCACGATCGACGACGAACTCCACACCGAGAAACAGTCCGAGGCCTCGAACGTCGCCGATGACAGCGTGGTGCGCGGCGAGCTCCCGGAGCCCCTCGAGGAGCCGCTGCCCCACTCGAGCCGCATGGTCCTGCAGTCCTTCCTCTTCGATGACGTCGAGCACCGCGAGGCCGGCGGCACACGAGACCGGATTGCCGCCGAAGGTACTGAAAAACTCCATCCCGCTATCGAACGACGCCGCGATGTCACGCGTCGCCACGACGACCCCGAGTGGCATTCCGTTTCCAGCCGGCTTTCCCAGGACCACGATGTCGGGGGTGACATTCTGGAGCTCGAACCCCCAGAAGGCCGCCCCCAGACGACCAAAGCCGGTCTGGACTTCGTCGGCGATACACACGCCGCCGGCCTTCCGGATCGCGGCATAGGCCCGCTCCAGATACCCATCCGGGGGCACGATCTGCCCACCCACGCTCGGAAATGTCTCGGCGAGAAACGCACCCGGGGGTCGTCCGTCGAGGGCCATCGTCTCCACGACCCTACCCACCTCGTCGCCGTAGGCCCGACCGGGATCGTCCGACTCGGCCCGAAAGGCCCCGCGGTACGGATCGGGGATCGGCACCACCTCGACCCACTCCGCCCGCCCCGCACCACCGGGCCCCGCGAACTTGTAGTGACTCGCGTCGACCAGGGTAGTCGTATGGCCGTGGTACCCGGCCTCCTGAACCACCACCTCGCGACGACCGGTGTGCGCCCGGGCCAGTCGAAGGGCGAGTTCATTCGCCTCGGACGCCGAGTTCACCACCCACACCGCACTCAGCTCCGGGGGCAGTCGGGCCGCGAGGGCGTCCCCGTAGTCGACGATGGTTTCGTGCAGGTACCGCGTGTTGGTATTGAGAAGAGCCACCTGCCGTTGCACGGCCTCCACAACTCGCGGGTGGGAGTGCCCCACGTGCGGCACGTTGTTGTAGAAATCGAGGTAGCATCGCCCCTCGATGTCGTAGAGGAACTGCCTCCAGCCCCGGACGAGGTGGAGCGGTTTTCGATACGACAGCGACAACCCCGTGCCGAGTCTTGCCCGTCGTCGTCGGGCGAGTGCCGGCCCATCGGGAGACGGCGCCGCCCCGGCGCCCGGGGGGAGTCCGCACAGGACCGAAGGATCGGGAAACCAGGCCTTCCAGGTCGAACGCTCGCGGGCCGGTGCGACGCCGGGCAGGTCGTGACCGTACTCAAGCGGATCGACGACGATCTGCACATGCAGATGCGGGGGCCAATCGCCATTTCGAGGCGGGGCTCCGATGTCGGCGACGCGCTCACCCGCCCGCAGTTGCACACCGGGCTTCAGCCGGGACAACACCTCGGGGTCGAGGTGGCCCCAGAGCGTGCGAAAGACCGGCCCATCGGAGGGATCGTGCCTCAACACCACGACCGGCCCGTAGTCCTTGGGGGCCGCATTGTCTTCCACCGCTTCCACGACGGCGTCGAGAGGCGTGTACACCGGGGTGCCCGCCTGCACGAACAGGTCCAGGCCGAGGTGGATCGTTCGGTGTTCGTCGATGGGGTGATCCCCTGCGGTGAAGGCGTCTCCGAGATAGATCGGGCGCGCTTCGTCCCAGCATCCGATCCCAACCGTTGCACCCGCGTGAGCCATCTCCCGGTCGATTCGCTCGGCGAGGGCGGTCGTCTCGAGGCTACTCGGGTCGGCCCCGAGCATCAGGCTTCCCACACTGAGGTCGAGCAGGTGAATGTCACCGTCTCCCAGGGGGCGGCCGAGGATGGGGGCCAGGCCCCCCGCCTCGGCTCGCCCGTTCAGCCAGCCGACCACCTCAGGCCCCGACGGAAACGGCGGCCGACCACAGGCGTTGCGAATGCGCGCCGTCGCCAGGCCGGGATCGATCGCGTCGAGAGCACGGAGTGTCTCCCATGCCCCGGTTTCACTGACGGAAAAGTAGTCCTTCCCCGGGCTTTCCACGCCGCGCCGCGCCGACATCACGACGCTGATCGCCAACCGCACTCGCACGAGGTCGACGATGACGTCCAGTTCCGCATCGGAGAGGCCCGCCTCGCCGTGGAACCCCGCGGCGACCGCAGCGATCGCCGCTACCACGTCGGACGTGTGAAAAGCGGCGTAGGCCCCCGCCACAGCGACGTCGCAGACCCGATAGGTCTCCAGCATGTCGCCGAAGTCGAACAGGCCCACGATCCGCTCGGGCGACGGGGAGTCGTCGACGAGCACGTTGTGGTCGTTGGCGTCTCCGTGAACGACACCCCGCGGAAGGGATTCCAGCCGCCGCCGCACATCGGGCCATCGGTCCCGGATGCGCTCGAGAAGCACCCGCCCACCCCCCGAGGGCACCACCTCCAGTGCGTCGAACACCCACCCGCCCCTCGCGGGGTCCCATCGATGGGGGCGCTGGAGGCGGGGGTGCTCGAATCCGTCGAAGGCGGCCGAAAGACGGCCGAGAACGGCCCCGAGGTCACGCAGCAGTCCCAGCGGTCGGGGCCGAATATCGAGAAGGGAACGCCCGCCCAGCCAGGTGATGCGCCACACCCGGTAGCTCTGGGCGTCGACCTCGACGTCGACCCAGGCGGGACCCGCCGAGGTCGGCCAGAGGCGGGGGAGGGGGAGCGACGGGCACGCCGCACCGAGGTGACGAAGCGCGTCGACCTGCATGTCGACGAGCCCAGGGTCTCCGTCGGGCCCCACGATCTTGAGCACCGATCGACCGGTCGCGCTGTCGACCCGAACGTTCTGATCGTACTCGGCGTCGAGGAGCGCGAGGTCGCACGTTCCCTCGCCGTAGTGGTCGAGGAGGATCCGTCGTACGGTCGAATCGGTGAGTGCGGGCATAGGCGAACCGGAAGGCGGGGCGAGTCGGCCGGAACCTACAGCGCCATGGCCTCCCTCAGGTAGCGCCCCGTGACACTTTCCGGCACCAATGCAACGTCACCCGGCCGGCCTGTCGCCACGATACGCCCCCCCCGGATTCCGGCACCGGGACCCATGTCGACGACCCAATCCGCCGTCTTGATCAGGTCCAGGTTGTGTTCGATGACGAGTACGGTGTGCCCTGCGTCGACCAATCGGTCGAGAACCCGGAGGAGCTTGGCGACGTCTTCTCCGCTGAGTCCGGTCGTGGGCTCGTCGAGGAGGTAGAGCTTGCGCCCCTTCTTGCCGGCCACGCCGGAGAGTTCTCGGGCGATCTTGAGACGCTGGGCCTCTCCCCCACTCAACGTCGGTGCGGGCTGTCCGAGCCGAAGGTATCCGAGTCCAACCTGCTGAAGGTGCCAGAGGATCTGTCCGAGCTTGTCTTTTTTGATGAAGAACCGGATCGCCTCGTCGACGGTCAGCTCGAGCACCTGACTGATGTTCATGCCGCGGTATTCCACATCGAGCGTTTCGGGCCTGTAGCGGGCTCCTCGACACGATCCGCAGGCGACATAGACGTCGGCCATGAAGATCATCTCGATCTCGACCTGCCCGGCACCGTTGCATTCTTCACACCGCCCGCCGGCGGTGTTGAATGAAAAGGTCCCCGGACTGTAGCCCCGCTGGCGAGAGAGAGGCTGCTCGGCGAAGACACGGCGAATCTCGTCCCACGCCTTGATATAGGTCACCGGATTCGAACGAGGCGTCCGGCCGATGGGGCTCTGGTCCACCAGGACCACTTCCTGAAGCGCCTCGAACCCCTCGAGCGTCTCGTACGAGCCGACCGACTCACCGAGATGCTCCTTCGCACTCGTCTCTCCCCCACCCAACTCCTTTTCGAGCGCCCGAAAGAGGATGTCGTGAACCAGCGTGCTTTTTCCCGAACCCGACACTCCGGTCACGACCGTCAGGGTGCCGAGCGGAATCTCCAGGTCGGTCTCGTCGACGTTGTGGAGCCGAGCCCCTCGCAACACCAACCACCGGCCGTGCGCACGATCCCGCCGCTTCGGCACCTCGATCCGGCTTCTCCCCGAGAGATATCGACCGGTCGAAGTGTCGGCCTCGAGCAAGCCACTGGGGGGGCCTTCGTAGACGATCTCGCCACCCCCCTCGCCGGAGCCCGGCCCCAGTTCGACGACGTGGTCCGCCACCATGATCGCGGCCGGATCGTGCTCCACCACGACGACGGTATTCCCCGCGTCTCGCAGACGCCCCAGAAGGGAGAGGAGCGCGTCGGTATCTCTCGGGTGGAGTCCCACAGACGGCTCGTCGAGCACGTAGAGCGTGTCGACCAGAGCGGCCCCGAGCGAGTTGGCCAGGTTGATACGCTGCGCCTCACCGCCGCTCAACGTACGGGTCTGGCGCGACAGCGTGAGGTAGCCCAGTCCCACCTCGACGAGGAAGCCGACCCGAGCCCGGATCTCCCGGAGAATGGTCTCGGCGATCTGCGCGTGCGACGCCTCGAGGCCGAGATCCTGCGCCCAGGCCTGCAGGTCTTCGAGAGGCAGTCGTACGACATCGCCGATCGGACGCCCGGCGACGTAGACCCATTGCGCCTCGGGGCGAACACGCGCGCCTCGGCAGTCGACGCACTCCTGCGGACTCTGGTATTGCCGGAGGAACACCCGAATGTACTGCTTGTAGCGCTTCTTCTCACGGGACTCGAGAAAGGGGATCACCCCCTGGAAGCCCTTCGTTCGCGGCGCACGGCCGCGCGGCTTGGGCTGCCCATGCAGAACCGCATGCCTGAAGTCCTCGGGCAGATCCGCCCAGGGTTTGTAGAGCGAGACGCCCTTCTCGAGGGCGAACGCACGGAGGCGGTCCCGCTCCTTCTCGTAGCGAGGTTTGCTCCAGGGATCGACGGCGCCGTCCTCGAGGCCACGCCCCGGGTTGGGCACGATCAGGTCGAGGTCGTACTCGAGGGTGGCCCCGAAGCCCGTGCAGGTCGGACACGAACCGTACGGGTTGTTGAAGGAGAAGAGCTGCGGAGTCGGTTCCGCGAATCGCACGTCGGGGTGGTCGGGGCACCGGAAGTGCTCCGTGAACGCGAGCCGAGGCCCCTCCAGAGGCCACACCTCGCACTCTCCCTCTCCCTCGGTGAAGGCCGTGTGGACGGAGTCGGCCAGCCGCTCGGCAAGCTCGGATCGCTTCGCGTCGCCCTCGGGGTCGTCGTGGCGAGGAGCTACCAGCCGGTCGACGACCACCAGGAGGTTGGCGACCTGCGCCAGATCGAGTCCCAGCAAGCCTGGATCGTGCGCACCTTCCTGCGCCAGATCGACGGGTTCTCCGTCGGCCAGCAGCCGCACGAATCCCATCGCAATCAGATTCTCGACGATGCGATCGTGGTGCACCGCCTCTCCGTGCCTCAACGGAAAACAAACCTGGAACCGGGTCCCGGGCGCGAGTTGCAGGATGCGGTCCACCGCCCCGCTGACCGTGTCGGGGCGAACCACTCGATCGCACTCGGGGCAGTGCGTGACCCCGACCCGAGCCCAGAGCAGACGCAGATAGTCGTAGACCTCGGTGGCCGTGCCGACGGTCGACCGGCTCGACTTGGTCGGGTTCTTCTGCTCGATCGCGACGGCCGGACAGATCCCTTCGATCGAGTCGACCAGAGGTTTCTCCATCCGCTCGAGAAACTGCTTGGCGTAGGTGGAGAGCGACTCGACGTATCGCCGCTGGCCCTCGGCGAAGAGGGTGTCGAGAGCGAGGGACGACTTGCCGGAACCCGAAGGACCCGTGACAACCGTCAAAGCGCGCCGAGGCAACGCTACGTCCAGGTTTTTCAGGTTATGTTGCCGGGCACCGACAATCCGAATGAATTCGTCCATAGCACGATCCGAACCCCCTCCCCCGCGGGGAGTTCCTGCTTGCGTCCGCGAGAGCTGGGCGACTACCGTCGCCCGCCTCCCCCTGTTTTTCTGCAACTAGACCCGACCATGCCGACTCCCGCACCGACCCCGGCCCAGCGGCTTCTGGTCGAGCTGTGTCGGCGGCACCCCTCCCGGGAGAAAGTCGCCGCTCTTGTTGGAGCACCCGGGGTCTTCGAGAGGCTCACGGCCGAGTCGATGCGGCACGCGATCCAGGGGCTCGTGTTCAGCCGGCTGGACGACCTGAGCGGGGACGTCGAAGGGCTTCAGGATCGGGGCGAGGCCATCGCGTCGAGCCTCGCCCTCCTGCGGAAGCAGGCGATGTTCTGGGACCTCGAACAGGACCGCGTCCTGGCCGGACTCGGCCGGGGAGATCTGCGCCCACTCGTGCTCAAAGGGGGCGCGCTGCGGCGAGAGGTCTTCAGCCCCGTCGAGCGTATCATGGGCGATCTCGACATTCTCGTGGATCCGTCGGAGGTCGAGCGCGTTCTCGACGCCCTCTCGTCGCTCGGGTACAAGAGCGAGTATCCCGACCGAGCCCGTGAGGGGTTTCTGGAACACCATCATCACGATCGCGTGGCTCACCCCCGCGGCTTCCTCGTCGAAGTGCACTGGGGCCTCACCCGCCCGGGTGACGCCATCCAACTGGATGCTCGGCTGTTTCAGTCCCGGGCCGTGGAGCTGGAACCCCCGGGATGCCCGCCCCTGCGCGTCCCCTCCCTCGAAGACACGCTGCTCCACACCGTGAGCCAGAGCGAGCAGGACGGCGTGACGGAGCTGCGTCGCATCGTCGACCTGGATCGGATCGTCGCACACCGCGACCTCGACTGGGACTACGTGCGGCGTAGCGCAGCGCAGGCCGGGCTGTCCGGCTTTCTCTGTGTGACCCTCTGTCTCGCACACCGACTTCTGGGGACCACCGTTCCCGCCGACCTGTTGGCCGGCGAAGCGCTGCGCGAGGCCGACCGGCGCCACATCGCGGGACTGCGCCCCGAACATCGTGTCGTCGCGGGGTCCGGGTCGGGAGGGGTGGCCGAGTCGTATCTATTCCGGTTTCTTTGCGCCCGCCCCGATCACAGGCGCCGCTGGCTGCGGGACCGCATGCGCGGCATCGGCGACCCCCTGCGGTGGGTGTGGGAAGGGGGGGAGGCCCCCGACGAAGGAGGGGGTGAGAAGACGACCGGGCCGGCGTTCGTGCTGAAACTGCTCGTCGTTCGGTCGATACTTCAGGCCTCGCGCTGGGTCGACCGATTTCGGGGAGGTCCGCCGGATTTCTGGCTGCAGCGCAACACATGACTTGAGGAGAACCGATCCATGCTCGACTCGAATACCCGCGTACGTCCCAACACCATCGACGTCGCCGCCAAGGTGATCGACGGTGAGGCCATCATCATGAACCTGTCCAATGGCCTGTACTTCAGCATGGACCGGGTCGGCTCGGCCGTCTGGGAAATGGTCGAAGCCGGGCTCAGCGTCAGTGAAATGAGCGCCACGCTCGATTCCCGGTACGAGGTCGCGCGCGACGTTGTCGACGCCGATGTGAGCCGCCTGGTGTCTGAACTCCTGGCCGAACAGCTGGTCCTGGTCACGGAGTTGGAGGCATCTCCGACCGCGGTCGAGACCAGCGCCGCCGACCACCCCTACTCGCCGCCCACATTGAACAAATACGACGACATGGCCGACCTCCTGGCCCTCGATCCGCCCATGCCCGGATTGGGCACGCTCCCCGAATGACGCAGCAGACTCGGTTGACTCGGGCCGGCGTCGCCATTCATCCCGATGCCGAGTACGAGGCGCTGACTACGGGGTTTGCCCAGGCCTGGGAGTGCCACCCCAGCCTCCGCCGAGAACGCTGGTTCACCTTCGCCGACCTTCCGATCCGGATGCTGGTCGTCGGGCCGGCGCTCGCAGACGATATCTTTCGCGCTTTTTCGCATTTGCAGCGAGAGGAGCGAACGGAGCCTCCCGCACTCACGATCTCCCTTTGGGACGAGGGGGAGACGGGGATCGGGCTCCCGGGTGTCACCCCCGAGGACGATCTCAACGAGCACGGCGAGAACTTCGCATCGGACGACGGGATGGTGGTCATCACGGCCCGACCACAGACCCGTACCGGGCTCCAGCGGCTCGAGCGGAACCTCGTGGGCTGGATCGCCGACCATGGGCGCCTGACGCAGTACGAACTCGGGCGACCCCTGCATTCCGAGCTCATGCTCTGGCACAAAGACCGCAACGTTCAAGCGATTCACGCGGGGCTCGTTGCCCGAGACGGCCACGGGATTCTCTTCGGCGGCCCCGGGGGTTCGGGAAAGTCGTCGACGGCCCTCACGTCACTGAAGGCGGGATTCGAGTACATGGCCGACGACTACGTCGGCCTCAAGGAACTCGACGACGGCACGTACGAGGGGCACAGCCTGTTCTGTTCGACCCACCTCGAACCGAGTCACCTCACCCGCTTTCCCTACCTCGTGCCCCACGCGATCCCGGGACGGCTTCCGAGAGAAGACAAGAGCCTCGTGATGCTCTCCGACGTCCTGCCGGAGGGGTTGAGCCGCAAGGCCAGCATTCGCGCGGTCGCCCTCCCCATCGTCGTCGGCGCCGAGAAGCCCCGCCTCCGGCCAGCCACCACCGTGGAGGCGTTGCTCCGACTCGCCCCGAGCTCCCTCATTCTGCTTCCCTACGCGGGGGTCGCCGCCGGCGAATTCGAGAAGCTGAGCCGATTCCTGGAGAACATTCCCACGTATTGGCTGGAGCTCGGTGAAGACATGGACGAGATCCCGTTGAGAATCGGAGAACTGCTGGAGCGCCACGCATGAGCGAACCCCTCGTCACCTGCGTCATTCCCGTCTACAACGGGGAACGCTTTCTCGGTGCCGCGATCCGCAGTGCGCTCGGTCAGACCTACACCAATCTCGAGGTGATCGTCGTCGACGACGGCTCCACCGACGGGACGGCCGAAGTGGCTCAGGCCTTCTCGCACCGCGTGAAGTACCTCTACCAGGACAACGCCGGACCCGCCGCGGCGCGGAATCGCGGCATTGCCGAGGCAGAGGGCGAGTTTCTCTCGTTTCTCGACGCCGACGACCTCTGGGTTGCCGATAAGCTCGCCAGACAGCTGGCACGATTTCGGGCCCGCCCCGAGTTGTCGTACAGCGTGGGAATGGTCCAGAACTTCTGGGAAGACGAGGTGGCCGACGAGGCGGAGCGCATGTCGGCTCATGCGCGGGCACGCCCCATCGCCGGCTACGTGACTCTGACGCTCCTCGTGCCCCGGGTGTGGATGGAGCGCGTCGGCGGGTTCGCCATCGACCTCGCGCACGGCGACGCGGCCGACTGGTTCCAGCGGGCCGACCGCATGGGAGCCGTGGGCGAACTCATGGACGAGGTTCTCGGTCGCCGTCGCCTGCACGGGGCCAATCGGAGCCGGACCATGGCAGCCGCGAGCCAGGACGAGTTTCTCCTCATGCTCAAGCGCCGCCTCGACGCGGGCCGCGGGGGCGGTTCATGAAACCCCTCGACTTCCGGCACCCCATGCAGTCGCGAGGGGTCAGTTGCATCGTGCCCGTCTTCAACGGCGAACGCTACGTCGCGGAAACCATCGAGAGCATCCTGGGCCAGACCGTCCCTCCGCTCGAAATCATCGTGGTCGACGACGGGTCCACCGACGGCACACAGGAGGCGCTGCGCCCCTTCGGTGACCGCATCCGGGTGCTGTCGCAGGAGAATCAGGGCCCGTCGGGGGCGCGCAATCATGGACTCGAAGAGAGCCGAGGCGAGTTCATCGCCTTTCTCGACGCCGACGACCTCTGGGTCGCCGACAAGCTGGAGCGCCAGCTCCATCTCATGGACGCCCGGCCCGACCTCGCACTCTGCTCGGGTCACATCAAGAGCTTCTGGATCGACGAACTCGACCACGAGCGACGACAGCTGGAACACCACCCCTACCACCAATCGCGGGCCCTGCTTTCGCCATGCACGGTTCTGACGCGACGCGACGTCTTCGAGCGAGTCGGACGTTTCGATCCGGAGCTGCGCAACGGCGAAGACACCGACTGGTTCATGCGCGCCATGAAGCTCGGAGTGGTCATGGAGACGCTTCCCGAGCTCCTGGTCCACAGGCGACAGCACCTGAGCAACCTCACCCGCACCACGCGGCCCTCGACCGATGCGGTTCTCGAACTGCTCAAGCGCACCCTCGATCGGGGCCGATCGGGGTGAGCGTCACCTGTATTCTCCCGGTCTACAACGGTGAGCGATTTCTGGCCGAGGCGCTCGACAGTGTCCTGGGCCAGAACGTCCCGAGCCTCGAAGTGCTGGTCGTCGACGACGGTTCGACCGACGGTACGGCGGCGATCCTCGATCAATTCGGGTCGAAGATTCGTGTAATCAGCCAGGATAACCGCGGCGTTTCTGCGGCCCGCAACCGCGGCCTCGACGAGGTCGACAGTGAGTTCGTCGCGTTCCAGGACTGTGATGATCTCTGGATGCCCGGTAAGCTCACCCGGCAACTCGCCGCGCTCGAGGAACGGCCCGAACTCGATCTATGCCTCGGTCTGGTGCAGAACTTCTGGATGCAGGAATTGGCGGCCGAAGAGAGGGCCTACCGCGGGTCGCGCTTCGCCGCGCCGGCGCCGGGGCACCTTCTCCAGGTTCTCGTGGCCCGTCGAACCGCCTTCGATCGCGTCGGCCGATTCGACATGGGTCTCGACGTGGGTGAAGACAACGATTGGTTTCTTCGAGCACGCGACGCCGGTCTCGTTGAAGAGATGATCCCCGACGTGCTCGTGCGCCGACGTCTTCACCGGAACAACCTCACTCGCAATGACCTTGCGAGCCGAGACGCACTTCTGGCCAACATGAAGGCATCCCTAGACCGGAGGCGGTCCGGTGGGAGTGTATGAGCGGCAGCTGCTCGCCCACGCGATGGACCGCATCCTGCCCGGGCACGACGAAACCCAGTTGCTTCGGGCGGTGCTTCATCGAGGGGATCGCGCGCAGGAAGCCTGGACCGCGTTTCAGGGCGGGCTGAAAGACCTACCCTCGCTGTTTCGCACCGACACCGGGAACCGAAAGCGGCTGTCGCCTCTCCTCCTGCATTCGATCCGCGAGAACGAGCTCGACGCAGACCCGGCCCTCCTGACGATCCTGAAGACCGCGACACTCCGGGAAGAACTCCGGGTGGCCGTGGTGCGTCGAATAGCCGGAGAGATTTTCGAGGCCCTTCGGGCGCACGACCTGCCCTTCCTCGTGCTGAAAGGCTCCGCCCTCGCAGAATCGGTCTACGCCGATCCGGCCTGGCGACACAGCCACGACATCGACCTGCTACTCCCGCCCGACGCCGTCGATCGGGCGGCGCAGATCATCGGCGATCTGGGCCTCTCCGAGGCGGCACGCCTTCCCTGGGATCAGGGTCGCGATTTCCGGCACAGAACCGAACTTCCCATTCTTCTGCTCAACCGCCTGTATCGGGTGCCCTTCTACCGAGCCTCGTTCGAAAGACTCGAGGCTCGGGGGCGTACGCTGACCCGAGATCCCCTGGGTGCGATTCGGGTCCTCGACCCGACCGACGCCCTCCTCCACTGCCTCGGGCACGCGTCATACTGCCCAGGGCGAAGCAATCTGCTCTGGGTGGTCGACGCCTGGATGCTCCTCCACCACTCCGATTCGGTGGATTGGACCGAGTTCGAGAGGCGAATCGCCGAGATGCGGCTCGAGGTTCCGGTCGGAACGATGATCCGCTACCTGGCCGAGGAAGTCGGTGCCCCGATTCCCGCAGACACGGTCGAGAGGGCCATGCAGGGGCTCTCGTTGGCCGACGCCCTTCGCCGCGACATCGCCCTCTTCGGTGCCCGCCAGATGTCCGGCAGGCATCCGGGACTGCGGGGCCGGCCTTCCCTCAGCTGGCGAGGGCGCCTGAAACTCCTGCAATGGGAGGTCCTTCCATCGCCCGCATACCTCGACTGGGCGTACGGACATCCGCCTCGCTTCGTCCTTCCCGGTATCTATCTCATTCGCCCGGTCTCGGCCTTGATCGAACGCCTGAAATGGAAGCTGATCGCGGCCCTGCGGCGGCGGCCGTGACTTCGGTTCGGTGGTGCCGGGGGGCCTTGACTCCGATGGTCGAGTCTTCTTTCATGTTCGGCATGACGACGACACAGCGGCACTCGCATCGGCATCACGACCTCCATCACGGCGTCCCAACGGGCCCCGTGAAGGTGGGAGCGCGCGCCTAGAAGTCGCCGTCTCTACCCGTCGCGCCGCGGCCCTCCGGATTTCCGGGTGAGCCGGGGCGCTTTTTTTTGTGACCCGGGTAATCTCGCCGGCCGGACCACGGCCTACTTCGCTACAACGACACCGAGACTCCCTGTGCTCCGCATCGCTCTTCCCAACAAAGGTCGCCTCGCCCAGAAGGCGCTCGACCTCTTCGAAACCGCCGGTCTCAAGGCCGAGTTCAGTTCCGCTCGCGCCCTTCTCGCGCAGCTCGGGCCCGACTTCGAAGCGATTTTTGTGCGCGCCGCCGACATTCCCGAATTCGTCGCAGACGGAGCCGCCGACCTGGGGGTCACCGGCGCGGATCTCGTAGCCGAGAGTGGGCGTGACGTCGAGGAGCTTCTCGACCTGGGATTCGGCCGGTGCCGTTTGGCGGTCGCGGTGCCCGAGAACAGTCGCATTCAACATCCGGCCGACATTCCCCCGGGCTCGAGGATCGCCACCTCGTTTCCCGGCATCACCCGGGCGTTCTTCGAGACCATGGGCGTTGATATCACCATCGCGCCGGTCACCGGCGCCACCGAAATCGCGCCGCACCTCGGTGTCGCCGACGTCATCGTCGACCTCGTGTCGACGGGCTCGACCCTGCGGGTCAATCGGCTCCGGGAGGTCGCTACGATCCTGGAATCGACCGCACGGGTGGTGGCCAACCGCGACTCCATGGCCATCGAGTCGAAGGCGCGGGAGCTCCGCGAACTGGTGATCGCCCTCGAATCGGTGCTGCGCGCGCGGGCCAAACGGTATTTGATGGCCAACGTACCTCGCGCCCGGCTCGAAGAGGTGCGAAGCGTCCTGCCCGGCATCAACGGTCCGACGATCGTCGAGGTGCACGATTCCGGAGAATGGGTCGCCGCCCACGCGGTCGTGGACGCGACCCGAGTGTATCAAACGATCTCGGCCCTGAAGGCCCTCGGAGCCGAGGGCATTCTCGTCACCCGCATCGAGCGCCTGATGCCATGAACGAATCGCTCC
>CBDUEZ010000043.1:0-18835 GCA_965366355.1 uncultured bacterium
ACACCTATCACCTCTTTCTCCGGCCGGGGCACGACCTGGTGCGGGAGCTGGGCGGTCTACACGCCTTCATGCGGTGGGATGGCCCGACGCTGACCGATTCCGGTGGCTTCCAGGTGTTTTCGCTCTCCGGCATCCGGCGGGTCGACGACGACGGGGTGGAGTTCCAGAGCCACATCGACGGGTCGCGGCACCGCTTCACCCCCGAATCGGTCATGGAGATCGAACGCACACTCGGTGCCGACGTCATCATGGCCTTCGACGAGTGTCCGCCCGGCGGCTGCGACCGTGCGACCGCGGAGAAGGCCAACGAGCGCACGCTGCGGTGGTTGGAGCGCTGCAGAAACCGCTTCGCCACATTGGTCGACGAGGATCCCGAGGGCCCGGTGCAGGCGCTGCTGCCCGTCATCCAGGGCAACGTCTACGACGACCTTCGCCGGTCCCACGCTCGCCAGGTGCTCGACACCGGTGACTGGCCGGCGCTCGCGATCGGTGGCTTGAGCGTCGGAGAGCCGAAACCCGCGATGTGGCGCACCCTGGAGGTGCTCGACCCCGAGTTGCCCCGCGATCGGCCGCGGTATCTCATGGGTGTCGGGTATCCCGACGACCTTCTCGAAGCCATGGGACGCGGGATCGACATGTTCGACTGTGTCGCTCCGACCCGGAACGCCCGGCACGGCACTGCCTGGACGCTCAGCGAGGGCCAGGTGAACTTGAAGGCGAGTCGCTTCAAGCGGGACCGCCGACCGATCGATCCCGGTTGTGACTGCATGGCTTGCCTCCAGTTCGATCGAGCCTATCTGCGGCACCTGGTCCAGGCCGGCGAACATTTCGCCCACCGTCTCGTCTCGATTCACAATCTTCGCTTCCTGGTACGCCTTGCCGAACAGGCCCGCGAGCACGTGCGGGCCGGCGACTACTACCGCTGGAGCGCAGATTGGCTGGAACGGTACCGATCCGCGGGGGTCTGACGCCTCGGATTCCCGCCCTGTTCACCGCACGTTGTTGAGGAGCTTCGCACCATGCTGTCCATTTCGGGATTTTTGCCCGCTCTCGCACTGATGGTCCCCCGGGAGGGTGCCGGCGCCGGCGCGGCCTTCCTACTCCAGGTGGGCGCCATGGTGGCCATCTTCTATTTCGTGCTGATTCGGCCCCAGCAAAAAGAGGCCAAGCGGCACAAGGAGACTCTTGCCGCACTCAAGAAGGGCGACGAGATCGTCACGGGCGGGGGCATCATCGGCACGATCGTGCATGCCGCCGAGGATCGCCTCACGATCAAGACCGCCGACAACACCCGGTTGGTGGTTCAGCGCGCGCGGATCGCTCAGCGGCTGAACGTCGACGACGCGGCCGGGGCCGGCTCGAAGAAGGATTAGGCAGTGATTCGGCCCATCGTGTTACTCGGTGATCCGGTGCTCCGCACCGCAACGGCACCCGTCGAGACCTTCGACGAGAAACTTCGGGCCGTGGTCTCCGACATGTTCGAGACCATGTATCATGCCGAGGGTGTGGGACTCGCGGCGCCCCAGATCGGGCTGTCGAAGCGCATTCTGGTCGTCGACACGCGCAACGACGACGATCCCGATGGCGGGCGATTGGCCCTGATCAACCCCGAGATCGTGGCCGTGAGCAGGGAGACGGAAAAGGCGTCCGAGGGCTGCCTGTCGATCCCGGGCCTGGAGGAGTTCGTCGAGCGCCCGGCCGTGGTCGAGGTGCGGGGATTGGACCCGAATGGACGCGAGGTCGTCGTCGAGGCCGACGACCTTTTCGGGAGGGCCCTGCAGCACGAGATCGACCACCTCGACGGTGTGTTGTTCATCGACCGCGTGAGCCCGCTCAAGCGACGGATCCTGCTGAAGAAGTGGAAGAAGCTCCAGGACGAAGACGAGACGTGAGAATCGTCTTCTGGGGCACTCCCGACTTCGCGGTCCCCTCGTTTCGAGCGCTCACCGAGGAGGGCCACGACGTTGTCGCCGTCGTGACCCAACGCGATCGGCCTGCCGGCCGGGGGCGTGTGCTTCGACCGTCGCCGGTCAAGGAGGCCGCGCAGAACGACGGCATCCTGGTGCTCGATCCGGAGCGTCCGCGCGGTGCCGACTTCCTGGCGCAACTCCGGGCGCTGGACGCCGACCTTTCGGTGGTGGTCGCCTACGGCCATATCCTGACGCCCGAGGTGCTCGACGTGCCGAGACTGGGCTCGATCAACGTGCACGCCTCGATCCTGCCCGAACTCCGGGGCGCCGCACCGATCCACTGGGCCATCGCGCGGGGTGATACGCGAACGGGAATCACGATCATGCGCATGGCCGAGGGAATGGACTCGGGACCCATCCTGCATCAGGTCGAAGTGCCGATCACGCCGACCGACACCTCGACGGAACTCACCTCGCGGCTCGCGGCGACGGGAGCGGCTGCGCTGATCGAAGCGCTGGCCCTCTTCGAACTCGGAGCGATCGAGGAGCGCGAGCAGGACCACGACAAGGCGACTTTCGCTCCGAAGGTCGGCCGTGGGGTGGCCCGGATCGATTGGGCGCGGTCGGCCGACGAAGTCGCTCGACACGTGCGCGCGATGGACGGGGTGCCCGGTGCATGGACGACGTTGGACGGGCAGCCCGTGAAACTGTTTCGGCCCCGGGTCGAGCGCCCTTCCTTCGACGCCGATCCGGCATGGCCCGCCGTGGGCGTGGCCCAACCGGGTGAGATCGTCGATGCCCTGGCGGGTACGGGGCGCGGCCTCGGAGTGGCCACGGCCGACGGGGCCGTGTGGTTCACCGAGGTGCAGCCCCCGGGAAAACGCCGCATGGACGTGGACGCCTGGTTGCTGGGTCGGGCGATCGAGCCGGGCGCGCGATTCGAATGACCTCTGAAGGCCTGCGCCGGGAGTGGCCGGTTGTACATGTGATCAGCGACGACCGGCTCCACCGTCGGGTCGACTTCGTCTCCCTCGCCTCGCGACTTCTCCGGGCGGGGGGGAGCCGCGTGGCGATTCACCTTCGGGGGCATCACACCGATGGCGCCGCTCTGGAGCGACTCGCGAGAACCCTGAGCACGGAGCGAGGGCGCGGGGGGTGGCTCGTGATCAACGACCGGCTCGATGTAGCAGGGATCGTGGGAGCCGACGGCGTCCAACTCGGCCGGCGATCTCTTCCACTCCACGTGGCCCGACGCCACCTTCCGCATGCGCGCTTCGGAGTCTCCGTGCACAGTGTCGACGAGGCCCGGGCGGCCGCTGAGGCGGACTGGCTCGTGGTCGGGACCATCTACGAGACCCCCACACATCCGGGCCGCCGCGGAGCGGGCCCGGCGCACCTGAGTGGCGTGGCGCGGATCGTCGCGCGACCCCTCATCGCGATCGGCGGGCTCACGCCCGAACGTGTCGGGCCGGTTCGAGACGCGGGAGCCTCTGGAGTGGCCGTGTCGAGGGGCATATGGGGCGCGGTCGATCCTCTCGCCGCCCTCGATCACTACCTTGCGGCGTGGGAGAAGGCGGCATGACGAACATGATCGAAATCGAGTTGAACGGGAGCCCGCGCGAAATTCCGGCCGGCCTCACGGTGGTTGGGCTTCTCGAGATCCTCGAGCTGCGGCCCGAACTCGTCGTGGTGGAGCGCAATCGCGAGATTCTCACCCGGGATCGCTACCCGAACGAGACGGTCGGGGCGGGCGACGTGCTCGAGCTCGTTCACTTCGTGGGCGGGGGCTGACCCTCGCCTCCATCCACACGGTCGACCGGCGTCGGCCAGGAGCAAGTGTTGCAATGATGATCGAGACCACACCCCTGCACGATTCCGACCGTCCCCTCGTGGTGGGTGGGCGGGAGTTCCGCTCGCGGCTGATCGTCGGGACCGGGAAATACTCCTCCAATGAGGTCATGATCGAGGCGATTCGCGCCTCGGGAGCCGATGTCGTGACCGTCGCGGTGCGGCGCGTCGACCTCGACCGCACCCGCGAGGAAGGAATCCTCCATCACCTCGATCCGAAGGAGTTCTTCCTGCTCCCCAACACGGCGGGCTGCTACACCGCCGACGAGGCGATTCGATATGCCCGACTCGCCCGAGCCGCCGGTTTCAGCGACTTCCTCAAGCTCGAGGTGATCGGAGACGAAGCGACGCTGCTCCCCGACGTGGCCGCGACGCTCGAAGCGACCCGCGTGCTGGTGGCCGAGGGCTTCAAGGTCATGGCCTACACGAATGACGACCTGATCATGGCGCTTCGGCTCGAAGACGCCGGATGCGCGGCGGTGATGCCGCTCGCGAGCCCCATCGGTTCGGGTCTCGGGGTCGTCAATCCCTACTTCATTCGCGAGATCAAGCGCAGACTCGAGGTGCCGGTCATCGTCGACGCGGGAGTCGGAACGGCGTCCGACGCCTGCGTGACCATGGAGCAGGGGGTCGACGGTGTGTTGATGAATACTGCGCTCGCGGCCGCCAACGACCCCGTGGCGATGTCGATGGCCATGCGACTCGCCATTCAGGCGGGCCGCCTGGCGTTCCTCGCCGGCCGCATGCCTTCCCGCGAGATCGCAGTCCCATCATCACCCACGAAGGGGATGCTGGACTGACCGCCGTCGATCATCTCGCCCCCCGCAGGGCGGCCTTCGACGTTTTGAGTGCCGTGGGGCGCGGCCGTCGCCTCGATCGCGCGTTCGAAACCGCCGTGCGCGGACTCGAGGCGCGCGATCGGCGATTCGTGCAGGAATTGTCGTACGGGTCGATCCGACTCCGAGGCCGACTGGACTACCTTCTCGACCTCGAGGTGCGGGGAGGCGTCGCCCGACTCTCGCCCGAGGTGCTCGACATTCTCCGGCTCGGCGCGTTCCAGTTGAGCGAACTCGGAGGTGTGCCCGACTATGCCGGGGTGAGCGCGACCGTCGACCTCGCGCGCGCACTCGGGCAGGGCCGGGCCAAGGGACTCGTGAACGGTGTGCTCCGCTCACTGCTTCGAAACGGTACGGGCATCGAGCGGTTCCCCGCCTTCGACGTCGATGCGGCGGCGCACCTTTCGACCTGGGGATCACACCCGCGGTGGCTGATCGACCGGTGGCTCGCGAGGCATTCGGCCGACGAGATCCTCACCCGCGTCGACGCCGCCAACCGGGTGCCGCCGCTCGGGTTCGTGCCGCTGGGGTCGGTCGCCGAGGCGGTGGAGGGTGTGGAGGCCGCCGGGGGATCCGCCCGTCCGGCCGGACGCGGGAGCGGGGCCCTCTGGGTGGAAGGAATCGACCCCGCGACTCTCCTTCGCACCGTGCCGGGCTTCGTGCAGGACCCGGGGGCCGCCCTGGTCGGTCGATACGCCAACCCGCCGGCAGGCGCGCTGGTGGCCGATGTATGCGCGGCACCCGGGGGCAAGGCTCTGTATATGGCCCGTCGGGCGGCCTATGTTGTCGCGTGTGATCCGTCACTCCCACGGCTTCACGTGCTCAGGGAGAATGTCGCTCGCACGGGATTGCCGATCGGTGTGGTCTGCGCCAGAGCCGAGGCCGCTCCGGTGGCCGGGGCCGACCTGGTGCTGGTCGACGTGCCCTGTACGGGCACCGGAACACTTCGCCGCCATCCCGATGCACGATGGCGGTTGAGCCCCCAGGGGCCTTCCGAGCTTGCCGAGGTACAGGCACGGTTGATGCACGGGGTGTCGCGGGCGGTACCCTCCGGCGGCCTTCTGGTGTACAGCACATGCACCCTCGAACCCGAAGAGAACGAATTCCAGGTGCAGAGCTTTCTAGACCAGAACCCGGACTTTCATCTCGAGGCCCCCTCGGGGGTCGCGTTGCCCGACCTGACGGCCGAGGGCCTGCTGGCGGTGCGCCCGGAAACGAGCGGATTCGACGGCGCTTTCGCGGCGCGACTTCGGCGCAGGGGGTGAGGTGATGGAGTGCCGTCCACCGAGGAGACCGATATGAAGTTGGGCAGCTCGATGCGCAGGCGTCGGGGCGCCACCGCGAAGGAGAACGAGGCCGCCGCGAAGGGGACCACGCCGCCGACCGGACTCCGGGCGCTGCTGACCCCGCAGGCGCTGGGGCTCGCGGCCCTGGTGGCCGTCGTGGGACTCGGGCTCGGGTATGGTTTCGCCACGAAGATCCTCTTTCCCGCCCCCGATGCGCTGACCGGTCTGGTGCAGGTGCCCGACGTCGCCGGCATGACCCTTCCTGCGGTGGAGGAGGCTCTTGCCCAGGCGGGACTGGATCTCGGCACGGTCGAGCAGTTCCGGCACCCGTCGGCCGATTCCGGTCGGGTGGTTGGACAGGCGCCCCTTCCGGGCCAGTTGCTTCTGCCGGGCCGGTCGATGCGCGTCACGGTAAGCGTGGGGCCGGATCGCCATCAGGTGCCGTCGGTGTCGCGACTCGCGGGTCACCAGGCGGTCGACCTCCTCCGGGCGACCGGCTTCGAAGTGGTGGTCGATTCGGCAGAAAGCGACTTGCCCCGCGGGCGGGTCGTCGACGTCGACCCCCCTCCGGGTTCCGCGCTCTCCCTGCCGGCCGAAGTGAGGATTCGGGTGAGTCTCGGACCGCCGTCGATCACGATGCCGATCCTGCTCGGTCTCTCCGAGGTGGTCGCGACCGACTCGATCACCGCCCTCGGCCTCGTGGTCGGCGCCGTCGAGGAGGTTTTTCGGTTTGGTCGCGACCAGGGGCGGGTCGTGGGACAGGAGCCGCCGGCGGGTACTGAACTGGAGCGGGGCTCCGCGGTACGATTGGTGGTCGGTCGACGCGGGGGTGGATGACCGACGATGTACCCCTTTCCCGGGAACCCGGAAAGGCGCAGGATGGTACGACCCACAAGGACTTTCAGAGGTGTCATGGACGATCCACAGACCCGCCGCCGCCCGTCGAGGCTTCCCTATGTCGCCGCCCTCCTCCTCATGGGGATGGTGGTTGTAGCGGCGTGGGCCGGTCGAGGGAATTACACCGCGGTCATGGCGGGAAGCCCGGCGCCGGCGTTCTCGGCGACGAGCCTGGATGGCACACCGGTCTCGCTCGATGACCTCGAGGGGAAGGTGGTCCTGCTGAACGTCTGGGCGACATGGTGTCCCCCGTGTCGCTTCGAAATGCCCTCGATGCAGCGACTCCAGGAGTCCATCGACGACGACGATTTTGTCATCGTGGCCGTGAGCGTCGACGCGGCGGAGCCCGGTGAACCGGATCCGTTCGGTCGCATCGCCGGCGACGTGCCCGAATATATCGCGGAGAACGGCTACACCTTCACGGTGTGGCACGACCCGCCGGGCTCGATCCAGAGAATCTATCAGACCACCGGCGTCCCGGAGAGCTTCCTGATCGGTCGCAACGGCACCATCTACAAGAAGGTCGCGGGACCGACGGAATGGGACTCTCCGGAATACCAGGACATGATTCGGCGCCTGCTGGATTCGTGATGCGGGCTCGCCCGTGAGCTCCCTCTCGACCGCCGTCACCCGCAACTGGACGCTCAAGCTCGCCGCGGTCGGTCTGGCCGTGTTTCTATGGGCGGTCGTGCGCGCCGAGCCACCGGATCGAGAGGTCCTCACCGAGGTCCCGATCATCGTTCAGATCGGCGATCTCGACTGGCGAGAGGCATCGCCGCCCGAACCTTCGACCGTGCAAGTCCGCTTCGCAGGCCCCGCAGGTGAGATCATCCGCCTGAATCGCCAGAGTGCCGCCGTTCGGATTCCACTCGACGTGGTGACGTCGGCCGATACGACCGTGGCCCTTCGCCGTGATTGGGTCGTATTCGACGGTGCGTCGAGTCTCGTGGTCGAAGATGTGGTGCCGACCACGGTGATGGTCCACCTCGAGCGAACCGTCCTCGAGGCGCGACCCGTCGCGCTCGCGATCACGGGATCGCCGCCGGCCGGATACGCCCTCGCCGGTCCCGTCATGGGATCGCCCGCCGTCGTGCGAGTGCGGGGCCCCGCCAGCCGACTCTCCGAGATCGATTCCATTCCCGCGCGCGCCATCGACCTGGCCGGCCTGGTGCAGACGGCGCGGCAGGTGGTCGAGCTCGACACGACCGGCCTTGGCGACCTCACCTTCGACCGGCTCGAGATCGAAGCGACGGTGCCGATCGAGCGGGCGATGGATCGCGAGTTGCCGCCCGTCGTCATCGAGGTCGAGGGTCCGGCCGCGGCGGGGCTCGAGGTCGAGCCGGCGTCGCTGCCCCTCACGGTCCGCGGCCCGGTCGGGCGCACGCAGACCGCCGATCTGTCGGGACTGCGTCTCGTCATCTCCGACGAGAGCGTGCTCGATGTGGCTCCGGGGGAGAGCCGGCGTGTCGCCGTCGTGATCGAGGGCGTTGCCGATGCGTTCCTTCAGGTGATCATGGCGACCGACTCGGTCACCGTCCGGCGTCCATCGAGTCCCGAGGCCCTCGACGACTCGACCGCGGGTCCCGGCGGAAACGAGGGGTCGTGAAGACGCCCGTGGTGCTGGGCATCGAGACCAGCTGTGACGAGACGTCGGTCGGTATTCTCGACGGTGACCTGCGCATCGTCGGGCACGTCATTCTGTCGCAGGATGTGCACGAGGTGTACGGCGGTGTGGTCCCCGAACTGGCCGCTCGGCAACATCTCGTTCACCTGGATCGGGTGATCGACGGTGCGCTCGACGAGGCCGGACTCGATCTGTCTTCGGTCGATGCCATCGCGGCGACGGCGGGGCCCGGCCTGGTGGGCGCTCTTCTGGTGGGACTCGGATGGGGCCGGGCGGCGGCCATGGCGCTCGAGATCCCCATGGTCCCGGTCCACCACATGGAGGCCCATCTGTTCGCGCCCTCCCTGGAAGACCCGGAGGCGGTTCCTCCGTTCGTCGCGCTCCTGGTCTCGGGCGGGCATACACTGCTGCTCTGGGTGCCCGAGTGGGGTCGCTACGACCTGCTCGGTGAAACCCGTGACGACGCCGCAGGCGAGGCGTTCGACAAGGTGGCCAAGCTCCTCGGACTGCCGTACCCGGGTGGGCGGCCCCTCTCCGAGCTGGCCCAGGAAGGAGACCCCGACGCCTTCGCGTTCCCGAGGCCGATGTTGCGATCGAACCAAACCCCCGGTGACGCCGACTACTTCGACATGTCGTTCAGCGGGCTCAAGACCGCCGTGCTTCAGACGGTGCGCGAGTTGGAGGGTGCGGGGAAGCTCCAGGAGAGCCGAGCCGACGTCGCGGCGTCGTTTGAAGCGGCCGTCGTCGACCTCCTGGTCGAAAAGACGATGCGCGCGGTCTCGCTGTTCGAATGCCCCCGCGTCCTTCTGGGGGGCGGGGTGTCCGCCAATCAGCCCCTCCGCGAGGCAATGGCGAAGCGCCTCGGTGCGACCGGGCGGGTGTTTCGTTCGTCGCCCCGCCTGGCGATGGACAACGGTGCGATGGTCGCGCGCGCCGGACGGTTTCATTTCGATCGGGGACTCGTCGTCGACCCGAACCTCACCGCCCGTCCCGACCTTCCGTTCCCCGGTCTGCGCCGCCGCGTCGACTGACCCTCCACCCACGGAGTCCTACCGGTGTTTCCCGTTCTTTTCACGCTTCCCGACTGGGTCCCGCTTCTCGGAGGACAGCCCATCACCACCTTCGGGGTGATGATGTTCTTCTCGTTCGTGACGGCCGGCTTGATCGCTCGGTCGGAAATGCGTCGGCTCGGACTCGACGAGGAGAAGGCCTGGGACCTGCTCTTCATGGCGGTGGTCGGCGGGATCATCGGAGCGAAGATGTATTACGTCTTCCTCAACTACGACCAACTCCAGGCCCAGGGCTTCGGGTACATCTTCAACCGCGGCGGAATGGTCTGGTACGGCGGCTTCATGCTCGCCGCGATCCTGGTCGCCTGGGAGGCGAAGAAGTCGAAGCTGCACGTTCCGACCATCGCCGACGTGGCGGCGCCGGCGCTCGCCCTCGCCTATGCGGTCGGTCGAGTCGGCTGCTTCCTGGTCGGCGACGACTACGGTCGGCCGACCGACTCCTGGGTGGGCATCGCCTTCCCCAACGGCAGTCCTCCCTCGACGGTCGAGAGCCTTCGGCGCTTCGGGATCGAGCCCGATCCCGCCTTGATCGAACAGTTCGGCAATGTGCTGCCGGTGCATCCGACGCAGCTCTACGAGGTCGCGATGTCGACCGTGATCTTCTTCGTGCTGTGGCGCATGCGCACGACGCAGCGCGCGGCCGGATGGCTCTTCATGGCCTGGCTGGCGATGGCGGGCGTCGAGCGGTTCATCGTCGAGATCTTCCGAGCCAAGGACGACCGCTTCTTCGGGGCGCTCACGCTGGCTCAGATGATCTCGATCGGACTTTTCGTCGCGGGCGTGGCGGGCATGATGCACCTCAAGGACCGCCCGGCGTCCACGGGCTCCAAGAAGAAGCGGTGATCACTCTCGTTCACGCCTCCGACGTACACTTCGGCGAGCCGTTTCGGCCCTCCGCCGCCGAGGCGTTCCTGGCCGCCGTGAATCGGCTCGGCCCCGACGCCATCGTGATTTCGGGCGACTTCACCCAGCGGGCGAAGGTGCACGAATACCAGGCCGCGGCGGCCTTCCTGAAGCGCCTCTCCGACCTCCCGCTCGTCGTCACGCCCGGAAACCACGACGTGCCGGTGTATCGGGTCTTCGAGCGGCTCGTGGCCTCTCGGCGCAACTACCGCCGATACATCAGCGACGAGCTCGACACGGTGACCCGTATCGCAGGGGCGACGATCGTCTCGTTGGATTCCACCTCGCCCTTTACGGCGGTCGTCAACGGTCGACTACGCTCGTCGCAGCTCGACTTTGCTCGGGCGGCCTTCGCGGCGTCCCCCGAGGGTGACCTGCGCATTCTGGTGACACACCACAACTTCGCACGAGCGCCCGATTACGACGGCGATGCCGCGCTTCCGAAGGCGTCTCGTCTTCTCAAGGCCTTTTCGGCGATGGGTGTCGAACTCGTGCTCGGCGGGCACCTTCACCGCGCCTATGTCAGCGACGCATTCGACGTGGTGCCGAAAGAGGAACTCGACGTCGGAGTGGTCATCGTGCAGAGCGGCACCACGACGTCGAGCCGCGGCCGGGCGCGTGAGAAGGGAGACAATTCCTTCAATCTTCTTCGGGTCGACGAGACGTCGATGCACATCACCCGGTACCTGCGAATGGGGGATCGCGGCGACTTCGAGCCGTTCGGCCTGCACGTGGTGCCCCGACCCGGTACCGGCCGTCTTGAGTTAGATTCCGGACTGTGAACGAACGCGCATGGGTGCCGGTCCGGCCGGGTCGCCGGGAGACGACGACTGCTGCGGTCGCCGCGGTCGCCGTGGCGGCTGGAGCGGCGACCCTGACGTTCTGGCTGGTGCGCACCCTCCTCAGTCGCGACGAGGTGCAGCTCCGACCCCCGGCGTCGCCCCCTCGATTGGCCTCGAAGATCCCCCCGCAGGACGAGGCGATCGGGAGGCTTCCGTGACGCGGCCGAGTCGGGTCGGCTTTTGCCGGCCCGCCGTCGCCCTCGCCGCCCTGGCCGTCGGGATGGTGGCCGCGCTGGGGCGACCGACGGCGATCGCCGCGCAGACCGACCGCCCCGAGTTGTCGGCTGTGCGTTTCGTGGGAAACAGGGCCTTCCCGGACGATTCACTGCGTCGGGCGATCATCAACCGACAGACCGAATGCAAGCTACCCCGTCTATTCTGTTTTGCGGGGCTCGACTTGAAGGCGCGCAGCTACCTTCGACCCCGTGAAGTGCCGCGCGATGCTTTGCGGCTGCAGGTGTACTATCTCGAGCGCGGCTTTCGAGAAACCCAGGTCGACACGGCGGTCGGTCTGAACGGAGACCTGGCATCGCTCACCTTCACGATCATCGAGGGGCGCGCGGTCACCGTCGATTCGGTCGACGTCTTCACCTTCGACGAAATTCCCGACTCCTCTCTTTTCGCCAACCTGCCCCTGATGGCGGGCGATCCGCTGAGTGTGTTGCTCCTCGAGGCGACTCGAGACACGCTCGAGTCGCGCCTCCGGAACAACGGCTTCGCCTTCGCCGACGTTCTCGTGAACTACGAGGTGCCGGCGGGCAGCTACTCGGCTCAGGTGCTGTTCGATGTAGCGACGGGCCCCCGCACACGATTCGGCCCGGTCACCGTCCTCGGTGCCAGGCACCTCGACAGCCTCTCGGTGCGACGCCTACTGCCCTTCCGTGAGGGTCAACTCTATCGCGCCTCGCAGATCGTCGAAGGCCAGCGGAACCTGTATGCCCTCGAGTTGATTCAAAGCGCCCAGGTGCGACCCGTGCTCATCGAGGGCGACACCGTGGTGCCGGTGCAGATCAACGTCTCCGAAGGTCAGGTTCACCGCGTGCGGCAGGGCTTCGGTTGGAGCACGGCCGACTGCATCACGGCCGAGGCCCGCTGGGCGAGCAGGAACTTCCTGGGAGGGGCGAGGCGACTCACCGTGCGGGCGCGTCTGTCGAACATCCTTGCCGAGTCACTGGCGACGACGGCGTGCAAGGAGGTGGGCACGGGCGACTTCGCGCGCCTGAACGGTCAACTCTCGGTGGAGTTGTTTCAGCCCTTCCTGTTCTCCTCACGCAACTCGTTCTCGGTCAACGCCTTCATCGAGCGGCAGAGCGTTCGCAACGCCTTCATTCGGCGTGCGGTGGGTCTCGATCTCTCCGTTTCGCGCGACCTCGGGCAGCGGCTGTTCATGACCGCGGGGCTCCGCCCGGCTCTGACCGAGCTCGACGCCGCCGACGTCTTCTACTGTGCGTCGTTTTCGGCGTGTCTGCCCGAAGACATCGACATCTTCGAGGGTGCGAACTGGCTGTCGCCCCTTGCGTTGACCTTCGCTCAGGATCGCCGCAACAGCGTTCTGAACCCTTCTGCCGGCTGGGCCTGGCTCCTCGACGGTGAACACGCCCGTACCTACACGGGCTCGGACTTCGAGTACGACCGCCTGCTCGGCGAGGTCTCGGCATATCGGCAGAGGGGTTCGATGGTGTTGGCGGGTCGTATCGGGGGCGGGATCGTCGGTCGCGGCCGGTTCGCCGGCGTGGAAGACGGTCTGCTCCGGGTGGTGCATCCGCAGAAGCGCTTCTTCTCGGGCGGAGCGAACTCGGTTCGGGGATTCGCCGAGAACCGGCTCGGCCCCCGAGTTCTGTTCACGGAGGTCGAGAGCCTGTTGCGCTACCAGTCGCCGGGTGACTCGGGCCCCGTGTGCACACCCGAGTCGGTCGTCGACGCTACCTGCGATCCCGATCCGCTCGACGACGGGGACTTTTCGTCGCAGCCGGTCGGCGGAACGGTGCGGTTCGAGGCCAACGCCGAGGTGCGCTTCCCGATCCTGACGTCGACGATCCAGGGGGTCGGATTCGTCGACGTCGGCCAGGTCTGGGCCGACCGCTCCGAAGTGCGTTTCGATCAGCTCGAAGTGACCCCCGGTCTGGGTCTGCGATATCTCACGCCGATCGGACCCGTCCGGGTGGATGTCGCCTATCGTATGCGTGGGGCGGAGGTTCTTCCGGTGTCGACCGCCGGGCTGCGTCGCTTCGTTCCGGGTACCGACGACGAGGGTGATCGGATCATCGTCGATTGGGCCGGTGGTGAGACCCGAACCCTCGACTGGCTCAGAACCGACGACGTGTCGTTCTTGTCGCAGGGGGCAACCATCGGCGGGTCCGGGAGCTTCTGGTCGCACCTGCAGCTTCACATCTCCATCGGCCAGGCGTTCTGATGGACGGCGACTCCCAGACCCCCAAGCCGCGACTTCGGTTGAAAGCGCGTTGGCGCCTCGTGAGAGGGACGCTGCGCATTCTCGTGTGGGTGGCGTTCGGAGTGGCCGTCCTGGCCGGGTTCCTCCTCAAGACGGGTCTGGGCCACCGCACGGTGCTCGGGTGGGGCGTCGGGCAGTTGAGAGCGAGGGTCGCCGGATCGGTCGAGGTCTCCGAGATTCGCTCCGCCAACCTGCTTCGTGGGGGGCGTCTGGTCGGTGTGCGGCTGTCCACCCCCGATGGCGACCCCTTCGTCGAGGTCGACTCCCTCGAGCTGTCGTACTCCCTCGGGGGACTGCTTCGTGGGGACCTCGCTTTCGAGGCCGTGCGTCTCTGGAATCCGCGCGTGGTGCTCGACCGCGACACGGCCGGCACCGGAAGCCTTGCTCGTTGGTTGCGAGGACGGGCGACGGAAGGATCTGCGGGGGGAGGCGGCTTTGCGCTCCGAATCGACGGGCTCGAGATCATCGATGGGAGTCTTGCTCTGCGCATGCCCGCCGACCTCGATCCTGAGGGGTTGTTCCGAGTCGAAATCGGGCCGAATGGAGGCACGCAGCGGGCGATCGATCTGCGGGGGCTCCAGGCTCAGATGGGTCGACTGGAGTTGTCTCCCGAAGTAGGGACGGTCGTGTCGATCGAGCGCGCCACGGCCGAGATCGACGTTTTGAAGAGGCGCTTCGTCCTCAGCGGCGTGCGAGGCGACGTGACGATCCTCGATCGAGTCCTCGAGACCCGCCTTCGAACCTTCGCCGCCCCGGGACTCGAGGGGTCGGGGCGCATCGGGGCCGACTGGGCGGGTGACGACGGTCTGGTCGTCGATATCGACGCCGCGCTTGCCGAGGCCGATCTGGAGGAGTGGGGTTGGGTGACCGACCTCGTTCCTCCCGTTCGAGGGGCCCTCGACGTGCAGGGACGGCTGGCGGGCGGTGTGCAGAGGTGGACGGGCACCGACATCGATGTCGCCTGGTCGGGAGGGGGACGTGTGACGGGGCAGGGCACCATCGTGCGGGGCTCGGCCGTCTCGTTCGAAGGAGTCGATCTGACGGCCCAGCGACTACCGCTGACGGCGCTCGAACCCTACCTCGCCCAACCCTTTCAGGCGGCGGGCGAACTCTCGGGGCGAATCGCGCTGTCCGGTCGGCCGACCGACCTCGAGGTCGACGGTCGGATCACCCTCTCCGTGCCGGACGGGCCCCCACTCGGGGCCGTCTTCGAAGGGGGCATCGTGCGAGCCGGTGGCGCCCTCGGCGTGCAGGGGTTCCGGGCCACGCTCGATCCACTCGACTATGGTGTGGTCGGCCGCTTCTTCCCACAGCTTCGCCTCACCGGCACGGGGCGGGCGGTGCTGGCCGGGTCCGGCAGCCTCGCCCAGGGGCTGGGATTCACCGCCAATCTGAACCACTCCGTGCCCGGCGTCGGGGCCAGCACCGTACTGTTGAGCGGCAACCTCTTCGCCACGGTCGACGATCGCCTTCGAGTCGACGTTCAGGGAGACTTCTCGCCGCTGTCGCTCGATGCTCTGGCGAGGGACTTCGGCGACTTCCCGATCGGAGGTTCGCTCACCGGCCCGGTCCGGGCCCGAGGGGTGCTCCGAGACCTCGAGATCACCGCACAGTTGAACACCCCCGAAGGCGATGTGGATCTCGTTGGTCAGGTCAACCTGCGCGATCCCGGAAGCCGGTACCGCATTCAGGCGACGGTGCAGGACTTCCTCGCCTCCGACCTCGTGCCGTCGCTGCCCGCCCCGACCGTGGTCTCGGGCCGATTGAACCTCGACGGCAGCGGCCTCGATCCTGCGACGCTCGAAGCTGCGGGCGAGGTCGAGATCGACCGTGCGATGGTGAAGGGAGTGAGGGTCGATTCGTTGAGGGCCGCCGCTCGTGTGGCCCGCGGGCTGGTCACCTTCGACACGATCTCGGCCGCGATCGCCGGGTTCAACCTCTCGGGAGAGGGCACGCTCGCCTCCGACTCCGCGGGGCCGACCGGGCTGCTCCGGTTGGCCTTCGATGCGCCCGACCTCACCGGGATTCGGGCGATCACCCGGGGCGACACCGTCCTCACCGGCGACGGACTGACTCCGCTGGACCGAGATGTGCTCGTCTTGAGGGGCATCGACCCCGATACTCTGCCGGCCCTGGCCGACGTCCGCGCCGACGGGCGTGTGTTCGGCGAGGTGGTGCTCGAGGGCGCCGTCTCCAGTTTTTCCGCCGTCGGGTGGATGGAAGGAGAAGCGATGCAGTACGGACGGAGTTCGGTCGAGGGAGGCCGGATCGACTTCGAGGTCGAGGGACTTCCCGGGCTGGCGGGCGCCGCCCACGCCGACCTTCGCTTCGACGCGACTCGCTTCGCGGAGAGGGACTTTTCGGGCGGGACGGTCTCGCTCGATTACCAGCGGCCCGAAGGTCGTGCGCTGATCGAACTGGTCCGTGATTCGACCGAAGACTATCGCATGAGGGGCCGCTTCGAGTTGGATTCGTTGGGGGGCGCGGTCGACTTCGAGGAATTCGGGATTCGGATCGACAGTCTGTCGTACCGATCGACACACCCCACACGGGTGGTGTGGACCGACTCGGTGTTCGCGCTCGACTCGTTGGAGGTCGTCGGGAGCGGCCTCGACCCCGTCACGATCCGGGCGGCCGGCACACTGCCGCGACGCGGAGCGGCGGACTTCGACGTCGACATCCAGGGACTCGCGCTCTCCCGGCTCACCCGCGTGGCGCAGCGGGAAGACCTCGATCTGTCCGGGACGGTGGATTTCACGGGAAGCGTGCGTGGAACCGCGGCCCACCCGGTCGTCGAGGGGCAGATCGCCGTACGGCAACTCGAGGCCCGGAGTCTGGTGCTGGAGAGGGTCGAAGGCAGTGTCGCCTACGATGCGCTGGAGGTCACACTCGGTCTCGACGCCTGGGCTCGTGACACGCGCGTTGTTCGGATCGATGGATTATGGCCCGCGAGTCTTGCCCTGGATGGCTCGAGTGTCGATGTGAGCGATCGGCCGGTCGATCTCTCCGTTCGCCTCGACTCGCTCCCGGCCGGACTGGTGCTCTCGCTCATGGAAGACCTCGAAGATACGCGGGGATCATTCACGGGCACTCTCGACGTCGCGGGTATGCCCTCGGCTCTCCGGCCCTCGGGCCGCATTCGGCTGGAGGGGGGGGCCTGGACCGTCGGCGCCCTCGGGGTCCGGCAGGAACAGGTGGAGGCGACGTTCGACGTGCAGACGGATCGTCGCGTCCAGGTCGAGGCCACGGGGAGATCGGGAGGCACCGTCGATGTCACGGGGACTCTTCAGTTGGACTCCCTCACCAACCCGGCCCTCGACCTCGACATCACCCTTGCGTCGTTCAATGCCGTCGACCGACGGGACATCGCCGGGGCCGTGAGCGGCGATCTCGAACTGCTGGGCCGGTACCGGCAGCCTCGAATTCTCGGCACGCTGCAGGTCGAACGCGGCGATCTTTTTCTCGACGAGTTCACCCGCAACGTCGGGGTGGTCGATCTCTCCGATCCGCGGTTCTATACCTACATCAATGACGACCTGATCTCCGGCCAGCCGCTGTTGGCGGCGACGCAGAATCCGTTCATGGACAACCTCCTGGTCAACATCGACCTGGCGGTGCAACGAAATACCTGGCTGCGGTCCACACAGTTGAATGTGGAGATGCGCGGCGACCTGATCGTCACCTACGACCGACAGCGTCGCGACGTGGTCATGATCGGTGAGCTCGAGGCGGTTCGAGGTCAGTACCAGTTCCTCGTGCAGTCGTTCGAGGTCGAAGGCGGTTCGATCGAGTTCATCGGCATTCCCGGCATCAACCCCAATATGAACATCCAGGCGGCCGCGCGGGTGCGGCGCCAGGGGGGGAGCGAGCCACTCGCCATCAATGCTCAGGTGGGGGGCACCCTGATCGAGCCCCGGGTGGAACTCACGACCGACGACGCCGCCGTTTCGGAGTCCGACATTCTCAGCTACATCGCGGTGGGCCAGCCGGCCTCGGCCCTGACGTCGAGTGCGGGATCCACGGTGCTGGGCGGGGTCACCTCGATCGTTGGAGGCAGCCTGACCTCGTCGCTGTCGAGCCTGGCACAGGGGGCCGGGTGGTTGGACTACTTCGCGATTTCGCAGGCGGTCGACGCGACCGCGCTGGGCGCGAGTTCACAGGCGATCGGACGTTCGTTCTCCGGCACCCAGGTCGAGTTCGGTCGTTACTTCGGCGACGGCGACTATTTCGGGGCCGTGATGTTCCGGCCCCTGTACGCCGCGGGCGGGACGGGTTCGCTGCTGGGCGGCGCACGCATCGAGTGGCAGGCGAGCGACCAGTACCATGTGGAGTTGTTTGCCGAAGACCGGTTCTTCAGGAACGGCAGCTTCGGCTTCCGCGACTTCGAAGGCGACTTCTCGCTGGTCTTCGGATTCTCGTTGTTTCGCGAGTGGGGCTACTGACCCCGACGTACCAGCACCGGGCACGGCGCGTCTGAGACCACCCGCCGGGCCACACTGCCCATCACGACGCTGCGCAGTGTGCCCCGCCCGTGTGTGCCCATCGCGACGAGCCCCGCCCCGACCTCGTTCGCCACTTCGCCGATCGCACGTGCGGGCGACGGATGGGTCAGTACGATCGAGTCAGCACGCAGTCCCCGATCACGAAGCCGGTTGCGAATGTGGTCGAGGTAGCCCTCCGCCTCCAGCATGTCGCGCTCCCATTGTTGGGCGCGCCCCGGAGGCAGGTACCCGCCGGCGATCTCGACGGCGAGCACTCGAAGCAGGGTGATTCGCGACTCGAACGCCTGGGCGAGGGCCGACACGGTCGGGAGGACCGCGGCGGCCGCGGCGGATCCATCGAGAGCGACCAGGATCTCCGACCACGGACCGATCGTACGGCCCCTTCCCGATTGCACGATCAGCACGGGGAGTGGAATCGACTGGACGACCTCGTCGGCCACGCTCCCGAGGAGAAAGCGGCCGAGCGGCCCCGACGCCTTCGAGGCCATGAGCACCAGGTCGGCGTCGACGGCGTCGGCGTACCGAGTCAGAGACCCGACGACGTCCCCCTCCAGCAGGGCGTCCTCGATCTGAGCGCCCGGTGTGCTGAAGAACTGGGCCCGTGCTCCTTGCAACGTCGCCCCAGCCCGGACTGGATCGTCGCATCTCGTGGCGGGAGGCAACCC
>CBDUEZ010000044.1:0-18612 GCA_965366355.1 uncultured bacterium
CTCGAGGTCGTGACGGCGTCGATGATCGACGAGTTCAAGATCCAGCGGAAGTCGGCGGCGATCGGGGCGGGCGTGTTGATCCTTCTGGTCGGGTTGATTCCCGCCACTTCGCTCGATGCGTTGGGCATCATCGATTCGGTCACCGAGTGGTTCCTCGCCGTCGGCGCCCTCGGCATGACGCTCTTCGTGGGCTGGCGCATGCGTGATCCGATCAGCGAAATGGTCGACGGGGCCTCGGGTATGTTCGCCCGTGTGGTGCCGACGATGATGCTCTTCGTGAAGTTCGTCATGCCCCCGATCATCGGATTTGTGGTGTTCTGGACGGGCCGCAAGTTCTGGATCACGCTGATGACGACGCTGGGCGGTTAGAAGCGGCACTGCTCGGGGAGCCGACTCTCCGACCCGCTGGCCCAGGAGCCGGTTCTCCGAGGGGGAGGACCGGCTCTTGGTTTGGTACCGCGAACGATGCTGGACGAGGTCGGGCACCCGCAGGGGTGTGCCGGGGGTATGTGCAGCACGGTGAAGCTCCCTCTGGTCGATTCGAGGTTTCGATGCGCATTCCGAACCCCTTGATTGGGGCCCTTGTGGTCACGCTGGTCGCCGGTTTCGTCGGGTGCGGCGGAGATCCCTCTGATGAAGCTGGCTCGCGGCCCGATGAGCGACGCCTTCGGGTGGCCTTGCTGACTTCCGGTCCCGTGAGCGACGCGGGCTGGTACGCCGGTGCCTACGAGGGACTCGAGATGATCCGCGACTCCCTGGGCGCCGAGATCAGCCATCAGCAGACGCGCACGCCGACCGAGTTCGACGAGGCCTTCGTGGCCTATGGCGCCGACGGCTACGACCTCGTGTTTGCCCACGGTTCGGAGTACCAGGATGCGGCCATTCGGGCGGGCCCGCAGTTCCCGGACATGACCATCGTCGTCTCCGGCGGAGGGCGGATCGGCGACAATGTGGTTCCGCTGATCTTTCGCCTGGAGGAGGCCACCTATCTGGCCGGCATGGTCGCCGGCGGGCTGACCCAGAGCGGCGTCGTCGGGATGGTGGGCGGTGTCGCGACCCCGCCGGCCCAGGGAACGTTTCGGGCCTTCAAGGCGGGAGCCGTGGCGGTTCGTCCCGATGTGACCGTGCTCGAGGTGTTCATCGGGAGTTGGGACGACGTGGCTGCCGCGAAGGAAGCGGCGGTTGCTCAGATCGGGCGCGGCGCCGATATCGTGATCCATAACACCGATGGGGCGTCGTTCGGCGTCTTTCAGGCGGTCCGTGAGGCCAATGAGGCCGGGCGCCCCACCTGGGCCCTCGGGATGAACCGCGACCAGAACGACGTGGCCCCCGAGGTCATTCTCGGCAGTGCCGTGATCCGGATTCCGCAGGCGTTTCTCGCCGTGGCCCGGGCGAGTCTGGGCGGGCGGCTCGGTGGCGCAGCGGTCTACGAAGGCGCCTCGGAGCGGATCATCGAATTCGTTCCGAATCCCGCGGTGATCGATCGGATTCCTCCGGAGCTGCTCGATCGCGTTCGGGCAGCGGGTGATTCGATCCGGGCCGGCACCCTCGAGGTTCCGCGGGTCATCTTCGTCGAGGGAGAGAGCGGCTGATCTCTCGTCCTGCTGATACGCCCCGGGTCTCGGTCCGGGGGTTGCACAAGCGCTTCGGCCGCACGGTCGCGCTCGAGGGCGCTCACCTCGATGCTTTCGGCGGAGAGGTTCTCGGGGTGCTCGGCGAGAATGGCGCCGGAAAGACCACCCTGTTGTCGACCCTGGCCGGTCTCGTGCAACCCGACTCCGGGGTCATCGAGGTCGATGGGAACGAGGTGCGGATCTCCTCACCCCGGGAGGCGTGGCAGCTCGGCATTGGAATGGTTCACCAGCACTTCGCCCTCGTCGAGACCATGACGGTGCTCGAGAATCTGGCCTTGGGACGCCGGCGCGCGGGAGGCTTTCGGTTGGGCCTCGATGATCTCCGACGGGAGGCGACGGCCCTGGGGAAGCGCGTGGGACTGGAGGTGCCGCTCGACGCCCGGGTCGAAGACCTCGGAGTCGGCGAGCGGCAGAGGGCAGAGGTGCTCAAGGTTCTGCTCCGTGACCCCGCCGTGTTGGTTCTCGACGAACCGACCGCCGTGCTCGCTCCAGCCGAGGTCGATGGATTGTTGGGGCTGCTTCGACGCCTGGCCGACGACGGTCGAGCCGTGCTCCTCGTGGCCCACAAGCTCGACGAGGTCCTGGCGATCGCCGATCGGGTGACGGTTCTGCGCCGCGGGCAGACGGTGCTCGAGGCGCCGCGCTCACAGGTCGATGCGGGGGCGCTCGCGGTGGCGATGGTCGGTGAGGCGCCGGCCGTGCTACCCGAGCGGGCGGTCGTCCCGGTCGGGCAGGTCGGTGCCGACGCTCGGCCAACGGTCGCCCACCTGCGGGGCGTCGAGGTCGATCCAACCGCCGGGCGCGTCGCGTTGCGGGGGGTCGACCTCCAGGTGCGGGCCGGTGAAATCGTCGGCGTGGCCGGAGTGGAGGGCAACGGGCAGCGCGAACTCTCGCTGGTTCTGGCCGGTCGCCTGGCTCCGGATCGTGGCGAGGTCGTTCTGGCCGACGAGCCGGCGTTCGTGCCGCAAGATCGGCGCCGAGAGGGGCTCGTCGCGTCGTTCACCCTCGCCGAGAACTTCGCGGTCGGTCTGCACCGGCGTGGGGCCTACCAGGCCGGCCCCCTGCTGCGTTGGGATCGGATTCGGCAGGCGACTCGCGCGGCAGTGAAGGCGTTCTCGATCCGGGCTTCCGGCCCCGAGGCCCTGGCCTCGAGCCTCTCCGGGGGCAACCAGCAACGCCTCGTCGTGGCGCGCGAACTCGAAGGGAAGCCCGACCTGATCGTAGCCGAGAACCCGACCCGCGGGCTCGATGTCGCCGGAGCGGCCTTCGTGCATCGCACGCTGCGGGAACGGGCGAGCGGGCCCGACCCGGCGGGTGTCGTGCTCGTGTCGACCGACCTCGACGAGATCCTGCGTGTCGCAGACCGGGTCGTCGTTCTCGTGCGGGGTCGAGCGCTTCCCGTGGCGGAGGCGGAGCGCACGCGGGAGGGGATCGGGGCACTGATGTTGGCGGGGGTCGCATGACCTCCCGCTGGCTTCCCGTTTTCTCGGCACTCGCGGCGCTTGCGCTGACGTTGGCTGTCGCGGCGCTCGCCCTCGCTTTGGGGGGCTACCCTCCCCTCGAGGCGTTCGGAGCCCTGGTCAACGGTGCGCTCGGTACACCCAGCGCCATCGTGTCGATCACCCTCGTGCGCACGGTCCCCTTGCTCCTGACCGGGCTCGCCGTCGCGCTCGCCTTTCGGGCCGGCGTGTGGAATATCGGCGCCGAGGGACAATTGTATGCCGGGGCCGTCGCCGCCGTCTGGGTCGGTCTGCAGATGGAGGGCTGGCCGGCCGCCGTCGCCCTGCCCGCTCCCCTGATCGCGGCGGCCCTGGCGGGTGCCGCGTGGGCCGCGCTTCCCGCCTGGATGAAGCTCCGGCTGGGTGTCGGCGAGGTGATCACGACCCTCTTGATGAACTTCGTCGCCATCGACCTGGCCGCCTGGCTGGTGCACGGACCGTTGCAGGAGTCGCGCGGCGTGTTTCCGCAGACCGAATCCATCGCCGAGGTTGCTCGACTTCCCCTGCTCGTGCCGGGGTCGCGGCTCCATGTCGGATTCGCCCTCGCCCTGGTGCTGGCCGGCCTCATGTGGTGGGCGCTCCGGGCCACGCGGGCGGGATTCCTGGTCCGCGCGGTGGGCGCCTCGCCCGATGCGGCTCGGGTGTCGGGTCGCATTCCGGTGGGTCGCGTGGTCGCGGTCGCCTTCCTCGTGTCGGGCGCCCTCGCCGGTCTCGCCGGTGGCGTGCAGGTCACGGGCGTGACCTTCGCGCTCTACGAGAATCTGTCGCCGGGCCACGGGTACACGGCGATCGCCGTCGCCCTCCTGGCCGGGCTCCATCCGATCGGCGTGGTGGGCACGGCGATCCTGTTCGGCATCCTGGAGGGCGGGGCGTCGGCCATGCAGCGCACGGCGGGCGTGCCGGCCGCCTGGGTCGAGGGGATCCAGGCTCTCGTGATTCTGAGTGTGTTGATCGTCGACCGCGTGATTCGCCGCGTGGCTCGGGAGAGGGAGGGCACCGGTGGCTGAGACCGCGCTCCTGATCGCCTATCTCGAGGCGTCCGTGCGCCTTGGGGTGCCGCTGGCGCTCGCGGCTCTCGGTGAGACGCTTTCGCAGCGTGCGGGAGTCATCAACATCGGCCTCGAGGGGTCGATCATCGCGGGGGCTCTCGGGGGCGCCCTGGGTGCCCTCGCGACCGGTTCTGCGGCGGCGGGAGTGTTCGTCGGCGCGCTGGCGGGGCTCCTGGTCGCGGCCATCTTCGCGCTGTTCGTCGTCGGGCTGAACACCGATCAGATCATCACCGGCACGGCCGTGACGCTGGGTGGTCTCGGATTCACCGGCGTCATCTATCAGGACCGTTTCGGCGCCACGGGTACCGCTCTGTCTCTCCCCACCCTCGATGCCTGGCCCGTGCCGCTCCTCAGTGACGTGCCGGCGATCGGCACCGCCTTTTTCGCCCAGGCTCCCACCGCCTACCTGACCTATGTGCTCGCGCCCCTCTTCTGGTGGTTGCTCTTTCGCACCGAGTGGGGACTCGAAATTCGTGCGGCGGGGGAGGACCCGGATGCCGCGGCCGCGGCCGGAGTACGGGTGCGCCCCCTCCGCGCGGCGATGTGCCTCGTGGCGGGCGCGCTCGCCGGAGTCGCGGGTGCTCATCTCGCGCTTGCACACACCGGCACGTTCTCCGAGGGAATGAGCGCAGGAAAGGGGTTCATCGCGATCGCCGTGGTGGTCCTCGGTCGTTGGAACCCCCTCTTGGTGTTGGCGGCCGCCATACTCTTTGGAGCCGCTTCCGCGCTTCAATTCGCCCTGCAGACCCTCGGACTCGACATCGGATACCAGCTATTTCTGGCGTTCCCGTACGTGCTTACCCTGGCTGCATTGGCGGGGTGGGTGGGCCGGTCCCGCGCTCCGGCGGCCCTGGCCCTCCCCTGGCCACGCGACGACGGGTAGTCGACGGGTCTCCACCGGGAGGCGACCGGGCACGCAACCCTTCGCCGACTTCGTGCATCAGATCTGCGAAGGGGTCGAAACTCGAGCTGAAGAGGTGCAGAATGGGTCGGTGGGGATCAGATGTCGTGGCACTGGCGTGCATCGCCGGTGGAGCCGTGGTGGGATCGGGCGTGACGGCGGCCCTGTTTGCGAGGTCGGTCGATGGCGAGGCGCATCGGGTCGAGGTGGTGTGCGCGAGTGAGTCACCTCGGGTGATCGTGCAGCTCTCGTCGGGCGCGGCCGCGAGCTCGACGCGAACCATTCACGTGCGTTCGCACTCCGCATGCGGCGAGTCGATCCACGTCGATGTCGCGGGTCTGGAGGAACGCATGGAAGAGGCTCGCCAGCGCATGGACGAGGCCCGCCTCCGCGTCGAGGAGGCCCGGGGGCGGATCGAAGAGGCGCAGTTCCGCATCGCAGAAGTGCGCGAGGTGCGGGAGATCGACGCCGTCAGAACCGAAGAAATCCGCGCGACCCTCGACAAGCTGAAGGCCGAAACGGATCGGGCGAGGGCTTCCGGGGGGAACGACTGACCCCGACCGACCGCTCGCTACTACTCGCCCCGGGCGCCCCGATCAGGGCACCCGGGGCGACGTGCATCAGGGCTGCGAGGGGCGGAAAAGCGTGAAGTGGCCGCCCTGTCGGTCGCAGACGTAGGCGAATCGACCGACCGAGATGTCGGTCGGGGGCACCACGATCGTGCCTCCGAGTTCGGTCACTCGCGCCGCGGACACGTCGACGTCGCCCACCGTGAAATAGACGTCCCAATGGGGCGGAACGTGGTCCGGCACCGTCTTGGGCATCGACATGATCCCGCCGTTGGGCCGTCCGTTCACCATACATACCTGATACGTGCCCTGCTCTCCCAGGTCCATCGCCTGGTAGGTCCAACCGAGGAGGTCTGCGAAGAAGTCCGTCGCTGCGTCCTGGTCACGGGTGAGCAATTCGTTCCACGACATACATCCGGGGTCGTTGAAGCACTCGGCCCCTCGATGCGTTCCCGCCTCCCAGAGGCAGACCGATCCGCCCGAGGGGTCGGCGATCATCGACATGCGTCCCGAGTCCATGATGTCCATGGGGGGCAGTTGCACCGATCCGCCGAGCGATTCCACTCGGCCGACCACGGCCTCGATATCGTCGACCAGGATGTACGAGACCCACATCGGCGGCACACCCTGACCCTTCATGCTCTCCGACATCGGGGTCAGCCCGGCCACACGTTGGCCCCCGAGCGTGAAGAGGGTGTAGGCCGACGCCGGGTGGTCGGGGAGGGCTGCGGGCTTCCAACCGAAAAGGCTTCCATAGAAGTCCTTCGCGTCGGCCGGGTCGTGGGCGATCAGGTCGGTCCAGGCGAACATGCCGTGGGTCAGGTTCACGGCAGGCATCAAAGGCCTCCTGAGAGATCGAGGACTGCGCTACGGCGCACACCCGCCTTGTCGGACGCGGCACGTACGCGAATCGTGGCACCGGGGCTCGTGGCTCGAACCCGCCAGGTGGCGGTGGCCTCGTCCGGCGCGAGGCCCGGGAGAAACGACCCCGTGCCGGCGAGGTGTCCCACATTCACTCGGGCCGCGCCCTCGGCAAGCTCGGCCCCGTCGAGCTCGATCGAGAGGTGGACCGGGCGCACGACCTGGTCGGTCGGGGGCGCGCCCTCCCGGCCCTCGGCGCCCACATTGCCCCGGCCGGTGAGGCTCGTCGGGAGGAAGCCGACGTTGCGCACCCGGGCCTGCACCGTGAAGACACCATCGCCCTCGGCCGCGATCGTCGGCTCCGAGAGCTCGAGCCGTGGCGTCTGATCGGCGAGATAGAGAATCCACGGCAGTTGGAGAATGGTTTCTTCGCCGAGGTGTTCCGACGGCGGGTTCTGGCCCCAGAACTTTCGATGCCAGCCACCGATCTCCACCGCGCCGAGGGTGGGATGATCGTAGGCGGTCCACTCGGTGAAGTAGCGACCCCCGAGCTCCTCGTCGTCGTAGCGCAGCTCCTCTTCCGGCTCGATGTCGCCGTCACCGTCGTAGTCCGGCACCCACATCTCGGGGCCCGGCGAAAACTCGGGCACCCAGCCGATGATGCCCTGATCCCAGTAACCCCAGCTCATGAGGGTGCCATAGCGGTGTTCGGTCGGATGTGTGGCCGAGGCCTGAACGGGACGGCCGGTGCTGCGGGTGTATTCCTCGCCGAGGTGGATGATCAGCTCGAGGTCGTCTTTCGGGAACAGGCTCGGGGCCGAGGCCGAAGGGAGTCGATAGACGAATCCGCCCGACGTGTGGCCGTGCACGATCCCGATGATGTTCGGGTGGTCCTGGATGAAGCGTACCGTGGCGTAGGTCTCGGGCTCGGAGAGCGGAAACTCGCCGGCGCCCCCCTGGAGATGCTCCCTTTCCCAGTTGCGTGGGAAGTTGCGGTTCATGTCGAGGCCGCCGATCCCGTCTTCGTTCAAGCGCCCGTCGCCGTCGTCGTCGATGCCCTCGCTCATGGTCGAGTAGCGCATCGTCCCGGCCGGGAGGCTGCCGTCGGTCGGCGCCCGTCGCATGATCCGTGGGTCGGCCGGATCGGCGAACCAGGGCCCTTCCGGATCGGGAACGCGCATCTCGGTGATCCAGCCGTCGCCGTTCAGGTCCTGGGCCGGATCGTCGTCGGGCACGCCATCGTAGTCGTCATCGACGGGATGGACCGAGCTCCTCAGCGCCTGGTCTTCCCTCAACACCAGATCCGACCCGTCGGGATTGAACTTGGGTCGAATGTAGAAGACCTGGGTGTCGAGCAGCCGCGTGACCTGCGGGTCGTGCCCGTACTGGGTGAGGAGGTGGGTGAGGAGGTGGGTGGCTACGGCCGAACCGGTGAGCTCGGCGGCGTGGATGCCCCCGTCGACGTAGAGGGCGGGCTTCTCGTGGTCGGGTCCGGTGGCCCGGTTCGTGACCGTGACGAGACGCAGCGGCGCACCGAGGTAGCTGCGACCGATCTCGTGCACCTCGACGAGGTCGGGGTACAGCTCGGAGTACTCCTGGAGAATCTGATCGCTTTCTGCCGCCGTGTAGTAGCGGTTCAGATCGATCCGGCCCTCGCGATCGACGAGAGAGGCGTATTGAGCGGCGGCGGGGTTGGCCGCCGCGAGCGCCAGCGCGAGGGCTCCGAGGAGCAGCATGGGGCGATTCATCGAGTCTCCGGGATAAGCGAACGTCGTCGCATGGTTCACCCCGGGACGCCTCGCGGCAAGGCGTCGTCGTTCGCGGCTGCGTTACGGGCCGGCTACGCTCCGACGGCCTCGCTCCCACCCGTCAGCGCGCTGACGAGCGTACCCACGACCATGACGACCACGGCCCCGATGACGTTGTGCCACAGAAAGGCGATCTGGGGCTGGAAGAAGGTGAAGTAGGCCACCGATCCCATGCCGCACACGAGGCCGATGCCCGACCCCCACCCGTTGGTGCGAGGCACCATCGCGAGGAGGAATACGCCCAGAATCGAGCCGTAGAAGAACGAGCCGAAGCGATTGACGACCTCGATGAGCGAGCCGAGGGTGGCCGCAAACGTCGCCACGACGCAGGCGAAGGCCCCCCAGAACAGCGTCGCGATCTTCGAGACGTTCAGATAGTGCGCGTCGGTGCCCTCGGGCTTCACCCATCGACGATAGAAGTCGATGACCGACGTGGTCGACAACGAATTGAGTTCCGACGAGATCGACGACATGGCCGCGGCCATGATCGCTGCGATGAAGATCCCGGATAGTCCGAGCGGAAGTTCGTTCAGAGCGAAGCGGGGAATGATGTAGTTCACATCGCGGCTCGACTGCCCCGTCACCTCTTCGGCCATCGCGAGGGCCTCGGTCCGAATGCCCTCGACCTCGGCTTCGCGAGCGAGAAAGGTCTCCATGGCGTTGTCGGCCGCCGCTTCCTGCCCCGCGCCTCGGAGGTCTGCCACCTCGAGGGCCACCGCTTCGCGCTGGGAGAAGGCGTCGCCGAAGCGTTGCTCCAGCTCCGCGTAGGCCGCCGGTTGCGCCTCGCGAACCTGCGCCTCGTGGTCCGGGTTGAAGAGCAGTGGTGGCGCGACAAAGAGGTAGTAGACGAACACCAGGACGCCGACCATCAGCACGAGTCCCTGGAGCGGGATCTTCCAGTAGGCGCTGATCATGAGGGTGCTGCGCGCCTCGTCGACGTTCTTCGCGGCGAGGTAGCGCTGCACCTGACTCTGGTCGGTGCCGAAGTACGACAGCATCAGGAAGGTGCCGCCCAGGACTCCCGACCAGAAGGTGTACGTCTCGGTCAGGTTGAACGAGAAGTCGAAGACCTTCAGTCGCCCGGTCGCACCCGCGATGCGCAGGGCGTCGTCGGGGGTCACCGGCATCTTGAAGAGGAGCACGAACACGATCGCGATGAGCGCGAGAATGATCAGGACCATCTGCTTGACGTCGGCCCAGGTCACGGCCTGGATGCCGCCGAGCATCGTGTAGGCGATCGTCGGGATCCCGATCACGGCGACCGACGTGATCAGTGGCCAGCCGAAGACGGCCGAAAAGACGACGCCGGGTGCGGCCAGGATCGTACCGACCGACATGCCCCGCGACAGCAGGAAAAGAAAGCTGGTGGCCGAACGGGTGCCGGGCCCGAAGCGGCGCTCGAGGTATTCGTAGGCCGTGTAGACCTTGGCGCCGTGTAGGAACGGCACGAGGGTGACCCCGAGAATGAGCATGGCGAGCGGCAGTCCGAAGTAGAACTGCACGAACCGCAGACCGTCGGTGGCCCCCTGTCCCGTCGTGCCGATCATCGTGACGGCCGAGAGCTGGGTCGCCATGACCGACAGCCCCAGCGCCCACCAGGGCAGGCTCCGGTTGGCGAGGAAGTAGCCCTCGATCTTGTCGGTACCCTTGGAGCGACGCACCCCGTCGATCATCACATAGCTGATGTAGCCCAATACAATGAGCCAATTGATCGGATGCATCAGCCGTTGTACCGCGACTGGAGGAGCCAGAAGAGGATCAGGGTGATGACCTGAACGGTCATGACCTTGATGAGCGTGAGCCTGAAGCGGCGTTTCGCGGCCTCAGGGGTCTCGGCGGGCGCATCGGGGAGGGTCGGCATGGCGCGAAAAACTCCACGCTGACGCCGGTTCGCGCAACCGCCCGACTTGCGCGTGCGAGTCACCCGTGCCCTCGTGGGTCGGTAATCCCTCCCGAAAGCGTCGTGCGATGATGCGAATGCTGAAGCGCCTCGGACTCGGCCTCGTGGCGCTCGCGATCCTCTGTGTTGCCCTCGTATACGGGCTATCGGCCCGAGAAGCGAGCGTCGACTACTCGGCGATCCCTGGCCACCCGCTGATTCTCCCGGCCGAGGAGTCGGAAGTGGCCGAGGGTGGCCGCTTGTTGGAGATCTTCCACTGCACAGGCTGCCACGGCGACGACATGGGTGGCGCCGTCTTGATCGACCAACCGGTCTTCGGGACGTTGTTCTCCTCCAATCTCACGTCAGGAGAAGGCGGAGTCGCCGGCCAATACGGCCCGACCGACTGGGAGCGTGCCATTCGGCACGGCGTCCGTCCGGACGGCAGCGGATTGTTGATCATGCCCTCGGGGGATTTCGGAGAGCTTTCGAATCAGGACCTGGGCCGCATGGTGGCGTATCTCGAGGCGCTCCCGCCGGTCGACCGTGTGCTTCCCCCGCGCAAGCTGGGACCCCTGATGCGAGCGTTTCTCGTCGCGGGGGGCATCGACTTTGCGCCGGAGTTCGAGCATCACGCCGGGCCGGGCGTCGAGGCCCCGGCGCGGGAGGCGACGGCCACCTTCGGGCGATACCTGTCGACGACCTGCGCCGGATGCCATGGGGCCGACCTGCGGGGGGGCACACCCATCGAGCCGGGAGGTCCGATCCCCGCGAACCTCACACCCCACCCCACAGACGGACTCGGTGCGTGGTCGTTGGAAGACTTCGAACGCGCGCTGCGCACCGGGGTCCGGCCCGACGGCAGTGAACTCGGGCCATCGATGCCCTGGGTGGCGTTCCAGCACTTCGACGACCTGGAAATCGAGGCGATCTGGGCCTACCTCACGACCCTACCTGCCCTCTCCGACGCGGGGTCCTAGGGATCCTTCCGGGCGGGCGAGGAGAATTCAGCCCCGCGGCGCCCAGAAGACCCGCAGCGAAGAGACGTCGATGTCGTTCTTCTCCAGGCCGACTTCGAGGGGCTCGATCTCGGTCGCATGGTCGCGCCACGTCGTCCAGATCTCCTCGAGGTCGGCGGCGAGCTGGTCTTCGAGTTCGACGATGTCTTCCTGCTCGTCGGCGAGCCGGGCCTCGGCGGTGCGACGCCGTTCTTCGGTGCGCCGCGTCTGCGACCGCTTCGAGGCGATGGTCGACAAGCTGCGGGTGCTTCGCCGCCCACCCAGGAACATGCCGATGAGCGTGCCCGCGCCGGAGACGATCTCCTGCTGACGCCGGCTGGAGACGTCGACATCGAGTTCGCGAAGGCGTCGCTCGGCCCGTTCCGCCTGATCGCGAGCGGTATCGATCTTCGAGGCGTACCGATCCCTCAGCTTGGCCGCCTCGGCGTCGGCCGCGTCTTCAGCGGCCTCGACGCACCGGGCACGAAACGCTTCCTCCGACTCGCCGGCTCGGGAGTAGAGCTTGAGCGCCACGTTGCGGTACAGGGTCATTTGAAGGGTGCGATGGAGTCGGTCCCGGAGGTCGCGCTCCACGGCCGTGAAGAACGACTTCTGGTCCAGCTTCGCCTTTGGGAGCACGTAGAGAGCCCCGTCGGGGGGCGCGTCGCGAAAGTCGCGGGCGTCGAAGTCGACGGGGGTCGCCTGCTCGGCCTTCACCGTCGCGCCGAGCGGGAACCACACCACCTCCCACTCCACCTCGTGCCGCAGGTCGGCCTTGGTCTCGTCGAAGACCATCCGCACGTTGGTCGCGAGTCCGGCTTCCAGTCGGGCCGTGTTTGACCCGACCCCGACTTGTGAGGCCCAGGGGGCGGACGGGTCCAGCCATGTGACCCGCACGCCGTCGGCGATGGCGGGTTGGAGCGGGGACTCGTCGTGGGCGGGGGCGGTCGTCGAGGCGGCCGAGGGCGCCCGAGTGGTCGGGGTGGCGGCGCGTCCAGCTTCGTCGCTGGTGGGTGGGGCCGACCCGGCCGCCACGGAGGGGGCGGCGACATCGGCGGCGGGTGCCTGCGCCCCCGACCCCGTCGCCGAGGTCGAAGCGGCGCCGCGGGAGTCGCTTCGTGTGACCTCGCCGGGGAGTGCCGCCAATTCGCCCCGCGTGATCGGCCCGCGCAGGTACGACATGGCCCAGCGTGTCGTGAAGATGTCGGGGTCGGGGCTGCGGGTGCGCTTGAGCACGAACTGCCGCTTGCCGAGGCCGCTCACACGGGCGTCCCAGGCGCCGACGTCGACACTCCCGTCGGCCGACCGCAACGCCTCGACGACCCGCATCTTGTCGCGCTCGGTCTGAAGCCGCCCGATCATCCACGTGCCCGCATTCGACATGAGTTTGTAGTCCATGTCGATCGGATTCTGGGTCGACACGACGACCCCGAGTCCATGGGCCCGGGCCTGCTTGAAGAGGGTGAGCAGCGGGGTCTTCGACGGTGGATTGGCCGTGGGAGGCGCGAACCCGAACAACTCGTCGATGTAGATCAGGGCCCGCAGGTCGGAGGTGCCCGGCTGCCGGCGCATCCAGGTGATGGCGCGCGACAGGAGCATCGTCACGACGAAGATGCGCTCGGTGTCGGAGAGATGCGCCAACTGCACGATGCTCGCGCGCGGCCGCCCGTCGGGGGCCCACAGCAGCGCGTCGATGTCGAGAGGATCACCCGTGCGCCACGCGGCGAACGAGGGCGACGCGAGCAGGCCGTTCAGCCGCAGCGCGAGTTTCATGCGCTGCGGCGGAGGCAGAAAGGTGTCGACCTCGAACACCCCGAGTTTGCGAAACGGCGGGTTCTGCACGCTCGCGATCAGGTACTCGAGCGTGAGGGTGTCGCCGCGGGTCCAGCTGTCGGCCACCAGCGTCGCCAGCAGGATGTGCTCGGGCGTCGTGAGCGGATCCGACTCCAGGTCGGCGAGCGTCAACAGGCCCGAGACGAGAGACTCCGCAGCCTCCCGGATTGTTTCGGGATCGGCGTCGGGTGGAGCCGAGAGATCCCCGATCAGGTTCAGGGGCACGCCCGCGTCGGAGCCGGGCGTGTAGACGCGCACCGAGGCCCGCTCCCGCAGCGACTTCATTCGCGCTCCGTCGATCCCCCACGACGCGAGACCCTTCTTCCAGGTGGCGGCGGTCGACGCCGCGAGTTCCTGGCGCGACACCCCCTCCCGCCGCGCTTCGGCATCGTCGACCCACGGCTCGAAGTCACCGGCCGCCAATTCCGGAAACAACAGGCACAGATTCGCCAGATCGCCCTTGGGGTCGAGGATCAGGGCCGGCCGACCCGACGCCAGCACCTCCTCCAGGAGCACGATCCCGAGCCCCGTCTTTCCCGACCCCGTCATCCCCACGATGACCCCGTGGGTCGTCAGCGACTCCGGGGGAAGCACCACCGCCTCAGGCGTGCGCTCGCCGGTCTCGGGATCGATCTCGGCGCCGAGGTGGAATCCGTCGTGGGCGGCCACGGAGTCTACATCCCTCCCGACGGAACGGGCTCGGCGCAGAGGCCGCCGTTATCAAGGCAACCCGGTTTCGAGATGGTGCGTTCGAACAGCTCGAAAATGCGCCGGTATTCGTCGGTCCAGGAGGTCGGCTCGATGAATCCGTGGTTCTCCACCGGATAGACCGCCATCTCCCAGTTTTCCTTGCCCAGCTCGATCAGTCGCTGGGCGAGCCGGACCACATCGGAAAAGTGCACGTTCGTGTCGACCATGCCGTGGGGAATCAGGAGGTGCTGGTCGGGTCCGAAACCCTCCGCGAAGTAGATCGGCGACGACTTGCGGTACGCCTCGTCGTCGTCCTGCGGCTGGTTGAGAATGTTGCTCGTGTAGCCGTGGTTGTAGTGGGCCCAGTCCGTGACGGAGCGCAGGGCGGCGCCCGCCTTGAAGGTGTCGCCCGCGGTGAACAGGGCCATCAACGTGATGAAGCCGCCGTAGGAGCCGCCGTACAGGCCGATCCGATCGGCATCGATGCCCTCGTTGGCCACGAGCCAGCGGGCCCCGTCGACCTGGTCGCTGAGGTCCTTGCCGCCCATCCACTGGTAGATCGCCGTACGCCAGTCCCGTCCGTAGCCGGCCGACCCGCGGTAGTCGATATCGAGCACCGTGTAGCCCTGCGAGGCCAGGAGGTGGTGGAACATGTACTCGCGGTAGTAGGTGCTCCAGTAGTTGTGCACGTTGTGCAGATAGCCGGCGCCGTGCACGAAGATGACTGCCGCACCGTTGGGCGTCGCACCGACGTCACCGGGCCGGTAGATCCGCGCCGGGACCTGGGTGCCGTCTTCGGCCGGAAAGCGCACGATCTCGGGCTTCAGCCACTCGTAGGCGAGCCATTCGTCGGTCGGCGAGAAGGTGATCTGCTCCATCTCCGCACCCGCGTCGGCGTCCGACAGGAACAGCTCCGGGGGACGGTTGGCCACCGAATGAACCCAGGCGATCCGCTCACCGTCGGGCGACAGCGTGGCGTCGAAGCTTCCGTCGCCCGAGGTGAGGTAGTCGATGGGGCCGCCGTCGAAGTCCAGCCACCCCACGTGCTGATTGAAGGGCGAGCCCTCGTTGGTCGTCACGAAGAAACGATCGTCGCCGGCCGGGATCTCGGCGCCGAGCACTTCCCACTCACCCGAGGTGAGCGCCCGCTTGCCGGTGCCGTCGGCCTCCACCGCGTAGAGGTGCGCGTATCCGGTCTCTTCGCTGGCATACCATGCGGTGTTGGTCCCGGGGAGCCACCCGCGGCACCCGAAGCCGCACGGTCCACCGACCCACGCCTCGTCCCGGAGTCGGTCCAGGAGGGTCATCTGGCCGGTCGCGGCCTCGAGGGCGTAGAGAAACCACTCCTTGTTGTCTTCGGTGCGACTCCAGATCAGCGCATGCGTGCCGGCGTCGTTCCAGCCCGAGGCGAAGCCATCGGCTACGGCCTCGACACCGTCGGGCTTCACCTCCAGCCACGACACGGCACCCGACTCGGTATCGAGCAGCCCGACTCGGCCACTCCCCTGGGCATCGCCCACCTTGGTGCGCACGTTCATCGGCTCGGTGTAGCCCGACTCGGTCACCCAGTCGGGAACCATGGTCTGCTCGGTGTCGGAGGCCGGCCGGGACGTGCTGACCATGACCCACCGCCCGTCGCGCGACGGCGTGAGGCCTCCCAGCCGTTCACCATTCGCGATATAGAGGGGCTGCGGCTCCGATGCCGCGATCGAGTCGCGACGGGCCTGCGCCTCCTCTCTCGCCTCGGCCTGGCGCCGGATGTGGTCGAAGAGTTCGCGCTGCTGGTCGAGGAGCCACTGCCGCTGCTCGGTCGGATCGGCCGGGTCGCGCGGCGCGGCGCCGGACCGAATGTCGGTGAGCTGCCGAATGTGTCCGTCGGCGAGATTCATGCGAAAGAGATTGTCGCCCTCGCGGTAGATGACCCCGGTCTCGTCGTCGGTGAAGATCGGTGCGGCCTCGCCGGCTCGGGTGTCGGTGAGCTGGCGAACCGTCATCGAGCGCCGGTCGACCATGTAGAGGTCTCCCCCGAAGCCCGATAGCCGCCAGCGCCCGTCGTTGCTGAGGTCTCCACCCGCCCGCAGAATGCCCGTCGAATCGGCGGTCGCGTCATCCACCTCTTCGGGGGTGCCGCCATCGGCGGGAACTCGATACAGAGAGCGATTGTCATCCCATGCCCCGCCACCGGGGCGCCACGAGAAATAGAGCCACTCCCCGTCATCCGTCCACGAGATCCCGCCCGGCGCTTCGCCGAGGTGCTCCGGGCCCCGCATGATGTTGCGAATGGTCAGCGTGAACGGGTTGTCGCGTGCGACCACGGGCTCGAAGTCCGCCACCTGGGCCTGGGCCGGAACGGTCACGGCGAACACGAGCGCCAACAGCAACGGAAGCCGTTGAGCGAGACGAGACATACGGTGCTCCTGAGTGTTGAGGGCGTGGGCGCGGCCGATCTCCGTGGTGGAGACTGCGACGGAACGCACGGGCATCATGGGGACGCGAAGGTTTCCGCTCAATCCCCGAACGAGATGCCGAGGCGGCGAGCCGTTCGCACGACCTCGCCATCGACGGGAACGAGCTTGAGGTGCGCAGTGGCCTCTTCGAGCGGGACTGCCCGGACGTCGGGTGGATCGAGGGAGACCATACATCCGAAGTGCCCCTTCTCGATCAACTCCACCGCGGCGGCACCGAACCGCAGCGCCAACACCTTGTCGTAGGCCGTGGGTTCGCCCCCGCGTTGGAGGTGACCCAGTACGAGGGAGCGCACTTCGCGTCCGGTGCGTTCGGCGACCTGGGCCGCGAGGGTTTCGGCCAACCCGCCCAACCGAGCCGCGCGTCCGGCCACCGCCGCCTCGACGTAGCTGGCCGTGCCACCGGCCGGCCGCGCTCCCTCGGCCGCCACGATGATGCAGAATCCGACGTCTCCCACGTACCGCGACTGCACCTTCTCGCAGACCTTGTCGATGTCGTAGGGGATCTCCGGAATGAGGATCACGTCGGCGGTGCCCCCGAGGCCGGCGAACAGGGCGATCCAGCCGGCGTCTCGCCCCATCAACTCGACGACCATGACGCGGCGGTGCGACTGGGCGGTCGAGTGGAGCTTGCCGATGGCGTCGGTGGCCGTCTGCACCGCCGTGTTGAAGCCGAAGGTCGTCACGGTCGAGGCGAGATCATTGTCGATGGTTTTGGGCACACCGATCACCTTGAGGCCCTTCCGGGCCAGCCCGGCCGCGATGCTGAGTGATCCGTCTCCACCGACCGCGACGAGCACATCGATGCCGCGATCCGCGAGGGCCGAAATCAGTTCATCGGACCGATCGACCTCGACCATCTCGCCGTCGTCTCCACGGGTCGCCCACTTCAACGGGTTACCCCGGTTGGTGGTACCGAGAATCGTTCCCCCGAGATGTGTGATGCCTCGAACGGACTGGGGAGTGAGTCGCACGAACCCATCGGGAATGTCTTCCAGGAGTCCGTCGTAGCCCCGCCGAATGCCGTAGACCTCCCATCCCAGGGCGTCGGCTGAAAGAGTCACGGCACGAATCACCGCATTCAGTCCCGGGGCGTCGCCGCCGCCAGTGTTGATCGCTATACGCATATTATTCAGGAGGGTTCGGAGACGTTTGATTGGAGGGCGGCCCGAGCGTGATGACATGACCCTCGGCCGCGAGAGAGAACGACAGGTCGGTCCCCTGCACGAGCGACCGCGCTCGTAGGAGCTCGGCGTCGAGCTCGTCGTCCGTTCGGTCGGGGGAGTGGTGAAAACCCACCAGGTGCCCCGCTCCCACCTCGAGAGCGAGGTCGAGGGCCTGCTCCACGGTGCTGTGCCCCCAGCCCTCGAAGGCGCTGTAGGGCTCGCCCACCACCATCGCGTCGTGGATCAAGACATCGACACCCTTCAGAAATCGCCCCAACTCCGCGCGCCAGTCGGGCCCCACGTCGTAGTCTCCGCCGATGAGTTCGTTGTCGGGGAAATAGCCGACGGATCCGGCCGGCGTGTCGATTCGGAACCCGACGGTGCGCGACGGATGGCGTGCGGGGAACACGTCGGCGCGGCAGGACCCGAACTGCCGCTCCCCCTGGGTCCAGGCGCCGAACCGGCAGTCGGCGCGGATGCTCTGGAAGGGGACCGGGAAGAAGGCGGGCTCCATCTGGAGCCCGAGCCGCCGGGCCACGGTGGCGTCGTCGGCGGCGGGAGCGAAGATGTCGAGCCGCGCGCCGGGTGTATGCAGAGGTTTGAAGAACGGCAGGCCCTGGATGTGGTCCCAATGGAAGTGGGTGAGAAACACCGTGGCTTCGACGTCACCCCCGACACCGTTCAGCGCGGCACCGAGCGCGCGAATTCCCGTGCCACCGTCGAAGATCAAGAGGGTGCCGCCTACGCGAATCTCCACGCACGACGTATTGCCACCGTATCTCGCCGTCGCCGGTCCGGGACTCGGGATCGACCCTCGGGTTCCCCAGAAACGCACGCGGGTCTGCTCCCCGGAGACGGGTCGGAGCGAGGCGGCGGAGGTTTCGGTGGGGGGCATGGGCGGAGAACCTGCTCGGTGAACGGACGCCCCAATATCCTCCCGCCCCCCGGTCGCAGGCAACGTACGCTTTCCTCCCTTCCGGCCGGGGGTCTAGATTGAGGAGTCCCCCGGAACCTCTTTCTCCACTCGCCGTGTCTGAATCCAACCCGACTCCACCCGAGGTCACGCCGGCTCCCGCCGACGCCATCGGACATCGGATGCTGAAGGACATGCTGCCGCACAGCGTTCCTGGTGCATCCGGCTTCGATATTGCCGCCGGAACCATGCTCGAGGATCAGGGCGGGGCGAACACGTTGTGGGACACGATCGCACTCGGTGACGGCCGAACGGCGTTCCTCGTGATGGAAGTGAAGGCCTCCGGT
>CBDUEZ010000045.1:0-18571 GCA_965366355.1 uncultured bacterium
CGAGGGGGTCAGCCAACAGCCGCTCCTCCATGTCGGCGAAGGTCGTGCCCACGATGGAATCGAACCGGCCACGAGTCAGGGGGGCGTCCGCGGCGTCGGCCTGAGCCTGGGCGTTGGATCGGGCGTCGGCTTGGGACACCGGAGAGGCGAGCTCATCCGGAGCCGGTAGCGTGACGCGTGCCGTGAGGTATTCCTCGGCGGGGATCCCGAGGTCGAAGGTCTGGATCTCCCGGCCCTCGAGCCCGACGGCCAGAGTGACGGCGGGGAACCCGACCGTGACGGCGAGCTGCGCGACGATGACGAAGGTCCAGACGCCACCGAAACGGAGTCCCCCGGCCCCTGCCGAGGATTCGCGCAGACGGGTGCCGATGCCCCGCGTCGCCTTGAGTGCCGGGAGCACGCCGGCGATCGCGGCACCGATCAGGGTGAGGACCCCGACGTAGACCACCGTGGAGAGCGAGAGCTCGGGCTGGAACCAGAAGGGGGCCGACCCGGCCCAGAAGCCGAGTTCCTGCCCCACCGTGTTGTACGCCCATCGCATGCCCCATCCCGCCGCGGCGAGCCCCACGGCCGCACCGAGGGCAGCCAGGACGAGTGCCTCGGCGAAGAGCTGTCCCACGATGCGGCGCCGACCGGCGCCCAGAGCCGCCCGCACCACGAGTTCGCTCTCTCGGGCGGCCGCTCGGGCGAACATCAGGAGCGCCACATTGCCGCACACGAGGGCCAGAAAGAGGATCAGCGGCAGATTCCATGCGGCGGCCACCGCCGAGACGATGCCCGTGGAGAAGAACGCCGGAAGCCCCAGCATCGCCATGGCGTACGGGCGCACGAAGGGCCGGATGTGTTCGTGCGTGTCGGGAAAGGCGGTCGAGAGCCGGGTGCCGACCCGCTCGACGTCGAGTTGGGCCTCGGCCATCGACACGCCGGGCGACAGTCGTCCGAAGACGAAGACCGCCGGCCCGGTGCCGGGCTCGACCGAGGCGGCGTCGACGCCCAGGGGCCGCCAGAAGTCGTGGGCCACGGGAAAGCGGAATCCCTCGGGCATGACCCCTACCACCGTGGCGGCCTCGGTGCCCATCCGCACGGTGCGCCCCACGACCTCGGGGTCGTTCGCGAAGACCGTGGCCCACAGTTCGTGCCCGATCACCACGACCGGGTCGGCGCCCGGAAGTGCATCGTCGTCGGCGAGCGTGCGGCCGAGCAGCGCGTCGACCCCGGTCAGCCGAAAGCCCACCGCGTCGATGGTTGCGCCGCGCACCAGGTGGGCGCTCTGACCGTCGACGACCATGTTCTGGGCCACATTCACGAAGGCGCCGAGCTCGTCGATCGTGCGGAGTTCCTCGCGCCAGACCCCCAGGTCGAAGAGCGCCTGGCGCTGGTCGTCGCTGGCGCGGGCGTCCCAGAGCTGGACCGCGACGAGGCGGTCGCCGTCGGGGAAGGGGAGGGTCGGGTGCACCACCTGCCGCAGGAACTCGAAGGTGCCTGCCCCGGCGAAGATGGCGAAGGCGATGGCGAGTCCGCCGAGTGCGGTGAGGCCGGGATACCGCACGAGCATGCGCAGTCCCAGCTTGAAGTCGAGCAACGACATGCCTCCGAAGGTGCCCCGCTGTCGGAGCAGGGCGAGCGCCATGTCGAGGGTCTCGAAGGTGGTGAGGAGGGTGGCCATCAGGCGGCCGCGCCGGCGCCGGTGTTTGGCGTGTGCCTCGTCGAGATCGCCCAGGATCTCGTCTTCGCGTCGCTCAAGTGCGAGACGCCGCAGCAGGGCGCGCGTCCAGCGCGGGGCGCTCATGGGGCGTCGCCCAGGGCCGAGCCCAGTCCACCCATCATGGCCTGAATGGCTTCGGTGGTGGTGCGCAGCGCGGCGAGTCCGTCGGGGAGCACGGTGATGAGGCGTGGGGGTCGTCCGCCGCGTTCGGGCCGGGGTTCACCGAGCGAACCCGAGACGAGTCCCTTCGCCTCGAGCCGCTGCAGGGTGGTATAGACGTTGGCCCTCCGCACGAACCGTCCGGTGCGCTCGCGAATGTCTTCGGCGATGGAGACCGTATAGGCCTCGTCGGGTCCGAGCCGGAGTGCGGCCAGCATGACCAGAAGTTCGAACTCGGCGAGGGAGTCGGAGGGCATGATGCACGTGGTCGGTTGCGGTGAGTATTAAGTCACGATGTGACTATATGGGAACGCGAGGGCTCGGGGTCAAGAGCGAGCGAGCCTGGGATGGGGACCGGGCGCGTTGACGCCTCGGGTCTGTCGACCCGATTGTCTCCCCCATGCCTCCGACTCCGACTTCCTGGCGCGACCGAGCGCGATCCGCCCTCTGGTTCGCGCTGATCCTGAGCTGGTTGGTCCTCGTCCCCATGCTCTGGACGGCGTTCTCGACCGTGCCCTCGCCGGAGAGACTCGCCCAGCCCCGCATGGTCCAGATCCCCACCCTCGACAGCCTGGGACTCCTCGTGGGCCAGAGTGCCATCGAGTTGGGTGTGCTGCTGGCGTGGCTTCTTCCGTGGCGTCCGCGATTCTACCTCGGGCGCCTCTGGATCGGGGCGGTCGGTGTGTGGGCGTGGTTCATCGGCACCACGCCCCTCGGCCTGAGTCAGATGACCTGGCACCACCGACGGTGGCTGGCCGCGGTCGGGGTGACGCTCCTGCTCAGCGCGGCGATCGGAACCGGGGATCGAATTCTCCGGGGACTCCGGGGCCGGACCGACGAGCGGTAGCGGACGCGGTCTTTCGAAGCGAAGGAACGTCGTGCTTCACAGTGAAACAGTCGGATCACCGAGGGGAGAGCCCCCTGTATCCCCGGGGGAGCGATCTCTGGATACCAGACAAAACAAAGCCGCCAGCTGGGGTGCTGGCGGCTTTGCAAGAAATGTCGCGGTTGCTACTTAGCGACCGTCACCATCGAAGTCACCCGGGAGGGCGCGCTCAACGTGATGCCACCCGTCGCGAGTCGCCTCCTTGGCGTCTTTCCAGGCGAGGCGAGACTTGCCCTTCGCCTTTTCCCATGCCTGCTCCATGTCGTTCTCGACCTCCGAGAAGCGACGGTTGCGCAGGCGGGTTCCCGCGTGATATCCGAGGCCGTATGCGGGTGCATAGTCTTCCCAGTCCATTCCGTCCCGGTAGTAGCTCGCCCGCTTGTACTCGCGGCGCCAGTAGTCGTCATACTCGGTCGGATTGACGGCTTCGGCGATCGAGTCCCCCGCCTTGGCGCCAGCGATCCCGCCGAGAATGGCGCCGATCGCGGAGCCCACCGGTCCAAGCGCGGCGCCCACGATCGCACCGGTGCCTGCACCGGCAGCGGCACCCGTACCAGCACCGATCGAATGATCCTTTTTGAGGTCTTCCATCTGTTCCTCCGTGGCTAGATTGACCAGACCCTCGTCGGGGTCCGAAGCGCCCTCCATCAATGCAAAGCCCGGGCCAAAGCGGTGGTGGCTTAAGAGCAACGGGTGTGGACGTCTATGAGCGGCACGCTTGACCGCCGCTTCTAGCTCTGCGCCGGCTCCGCGACCGGGGCCAGCAGCGGGCGGAAGCCCTGATGGCTCGGCTCGCCGAGCGAGGGCATGACGTCGCTGTCGGGGTCGAGCGTCCAGATGGCGAACTCCAGACGCTCGTGCGCCTCGTCGAGTCGCGACAGCAATCGGCGCACGAAGGCGAGCGATCCGTCTTCATCGGCCACGAGGGCGACGATGACCAGGTTCTGCTTCCGGATGCGTAGAGCCTCGTCTCCCCCCACGCGCTGGATCGCGAGCACGGTGTCGTAGACCTGATCGAGGTATTCGCCACCGTCGCTGACCGTGTCGCGAACCCGCAGGAGCGAGAAGGAGGTCCCTGCCGATTTGTGTCGGTCGAGGTGCGGCGCGAGAAAGCCCGTGAGGGGATCCTCGTCGAGTGCCGGAAGTGTGAAGGTGAAGGTCGAGCCCTCGCCGGGACACGATTCGACGGTCAGGCGGCCGCCATGGAATTCTACGATCTGGCGGGCCACGTTCAATCCGAGGCCCGTTCCCATGGGCCCGGGGCCATCTTTGCGGCCCACCTGAACGAACGCGCCGAAGATCTGGGCCTGATGCTCCTCCGCAATCCCGACGCCGGTGTCTTGAACGGCGATTGCGACCGAAGTCCCGCGCGTCTCGGCGCGGACCGTAATTTCCCCACCCTCGGGCGTGAACTTGTGCGCGTTCCCGACGAGGTTCACCAGGACTTGAGTAACCCGGTCCGGGTCGCACAGCACGTCGGGGAGGGGGCCCCTCACGTCGAGCCGAAGGATCTGCGCCTTGGTGGCCGCGAGCGCCTCGAGGTCCTGGGTGGCCCGCTCGAGCACCGGGGCGAGGTCGGTCTGTTGTCGGTCCATGCGATACTTGCCCGACCTCATCTGCGCGAGCTCCAGCAGATCGCCGACCAGCCCGGTCAGACGGTCGCAATTGCGCAGCACGGTGTCGAGAAAATCGGCCTGGTCGCCATTGACCGGTCCGGCTACCCCGTCGTGAATCAGGCTGGAATACTCTCGAATGACCGCCAGCGGCGTGCGCATTTCGTGCGACACGGTCGAGACGAATTCCGACTTGAGTCGGTCGCTCTCTCGCAGGCGATCGATGAGGGCGTTTCGTTCGGTCATGTCGCGGAGTGACATCGACACGAGCAGGCCGTCGTCGGTCTGAATCGGGCTCGCGGTCACCTCGAGGGGCAAGTCGGGAAGTCCGCTCCTGGGCACCACGAGTTCGAAGGGGTCGTTCCAGTCCCAATCCATCACGGGCCGGGTGAGCTTCGTGCCACCCCCGAGCATGCCGATCGACGTGCCCGAGAGGTCGGTGCGGGCCGCGCCGAACAGGTTCTCCGCCCGGGAATTCACATCGACGATCCGTCCCACCTCATCGACGATCACCCCCGCGTCGGGAGCCGACTCCAGAAGGGCGCGGAACCGCGCCTCACTTCGTTCGTGGGCCTGGGCCGAGTACCGACTCCAGGCGAGCAGGAGCGCGAAGGCCAATCCAGTCATCAGTACGATGGCGGGCAAACGCGATGCCGACGAGGCGATCCGCTCCTCGGAGGGCGCCGCGTGAAACGCCAACGTTCGTCCCGCGAAGCTGTGATACACCGACGCCTCGGCCTCGTCGGCCCCGACCGAACCGGCGTCGAGAACCGGGACCCCGTCGACGACGAGCCCCAGTCGATAGCCGCCCACGATTCCGTCCAGAATCATGGTCGACCGGTAGTCCATCACCCCCACGACAAATTTCGGCTCGCTCCCCTCGACCAGCACGGGAGAGAAGACCAACGCCTGGAAGCTGGTGCCGGGTCGGAGATCGGGCGCCGACATGAGGGAGACCCCCTCGGCGGCTGCCCGGAGAGCGAGTGCACGCGCTTCGGGCCGGTCGAGCGACCGCTGCAGTCCGAGCCGCTGCGGGCCGTCGGCCGTGGACCACTCGATCTGCAAGTTGGAGTCGAGCAGGCCGATGGTGTGCCCGTCCAGCACCCGATCGATGTGGTGCTCGGCACCCGCGGCGACCTCCTCGGCCAGTCCTTCCAGCGCTTCGACTCGAAGCTTCAGGAGGCCCAGAGCGTGGAGAGAGGTCTGCTCGATCCAGTCCTCGGTACCCGTCGTGCGCACGAGTCGGTCACGATCGATCAACTCCTGTCGGACCACGAGCGTGACGAGGAGTCCCAGGAAGACCGGCGCCCACTGCAGCATGCGCCGAGCCCTGGGTGAGCCCATGACCATCATGATTCCCGTGCCCAGGGCGAGAATCCAGAAAAGACTCGCCGTGGGAACTGCCATACGCGTGTAGTTCGCTGCCCCCGGCGCCACGTCGACGTTCATGACGTAGATAGCGATCACGACCGAGGCGAGCACCCCGACGAATCCGGTCAAGAAGGCCATCAAGGTAAAACGGGGTGATCCGGGGGCGGGTCTGGTAGTCGCGAGGAGCGCGACGGTGCCCATGACCATGAATCCCAGCGCGGTCCAGGGGCTCATGGGGCCGGGGTCGGTCGTGGGGGTGAAGGCCGATGCGTCGAACAGCAGGCCATCGATGCCGAGGTCGACATGGAGCACGTGCTGGGCGATCGTGAGGCCCGGTACCAGAAGGAGAAAGGATCCCAGACCGATGAGAATCTGGCGGCCCCTGGGGCTCCGCAGCGCGCGCGGGCCCGACGCCCCGGCCACGAGCGCCGCCGATCCGCACAAGAAGCAGAGCGCGGTATTCGCCCGCATCGGCGCGACCGTGGGACCAACCTGGACCAGGCTGTAGTCACCGATCACCCAGCCGAATAGGGCCTTCGCCGAAATCAGCCCCGCGACGGTGGCGCAGACGACGGCGAACGTCGTCGGACCGGATCGAAGAAACGCCAGGCTCTCCACTCGTGTCGGGCTCTCACCCACGTTCCGTCCTTGGCTTGGGTGGGTTCCGCCTGACTCAGGCCACCGTGGCCAGTCCCGACTCGACCATGGCGACGAGTTCGTCTCCACGGTACGGCTTCGTCATGAAGCCCACCGCTCCCTGGTCGAAGGCCCGGCGCACCGTCTCCTCCTGCGCTCTCGCGGTCAGGAAAACCACGGGGATCATCGAGGTGAATTCGTTGCGGCTGAGGCATTCCATCACATCGTGACCATCGCCCCCGGGGAGCCCGACATCCATGATGACCAGGTCCGGGTGCTCCGTGCGGGCCATCGTCAGGGCGGTCGTTGCGTCGGGGGCGTGGACCACCCGATATCCCTGCGCCCGAAGCCGAAGCGTGACTCCACGTGCGAGATCCGGATCGTCCTCGACGAGCAGGATCGTCTTGGTATGTTCGTGCCCCATGGTCGCTCTCCTCACGGATAGAGTTGTCGGGTCGATGATGTCGACCGCTCGGGAGGGCCGCTGTCGTTAGTTTCGACAGCTTAGTGGCGGACCTGAATGAGATGGGGTGACGACGCGGCTAGGGAAAAAGCGCCTCCAGGGTCTCGCCCAGGGCCGCCTCTACGTCGTCGGCCCCCGCCTGCGCCTCGCCGTAGAGGGAGATCCAGACTCGAGGCTCTGATGGAAAGCCACTCGGTGGTGGCGCGTATTCCCCTCTGAGACGGGCAAGCCAACCCACGCACGGAGGGACCCTCTGATGACGCTCGGGAGCGCACGACACAAGCCTCAGGACGCCGTCCCCACATCGTCCATGGCCGACATCGCCTTTCTTCTTCTCATCTTCTTTCTCGTGACGACCGTGTTCCCGAAGGACTTCGGGCTGGCCCTCGCGCTCCCGCAGGACGAAGTCGACGTGAGTCCCCGGAACGTGCTGGTCTTCGAGGTCGGCGTCGACGGGCTCGTGGGTGTGCGTCACGGCGAGAGCACCGACGTGCGGCAGGTGCGCGCAGACGAGGTCGCCCGGATCTGGCGCACCGAGGTGGCCGACAACTCTCAGCTGATCGCCGCGGTGCGGATCGACCCCGACGCACCCTACGCGCGCATGGTCGACGTTCTGGACGAACTCCAGGTCGCCGGAGCCCAGCGGATCTCGTTACAGGCCGGTCGGCGCTGAGGGAAAGAGAAGGCGCGCGAGCGGGCCCTCAGCCTCGCGAGTTGGTTTCGGCCCCGAATCGTGCGAGAGCCGGAATCAACGCCTCGCGAAAGGCACCGATGCCCGCATATCGATCCTCACGAGAGGGCATGACCGCTCGGCGGAGAACGGCCGCGAGGGGGTTCCAGCGCGTAGGAGGCCCGAAGGCGCTCAGACGATCGTCGACGAGGTGAGAGATTCGCACGAAGGTCGGCCCCCGGAGTTCGATCGGACCCGTGACCAGTTCCAGCGCCACGATCCCGAGTGAGAAGATGTCGGTACGTTCGTCGACCGGGTCACCGTTGAATTGCTCGGGCGACATGTACGCGAGGGTTCCCATCACAGTCCCCGTCTTCGTCAGTCGCTCGTCGCCACTCGACTCGATACCCCGCGCGACGGCGAGCCCAAAATCGAGCACCTTCACGGTCGGGGGTTGACCGTGCCCCGCCCTCGCGAGAAAGACGTTCTCGGGCTTGAGGTCGCGATGTACGATTCGCTGGCGGTGCGCTGCCTCCACCCCGTCGAGGATCGATTCGACAACGCGCAACGCTTCTTGCGGGGGCTGCGCTCCGTCGGTCTCGAGAGCGGCCCGAAGGCTTCGCCCGTGCAGGAGTTCGAGAACGATATACGCGCCGCCCTCGAAATCACCGAGATCGAAGACCGTGACCACGTTCGGATGAACCACTCGGGCCGACGTTCGCGCCTCGCGCGCGAATCGTTCGCGCAGCACGGAGTCCTCGAACAATCCTCCTCTCACCACTTTGACGGCCACCGGGCGTTCGAGCCGTAGGTCGAGGGCCTCGTAGACGACCCCGACTCCTCCCCGCCCGATCACGCGTTCAAGCCTGTACTTGGAGTCGAGGACGCGTGAAGTCGGAAGGGAGAAGGCGAGTTCGTGCCCGTCGTCGGGACATCTCTCGACGTCTCCGTCGAAGCACCGCCCGCAGCTCGGACACGCGAAGACCATGGCGACGGCGTCTCCGTCGAGCCGGGCCGAAAGCTGTCGGCGCACGTCCTTTTCCTGCGTCAGCGCGCGCCGAAGAGCCAGATTCTCCCATACCATTCCAGCCTGCACCGCCGCCTCTGCGAGCAGTTCCTTGTCTTCTGCGGTGTAGGGCTCTTCGCTCAGTTTCTCGCCGAGGAGCAGGACTCCGATCATGCCCGTGTTGGGGCCCCGCACCGGCACGAGGAGGTCGACCCCCGAATCCGAGAGTGCCTGTCGGCCCGCCTCGTCGAGGCCCGTTACTTCGTCGATCGTCGATATCGAATCGAGGGCCTGTACTTCGTTTTCATCGATCTGAAGGGTCTTGAATGGTTCGATCCCGGGCGGGGCACTCGACGCATGGACGATGTGCATCGGCGACGGGCCGTCACGGGCGACCGCCCACACGAGGCTGGGGTGGAGGGCGGCCTGGATTTGCATGCTGAGCAGGCGCGACAGCGACGGGATGTCGCGGACCGCTGACACCGCGCTGGCCAGGGCCGAAAACACCTCTTCCCTTCGATAGGCTTCGCGAAAGAAGCGCCGATCGATGCTCTGCATCACGGAGGTGCGATATCGCAGAGCCAGACCCGCGAGAAGCAGGATCGCCAGGTTGCGGCGCCCGTCGCCGCCCCCCACCAGTTCGGCCAACGAACGATCGGGATTGAGGGCCACGGACACGGCGATCAGGAGGAGTGGCGCGGCCAGTGCCACCCGAAGGACGTTGCGCGCGAGCAGATACTGAATGCCCCGCCGCACCACCACTCGGATCCCGAGCACGCGATGCTTGAGGATCGCGTATCCGATGCAGAGAGGAATCAGGACGACGGACAGGTTGACGATGTGCACCGTCAGGGTGAGACGCTCGGTGGTGGCCTCGGTCGCCGTCGCCATCAGCATCGGAGTTACGATCACGATCGGGAGGAGCGCGACTACGATGCCGATGCTCACCCACCGCAGGCGGCGCTGCAGGTCGCCCGGGGGAAGAAGCCGGTAGTTCCTCCACAGCACGAGGCCATTGGCCACCCCGGTCGCCCCCGCGAAGAGAAAGGTGAGCGGGACGACGACCCCGTCGTGAAAGAACGAGAAGGGATACTGCGCCGCAACGATGCGCGTCGCGGCCTCAGGCCCCATGGCCCTCAGGACGCCCCCATACGCGGACGGTGCCCACAGAATGAACCCCACGGCGTAGAAGACTCGCTCGAAGCGGCGCCACGCAGGGGTGCTCCGGTCTCCCAGCGGGAAGTGGGCGTTGAAGCGATACCCGGCCACGAAGTGGAGGGGGCGCACGAAGTAGTAGGCGAGGGCAATGGCCAGCGGGATGCCCGGCGCCACGATCCCCTCGCTCGTATCCAGAACGAGGGTGACGAAAAAGGCCACGCTCACCATCGTGACGGTCACCGCCCGGCGAGCGACCGGCGAGTCGGGACGTGCGAAGGCCACCATGAGGCCCGCGAGCAGGTAGACGAGCCCCGAGAGAAGGTGGATCCACCCCCAGACCGCCTCCGACCGATCCACGACGACCGGCCAGGGAACCACAAAGCTCCGTTCCCCGCCGCCTCTCCCCACGGTCAACTCGTAGGCGTCGGTTCCCGGGGCGTCTCTCAGGTACCAGCGGGGTCCCAGAAGGGCGGCGTTCCGGTCTCGATTGATGGCGAGCAGGACGTCGCCGGGGAGCAGGAGTCCGTCGGCGGGGCCGCCTGGCTCCACGGTGGTCACCGTCCAGACCTCTGCCGCCCGGGTCACGGTCCAGCCGAGTGGCTTCTGCGCACCGCCGTATCGCACGAGCGAGACGACCTCGAGACCGACCACAGCAAAGGCGAGCACGGCGAAGAGGGCCCAGAGCGCCATGTAGCGAACCTCACCAGGGGAGCGCGCGGCGCGCCTCATGGGTGGCCGCGTCGGGATGAAGGCCGCCGCCCGGCGCGCGTACGAAAATCCTTGACCCCCCCTGAACCCGAACCTACCCTCGCGATGTCTTGCCGGGGCGTGGCCCGTCCGGCTTTTCCCGTCCCGAGCACGGAGAAGACCCGATGGCGACCGAGACCTCGAAGCCCAAGCGTTCGTATTCTCAGATACGCGACTCGCTCAAGACTGGCGACCTGATGTCGTTCAGCGGGGAGTCCCCCCTCGACTGGATGATCCGCATGGAAGAGGACCAGCCCTACACACACGTGGGCATGGTCATTCGTGATGGTGACAAGCTCTATTTCTGGGATGCGCCGGGCGGGGGCGACTTGTTTCCCGATCCGTATCGTGGCAACGCGAAGCACACCGGGTGCCGGGTCGCCGACCTCGACGCCATTCTGGCCTACTACATGGGGCCGTCGGGGGGCGAGGTCGCGCTCTACTGGCGCCAATTGTCTCCCGCTCTGACCGCCGAACAGGAGGCCATGCTTCATACCTTCATCGACTTGGCCGACGGCCTGCCTTTTCCGGGCGACAATATCTCCATTCTCCCAAAGGCCTGGGGACTCGGTGCCGGTCTTGTCGGCAGTTCCTCACTCGGCCGTCTCTTCGACGCGACTATCGTCGGCAACTTCTTCTGCGCCCAACTGGTCGCCGAGTCGTACATGCGAATGGGCCTCCTCCCGATCGCGCCCGATCCCGCGAATTCGTATAGCCCTGCAAACATGGACTCCTCGGACCCCAAGGATCTTCCGCTCCGAAACTGCGCTTTGACGACGACGGAGCAGTTGGCCTACCCCTGATGTTGGTCGGTGCTGGGCCGGACGATCGACTGAATGCTGGCTGAATAGGTGATGGTGATTCGCTCGTCGGCAACGATCTGATCCCAGAGATTCCCCCAACCCCTCGCGAAGGTGCTCACAACCGGTCCGGGTGTGAGGCCCACCAGGGTGTCGAGGTAGTCGGCCAGGATGGCGTTGGTCACCGTCGGGGTGAGCCAGAGTAGGCCGTAATACGCCGGGATCGACGAGAGAGAACCGTAACCCTGGACTTCCTGGGAGTACTGGAAGAGCCCGACCAGAGACAGTAGTTCGTACGCCGCGAGAAAGTCCTGAAACGTCTGGCTCCCGAAGTCGCCAGCGAGCTGACTGGGGGGCTGGGTGGGCATCGGCCTTTCCCCGCCCATGATCTCCCAATGGAGCAAGCCATAGCGCGCCAGATCGGCCAGGAGGCGGGCCGTGATTCTGTCGAGGTCCGCATCCTTGTCGAGAAGTTCGGCTTTTGCGATCACGTATTGCCCGAAACCGACGACCTCCGGGATCGGGTCGGTCGGGGGAAACTGCCCCGTCGTGACCATGCTTCGGAACTCCGAGGTCTTGCCGGCGAAGTTCTTCAGTTCGTTGCCGGTGAGGAAGGCCTCGAGGTCGTCAAACATCGGTTGATATGCGGGCGAGGCGTAGCAGGTGCCCAGTTCGCAGATCGTCACACCCGCTGGGCCGCCGGGACACTGGATCGTTCGGGTTTTTCCCCCGAAACGGTTGGTCGACTCGAGGATTTCCACGTTGGTGTACCCGCGGCGCAGGAGTTGAACCGCCGTGAGCAGGCCGCTGGGCCCGGCGCCCACGATCAGAATCGCGGCGTCGGTCGGCGGGGGCTCCTGCCCCCCCTTCGAGAGCTGCGACAGTGCGAGGTCGGCGTATCCCCAGCAGTGGAGGATCGACTCGAAGCAGGTCGATGCGTGGACGAAGAGGGTCCCGTGCTTCCCTTGGCGATCCAACCACTTCCACGGAAGGTGATCCTGGAGTGACGTGCTGAAGAAATGATCGAAGTAGGGCGTGGTCAGCGTTTGGACCACCTCGAATTCACGGTCGAAGGGCCACCAGGAGCAATCCTGAATGTCCTGTCGCAACACCTCCCGGAACTTCTCATCGCTCCAAGCGCTTCGGCCGGGTCCGAGGATCTGGTACGTCGTGACAAAGTTGTACTCCAGTGCACTCGCCGCTTCCAGTCCGTACTGCTTCGCGCTTTCATTGCGGAATCCGTGGAATCTTCCGACCTGGGCTTCGAGGGGTGTGGGTGCAAACAGGGCTGCGCACGTTTGCGGCGAATTCACGCTCACCTTCAGGACTTCGGTGTGGAACGTGAAGTTTCGCAGCGCCTCGAAAAGGGCCAATTCGTCTGGATCGTAATCGCAGACCGACTTGAGGCCGCGAGGGTCACAGGCCAACACGAGCAAGTCACACTGCTTGTCCAGCGCTGTGCCCCCTACCTCATAGCGAACCTGGATCGGTGCGGCGTCGGTCGGCATGGCGATCCTCGCGCTGAAGCTGCGGCTGACGTGCGGCCCACTTGAGCTCGTTCCGGTTGCCCGAGGGAGCCGGCGGGCTGGCCGAGGATGTGCCGTGGTGCGCTGTGAAGTCAATGCTGATCACGCCAAGACCCTTGCGCCCGCCCCGCACACTCGCAACACTGCATTGCAGTAATTGCAGTGCAGTCTTTGCTCGGGAGGGGATCATGGCGAGGGGATTGGGCGAGTTCGAGCAGTTGTTGTTGTTTGCAGTGCTCCGGTTGGGCGACCGGGCCTACGGTGTGCGCATCCGGCAGGAAATTGCGAGCCAGACCGGCAGGGACGTCGCAGCCGGCGCGGTCTATACGGGCCTCGATCGACTCTCCGCGCGGGGATTCGTGTCATCGAAGGAAGCCGAGGCCGCGCCGAGTCGCGGCGGGCGGCGGCGAAAATACTATCGGCTCGAGCCCCCCGGGGCCCGGGCGTTGGACGCGAGCTACTCCAACGTTCGATCGATGGCCGCCGGAACCCTCGACGCGCTGCGCGACATGGCTTCGGGGGACTCCCCGGCGGCCGAATCATGACCCCGCGGCCTCCGGTCCTCGGCCGGCTCTTGCTGCGCCTCCTGCCGGCCCCCCACCGCGACTTCGTCTCGGGCGACCTCGAGGAAGAATACCACGAGACCGTCCGGCCCGAGCGGGGCAGGGTGCGGGCAGACGCCTGGTTCATTCGGCAGGCGGCGCGGAGTGTCGCATCGTTCGCCTCGCCCACGCGGGGGCTCGACCGGAGCGGAGTCCCTTCACCCCCCGTGCTTCGAGTGACCCGGCACGCCTTCCGGGGCCTCGTGCGCAGGCCGGGCTTCTCGGCGCTCGCCATCGGCACGCTCGCGGTGGGGATCGGCACGACGTCGTCGGTCTTCAGCGTGGCCGACGCGGTGCTCTTTCGTGAGGTCTCCGGGGTGGAGCGCCCCGATGAACTCGCCACGGTGAGTTTCAGCCGGGAGCAGAACGGGCGCGAGGCGCCGATCAGCCTTCCGAACCTGCACGATCTCGGGGAGGCCTCGCCGGCCGTCCAGCGAATCGCGGGGTATTCGCGGGCGCTGCTGCAGGTGTCGATGGACGGCCTTCCGGCCCGAACGGCCTGGGGCCAGATCGTGACGGGAGAATATTTCCCCCTTCTCGGCGTCGATGCGGCGCGCGGGCGGCTGTTCACCTCGCAAGAGGCCGACGCCACCGACGGCCCGGCCCTCGTGGTCTTGAGTGACGCGTTCTGGCGCCGGGCCTTTCAGTCGGATCCGGCGACCGTCGGTCGCACGGTCCGCCTGAATGGTCTTCCCTTCACGGTCGCGGGCGTGGCCCCACCCGACTTCCGGGGCGTCGAACGCCTCGACTCGCTCGACCTGTGGGTGCCCGCCTCTCAGCATGTCGCCCTGCGCCACGGTCGCGGAATCCCCGGTTGGGAGCTGTACGGTCGCGGCGCCTCCCACTTCGCCAACACGCTGATCCGCATCGCACCCGAGTCGTCCCCCGAGGAGGCCCAGCGTCAGCTTCGGGCCGCGATGGCCCAACTCGTCGAGGCCTATCCCGACCACAACGAGACCTATCGCGAGGCGCGCCCGACCGTCGAGGCTGGGATCGGGATTTCGGCCCGAGATCGGACCCGCCTCGACCCGACCCTGCGAATCCTGACGGCGCTGGTCGCGGTGATCCTCGTGGTGACCTGCGCGAATGTCGCCAATCTGCTCGTTCTCCGTGGACTCCGCCGGCGCGACGAACTCCGGCTTCGGCAAGCACTCGGCGCCGCGCGCAGCCACCTCGTCCTGGAGAACCTGGCCGAGGCTGTGCTGCTCGCCCTCCCGGCGGCGGTGATGGGACTGGGGGTGGCCTTCGCCGTGAATTCCGTGCTGTCGGGTTCGGGCCTTTTCCCGGAGGGGGTCGCGAAACACTCCACCGTCGACGTTCGTGTCTTCGCGTTCGCCTCGACGCTGGGCGTGTTGACGGCCATCAGCTTCGGCTTGCTTCCGGCTCTGCTGCACACCCGTGGAGGCCAACACGCGAGTCCGCGCGGGACCCGCCGTGCGACCGGCCGAATGGCCGTGGCGCTACAGGGGGGACTGTCGGTGGCGCAGATCGCGCTATCGCTGGCCCTCGTCGGCGGGGTCCTGCTCCTCGCCCGAAGCTCGGCCAACCTACTGAGCGTCGACCCGGGATTTTCGTCCGACGGCGTCTGGGTGATGGAGGTCGACCCGGGTCCGCAGGGGTATCAACCCGATGAGGTCGACGCCTTTCGCCGGGAGCTGATCGACCGGGTGACCCGCTCCGACGAGATCGAGGGGGTGGCCGCCTCGGGCTTCCCACCCTTCGGCCACCTGGCGATGCAGCTCCAGCTTCAGGACCCGCTCGATGCGGACCAGATTCTGACCAGTCGCGCGGACTGGGTTACCGACGGCTTCTTCGACGTCCTCGACGTCCCGATGGTCGCGGGACGTGACTTTACGGCGCTCGAGGCAACGTTCGCGCATGAGGTCGATACGCCGGTCATTCTCAGTCGAAGCCTGGCCGCTCGTCTCTTCGGGACCCCGGAACGTTCGCTGGGGCAAAGGCTGGCGACCGACGTCTTCGGGAGTCCCATGCCCGCGGTCGTCGTCGGTGTGGTCGCCGACGTCATCGACTCCGATCTGCGGAGCGATCCCCGCCCGAAGATGTACGTCTCGATGCCGGGCTCCCCTCAGAGTTTCACCAGCCTCCTTGTACGCTCGAACCGGCCGGCGGGCGCGGTGACGGCCGAGGTGCGGTCGATCCTGGGTGGGATCGACCCTGACATCCCGTTGGGGAGTGTGACCGCGATGTCGAGCCGCGTGGCTGCCGCGACCATCCGCGAGCGAACCTTCGCGCGTCTCACGGGACTGCTGGCCGCGATCGCGCTTCTGCTGGCAGGAGTGGGTCTCTACTCCGTCGTGGCCTACGCGGCGAGCCAGCGACAGCGCGAGTTCGGCATCCGTATCGCCGTCGGGGCGTCGAGCGCGGGGATCACACGCCTGGTGCTGCGCCATGCGCTCTCGTTCGGACTCGGCGGTGTGGCGGTGGGACTCCTCATCGCCGTGATCGGCAGCCGACTCCTGTCGGGAATGCTGTTCGGCGTGGCGCCGACCGACCCCCTCTCGCTCGGGGTCGCCGCGGCGGTACTCCTTGCGGTGACGGTCGGAGCGAGCCTGGCACCCGCGGTGCGGGCCACCCGGGTCGACCCGGCGATCACATTGAAGGCCGACTGAACGGCGGCGTTACTACAACTCCTCGTTGCCCGAGGTGAACGTCCCCGAGACGGTGACGGTCGAGGTCGGATCGCTCGAATGCGAGGTCACGAATTCGAACGAGCCCGACACGGAGGTCGGCGAGGAGGCCGACACGGTGAGCGTGCCGCTCATCACGTTGAATCCTTGATAGCCGCTGAAGGCGCCCGGTGCGAGTTGAAGGGCTGCAATGAGGTGGGGGCTGGGGGCCGCTCCTCCGAGACCAGTGGTCGCGTCGACGAGGGGGTACGTGCCCGGATCGAGTCGACCCAGGCCGTCTTCGGTGACCATCGAGATGTTGTCGGGACCACCGGGGACGATCATCGTGAGGGTCCAGGTGGTGCCGGCCCGACCCGACGATGTGGCGAATCCTGATAGGGTCGTGGCGATCGCCCCCGTCAGCTCAGCCGTAAACTGCCCGGCACCGGCCGGATTCGATGCGGGTGCCGAGCAGGCCGAGACCGAGGCGAGGGTTGCGAGCGCGGCGAGCGTCGCGAGCGCGGTGGTCCTGGGGGCGAGGGCCGCGCGCCTGCCTGAGATCACCGGGATCACCGGGGCCCCCGGGGCCACCGAGTCAGCTCGGCCACAGCCATCCGAAGACGCCCGCCGTCACGAGGGCGTAGACCACTCCGTCCAGGAATTCCTTGGTGACGGCAGCGCGCGACCAACCCCAGAAGATCCCCTTGGGGAAGGCGCCCATGGAGTGGCCGATGAGGGCCGTGGCGCCGGTCACCTGGAACACTTTCAGGTAGTCCGTCCCCGCCGGCAGCGCAGCGGATCCGACGTACGCCACCATGAGTCCCATGAGGAGCAGATAGAGAAAGTTCTTACCGAGAGTCGGTCCCATGTTGAGCATCGTCGACTTCGGCATCACGACGACGAAGGCCGGCGGTCCCGCCTCGACCTTGGCGATCCACTCGGGATTCGCCTGGGGGTTCTTGTCGTGGCCAGCGTGCGGCATGTGGTACATGCCGGGCTTCAGGTTTTGCGACCGAAGCGCGGTCATGGCGGCGCCTTCGTCGGGAAGCGCGCTCCAGTCCGTCTTGTGGTGAGGCAGCACGACCCACAATACGAATCCGGCGGCGAACGTGGCGACGGCCGAGAGGACGATGGGCAACCACAATGAACTGAGCGCGATCATGCTTGGACTCCGATCAGGAGGGGGGCGTTACGGGCAATCCCGGCCGTGAGGGGGTGGAAGTCAAGGAGTTATTGGACCCGGGGGCAGCCTATCGAGCGCGTGCGCAGGGTAGTGGCTATGCTTGGTTTGCCGTTCTAGCATCGAGAGAGCGAGGGCCACGCTTATGAGCCAACCCATGACCGACGATATCCGACCCGTGCATCGGCACGTGGTCTCGTTGCTCGAGCCGGCCGGGGCGTCGGCGGTTCTCGATCTGGGCTGCGGGCGAGGGGAGCACCTTCGAATGTTGGCCGACGACGCCTCGCCCGACATTCGGCTGGTCGGGATCGATGTCTCGGAACAATCGATCGCCGCTGCCCGAGCGGCCACTGAAGGCGACCCGCGGTTTCACTTCTTCGTCCACGATCTGTCCGAGGGCCTTCCCTTCGACGACCGGGAGTTCGACCGGGTGCTGTCGGTCAACGTCCTGGAGGCGGTGGTCGACAAGTCGGCGCTGATTCGGGAGGCGCACCGGGTGATCGATCCGGGGGGGCGACTCGTCGTCGCGCACTTCGATTTCGATTCTCAGCTCTTCGACGGGATCGACAAGTCGGTCGTGAGGAGGCTCACACACGCCTTTGCCGATTGGAAGTTGAGTACCATGGCCGACGCCGATGGCTGGATGGGGCGGCGACTCTGGCGCACGTTTCAGGAGTCGGGCCTTTTCGAGGGGCGCGTCGATGCGCGTGTGCACACCAGCACCACCTTCGAGCAGGGGTGCTACGGATGGGAACGCGTCCGGGACTTCTCGAGCATGGTGAAGAGGGGCATGGTCACAGCTGAGGACTACGCCAGTTTCACCGAGGGCCTCAACGATCTCGCGGCGTGCGATCAGTATTTCTACGCGATCACGATGTTTAGTTATGTGGCGCGCGCGAGATAGGATTCCACCATGGAGGCAACACGATGTCGATGACCTGGAAGCCCGATGGTTACCCGAGCCTGTCACCGTACCTGATCACGGAGAGGGCCGAGGCGGTCATCGAGTTCCTGAAGGCGGTGCTCGACGCGGTCCCCCTGCGTCGCTTCGAAATGCCCGACGGCTCGATCATGCACGCCGAATGCCAGATCGACGACAGCGTGGTCATGATCGGCCAGGCCGGCGGGGAATGGACCGCGGTGCCGTGCCACCTTCACGTCTACGTGACCGACGTCGACGCCACGTACGCCCGCGCGATCGAACACGGATGCGAGTCACTCCAGGCACCATCGCAGAAGGAGGGTGACCCCGATCGCAGGGGCGGCGTGCTGGGGCCGGGTGGGAACAGCTGGTGGTTCGCTACTCAGCGAGGGAAATAGGTGTTGAACGGGTGGCCGGGGGCTGTACCGGCCCCCGCAACCTAGCCGACTTCCACAACCCCATCTCAGGAGGGCGTCGATGCGATCGAGTGCATGGCTCAC
>CBDUEZ010000046.1:0-18537 GCA_965366355.1 uncultured bacterium
TCACCCGTCATCGCGAAACGCCTCGATCGGGTCGATCCGTGACGCGCGCCGCGCCGGGATCCAGGTCGCCACGACCGCCACCGCTGCCAGCAGCAGGGCCACGGCGCCATGGGTCATGGGGTCCATCGGCGTGATCTCGTACAGCAGGCTCGTCATGAGGCGACTCGCGGCGAGCGCCCCGGCCACGCCGATGACGATTCCGATCGCGGTCATCTGGATGCCCTGACGCAGCACCATGCGGGCCACGGCATCACGGCCCGCCCCGAGAGCGATGCGGACCCCCATTTCCCGGCGGCGCTGGGCGACGAAATAGGCCATCACGCCGTAGATGCCGATCCCGCCCAGCAGGAGAGAAATTCCTCCGAACAGGAGGATCATTCCCATCAGGCTCGTGCGGCCCCGCCCGACGACGGCCCGCACCTGGTCGCTGAGCAGCTGGACCCCGTCCATCGCGAGGGTGGGGTCGAGGTCCCGCACGATCGCCCGCACGTCGGCGAGGACCTCGAGCGGGGGGCCCTGCGTGCGAATCAGCACCGACTCGGCGGTCGGCTGAAACGGCCCACCGAGGTCGAAGTACATGGTCGGAGGAGGGGCGCGGGTGGGTCCGCGGTCGCGGGTATCAGCCGCGATGCCCACGACGGTCGGCTCGAATCCGTCCCACACGGCGATCTGCTGGCCCAGAATCTCACCACCCTCGGGCAGGAGTTCGCGCGCGAGTTGCTCGGAGATCACCACCTGCACGGGCTCCCCCACCGCGTCACCCACCTGGAGTCCCCGACCCCTCACGATCCGGATCCCCGCCGCATCGAAGAAGTCAGGTGTGACCGTGCGAAGCTCCATGAATCCCGCCGTGCGCGACGGGTCGCTCACGAGATTCACCTCGGTCACATTCGTCCCGGCGCTCAGGGGAAGTCGGTTCGACACGGTCGCGTGCGTGACCGCCGGAAGCCGGCCGATCCGGTTCGTGAGGTCGCGAAAGAAACCCCCTACCGCCGTGGGGTCCGGATACATGGCGGCGGGCAGCGTGAGGTTGAAGACCACCACCTGTTCGGGCTCCTCGAGGCCGACTTCGATCGACGACACGGCCCAGAACGACCGCAGCAGGAGGCCCGCCCCCGCGACCAGCGTGACGGCGAGGGAGACCTGCACGATCACGAGACCTTTTCGCAGACCCGACCGCGCGCCCGTCGTGCCCCGACCTCCCTCGCGGAGTCCGTCCTGCAGATCGCTCATTCGCGTCGTGAGCGCCGGCAGCAGACCGGTCAACAACCCGGCGAGCACCGTCACGCCCAGGGCGAAGCCAAGGACCGGCACGCTCAAGACCGGGCCATCCGCCCCCGGCAATCCACGAACGAGGTAGCGCTGCAGGAACGGCACGCCCACGACCGCCACGAGCACACCGCCGAGTCCGCCGACCAGCGCGAGCGTGAGTCCCTCCGTGATGAACAGCGACACCACCCGGCTCCGGCCGGCCCCCAGGGCCGCGCGCACCGCCATCTCGCGCGCCCGATTCTCGGCACGGGCGAGGAGCAGGTTCGCGACGTTCACGCAGGCGATCAGCAGAACCATCCCGGCGGCGCCCGCGAGAATGTACAGCAGTCGCCGGTTCGCATCTCCGACCATGGAGTCCTTCAGCGGAATGGCCTCCATCGACCATCCTTCGTTCGAGCCGGGATATTCGCGAGCGAGTCCCGCGAAGGTGGTCTCGAGGTCGGCGTTCGCGGCCTCGAGCGTGAAGCCGTCGCTCAGGCGGCCGACCGAATACACCGCCCGGCTGCCGCGGCTGAGCGACGCCAGATCCCAGCGGAACGGAACGTACACGTCGGGCCGGATATGGAGTCGCGCCCCCTCATGGGCCACACCGATGATCGTGTGGGCCTCCGAGTTGACCATGAGGGTCTCACCGATCACCCCCGGATCACCCGCGAAGCGGCGCTGCCAGAGTCCGTACCCGATCACGACGACCGGCGCGGCCCCCATCACGTTTTCGTCGGGGGTGAACGCTCGGCCGATCTCGAGGGGCGCCCCGAGCACCTCGAAGAACTCGGGAGAGACGAGGAGGCCCTGCGCGCGCTCGGCGCTACCGTCGCCGGAAAGGTTGAACGCCGCGGTCTGGTAGATGCCCAGGTCGGTGAGGGCCCGAGAGCGCTCGCGCACATCGAGAAGGTTGAGGACCACCGACGAATTCCCGCCCCAGTCGCCGATCCGTTTGTCGGACACCCATACCAGTTCGTTGGCATCCGGATACGGAAGGGGTGCCAACAGGGCACGCTGCAGCACCGAGAAGATCGCCGTGTTCGCGCCGACCCCCAGGGCGAGCGTCAGCGCGGTCAAGACGAGAAACGCCGGCTTTCTGAGCAGCGTGCGCACCGTCGTTTTGAGGTCTCCGATCCATCCATCCATCCCAGCCCCTCCCCTTTTTGTGGCGCGAACGCCGGTACGCGGATCCCCATCGACGTCGTGGTGCGCGAAACCCGCAGGGCGGTGGTGCTCGCGGGCGAATCGCAGAGCGAGTCGGAGCGCCTCCCGCCGGAACCACCGCCGGGCCGAGCCCACCCCACCCCGCTCCACCCGAAGGTGGAATTCCTCGGTCAGGTCACCCAACACGCCCTCGCGCTCGTCCGGCGGCAGCGCCCGGGCCAGCACCCACTCCGCCCAGCGGGGCGGCGGTGTCGTCACCGGTCGAGCCGTGGCTGCAGTCCGTCCCACATCGACAGCCAGGCGGAGCGCGCATCGCGCACGAGTTCGAGTCCGGACCCCGTGACGGTGTAGTGCTTCCGGGCGCGACCTCCGCGCTCCGGTCGCGGGGATCCCATGCGCGACGCCACGAAGCGCCACGTAGACGGCCGGCCGGAGCACATCCCGGCCCGTGCGGCGATGGATCTCCTCGACCACCGTCACTCCATACGCTTCATCGCCGAGATGGAGCAGGGCGACGAGGACCATCTGTTCGAACTCCCCCGCGGAGTCGTTCGGCATCGAGTTCCGGCCTCCGTGTCGATTAGTGCAGCATTGTTTTCCAAATGATTCTCCCTCCATAGATACGACCGGGGGCAAATGGGTTGCAAGCTTGCGCACTCACTGCCGTTTGCCTATATGTGATTTGCCTCTACTGGGAGTTCGACATGAGTCACGACCACGCTCGACAGGCGCTGCCCCTCAACCCGCGGGTCTTCGCCATCTTGCTCGCCCTGCTCGAAGAGCCCGCCCACGGCTACGGACTGCGCCAGGCGGTCGAATCGCGCTCGGGCGGCCGGGTTCGCCTCGATCCGGGCTCACTCTACCGCACCATCGCGCGGCTGGTCGACGACCAATGGATCGAGGCCGTCGATGCACCGGCCGCCGCAGACGATGCTCGGCGGCGGTACTACGGGATCACGGAATTCGGCAAGAAGGTCGCCCTCGCCGAGGCCGAGCGCCTGCGGGCCCTTCTCGATCACGCCGACGAGGCACGGCTCCTCGCGGAGGGGTGACGTGAAGCGACGACTCTACCGTCTCGCGTTGTACCTCTTTCCCCGTCGGATTCGGGCGCTGTACGGACGGGAAATGGAAGACATGGCCGCCGACGCCTGGCGAGACGCCCGCGCGACGGGTGGTGCGGCGCCGATCCGGGTCTTGCTCCGCACGGGGCGGGACGTTGTGCTCAACGGGCTTGGTGCCCGACTGGAGGAAGTGGACGGGATGGGGACGTTGATCAGGGAGTTGGGCTACACGTGTCGGGGCCTGCTTCGGAGACCGGGATTCAGCCTGGTTGCCGTCGTGACCCTCGCCCTCGGCATCGGCGGAAACACCGCCATCTACTCGATCATCGACGCCGCATACATCGATGCGCTGGCGTATCCCGACGACGAGCAACTGGTGGTGCCCTACAACGTGCCGGCCCCCGAGCAGGGCGGAGGCTTCGCCGCCTTCTCATCGCCGGTCTTCGCGGCGCTTCGCGACCAGGGTGCCTTCGCCAGCCTGGCCGAGATCGCGCCGCAGCCGGTCAACATCGGGGCAGACGACCGCCCCGAGCGGGTCACGGGCGCCCGGGTCAACGGGGGATTTTTCGAAGTGGCCGGGGTTCCTCCGATCCTGGGCCGCGGCTTCACCGACGACGAGGGGGGACCGGGGGGCGCGCCGGTCGCCGTGATCTCACATGGCCTCTGGATTCGCGGGTTCGGTGGGGCCCGCGATGTGGCCGGACGCAGTGTGCTGATCAACGACCAGGCCACCGTGGTCGTCGGGGTCATGCCTCCCGATTTCACCTTGCTCTTCGAGGGGGTCGACGTCTGGCCTCCCACCCGGGTCGACGAGGCGGCCTTCACCCTCACATCGGCCATGAACAACAACCGCATTCTGGTCGGCCGGGTCACGGGTGGAGCAGACGACGACGTCAGGGCGGGCCAGCTGGCCGCGGCGCTCGACGAGGTGAGGGCGAGATTTCCCGACGCCCTGAGCGACACGCACGCTATCCGGCTCGTGTCGCTTCGGGAACACCTCTACGGCTCGTCGCGAACCAGCCTCGTCACACTTCTGGGCGCGGTGGGACTCGTCTTGATGATCGCCTGTGCGAACCTGGCGAACCTTCTCCTGGTGCGGGGCGAGTCTCGCCGTACGGAGCTCGGCGTGCGGGCGGCCCTCGGGGCGAGCCGTCCCCAACTGATCCGCATTCTCCTGACCGAAAGCCTCCTGCTCGCGAGCATGGGCGCCGCGCTCGGGGTCGCCTTCGCCCAGGCCGTTCTCGCCCTCGTCGAGCCCTTCGCTCCGCCGACCCTCCCGATGCCGACGGGCGGTCTGGATTCGTCGGTCCTCGCTTTCACCGCCGTGGTCGCTCTGGCCACGGGCCTCCTGTTCGGACTCGCTCCGGCCTGGACCGGCACCCGGCGCGATCTGCGGCGGTCGCTGGTGGGTGGGGGCCGGGGTTCTGTGACGGGGCGCAGCCGATGGACCGTGCGGGGCACTCTCGTGGTGGTCGAAGTGGCGCTGACGGCCGTCTTGCTGGTGAGTTCGGGACTGCTTCTGGACAGCCTCAACCGGATCGGTGACGTCGATCCCGGTTTCGGCCTCGACGATCGCACGATCGCTCCACTCGCCCTCGGTCCGGTCGCCTACCCCGACGCGACCAGCCTGAACGCCTTCTACCGCGACCTGTTGGACCGTCTGTCGGCAAGCCCCGACATCACCGCCGCCGGGCTGGGGCAGTTCATTCCGCTGACGGGGGCATCGAACTGGGGATTCGAGGTCGAGGGCCAGGACGAGAGAGGAGTGGGATTCTCCGACTACACCCTGGTCACGCCCGGGTATTTCGAAGCCATGGGACAACACATCACGCGGGGCCGCGACCTTCGCTGGTCCGACGCTGAAGACGGAGCGCTCCCGGTGCTGCTCGTCAGCGAGGCGATGGCCGCCGAGATGTGGCCGGACGCGGATCCCATCGGACGCCGCATCAACATCGACACCGACGGCCGGGTGTGGCGCGAGGTCGTCGGAGTCGTCTCGGATGTGCGGAATCGGGCCCTCGCCCAGGAGCCCTCGTCGCTGATGTACTTCCCCCCGACCGCGCTCCCCATGTCGGCACCCCGCGGAATGTCGCTCGTGATGCACCACCCCGGCGCCGCATCGCCCGTGGCGTTGCTCCGACGCACGGCGGAATCGATCGATCCCACTCAACCGATCGACGGAATCCGGTCGTTGGACGCGGTCGCTCAGGCCTCTGAAAGCCGCCGTCGATTCATGATGACCCTGATGGGGCTGTTCGCCGGCATGGCCCTGCTCCTGGCGGCGGTCGGACTCTACGGCGTGATCTCCTACACCTTCTCGTTGCGGAGGCGGGAGATCGGCCTGCGCATGGCGGTCGGCGCGCCTCGCCATGCCGTTCTCGGCCTGGTTCTGCGACGGAGCGGGAGGTTGGTCGCTATGGGACTCCTGCTCGGGCTCTCGATCGCGGCGGTGTCGTCGCGGCTCCTCGAGAGCTTGCTGTTCGAGGTCGGCGCCACCGACCCGACCGTATACGGGGTGGTCGCGCTGTTCCTGGCCGCGGTGGCCGTGGCCGCGACCTGGTTGCCGGCGGCCCGCGCGGCGCGGCTCGATCCGGCCACGGTGTTGAGGGGCTGAGCGCCTCGGGAGGAGGGTTCCGTCGCCTCAGATGGCCTCGAGCACGCGCGTCATCCGATCGCGAACCTCGTGTGCCAGCGGCTCGATGTCGCTTCTCCCCGAAGCCATGAGCTGCACGACGGGATCGAGAATCGACACGACGGTCTCGTCGGCAGACTCGCCGGAATAGACGACCACGTTGCACGGCAGGAGCAGTCCGATATCGATCTCCAACGTCAGCGCCCGTTGGGCCAACGTCGGATTGCACGCCCCGAGAATTCGGTAGGGTCGAAAATCGGCGTCGAGTTTCTTCTTCAGCGTCGCGCTCACATCGATTTCGGTGAGTACCCCGAAGCCCTCGGCGAGCAAGGCCTCACGCACGCGGGCATCCGCCTGATCGATGGGGAGCGCAACGGTCTTTTTCATGCCATAGCTGAAAGTCGTCATCGTCACGATCACCAGGGGTTGAGGTGGTAGCCCCGCTCCTGGAAGACGTTCAGGGCGGTCATGGCCGACAGGGCGATCTGTACACCCGGGAGCAGCTCTTCCTGCCGGATGCCACGGGAGCCGGCGGTCTGGCCGCACAGCACCAACTGCACGCCGTTGGCCAGGAGTTCCTCGACGAGTTCCCGGCTGGGATTCGTCTTGCCTTCGAACCGCGCGCCGTATGCCTCGTCTGACATCAGGGCCGAAAACCCGCCGCCGTGAACGACCGCGGCCGCGTGCACATGGTCGTCGGCGACGCCGTGGCGGGCATGCACGTTCAGGAAGCGGGCCACCGTGCCCAGCTGCTGGTTGACCGCGGTGCCGTCGGCGTCTCCCTGATTGATCTCGAATACGGCCCGGAAGACATGGTCGGCCGGCGCAACGAACGACGGGTTGTCCACGCCGAAGGTCGGTCCCCCCGAGTGAATGCGCGGCCCCGAAGCCTGCATCGTCTGCTGGGCGGTCAAGGCGACCGGGAGTCCCAGGGATCCGGTGAGGACGAGGGCCAGAAGAGTCGAGCGGAACGCGGGTGATTTCGACATGGGCGCGGAGGCTGAAGGATCGAAGCTTCGGACTCCACAAGCTCGGGCACCACGCGTCGGCCCACAATGCCGCCTCGCACGAGACCCGGATAGCGAAACGGATCGCCTGCGGCGAGATTGAGTCATCAATTTCGGAGGTTGGAATGTACTGCCCAGACCCAAAGCCACCGCGCGGCGACGCCCCGAGAGCAATCCTGTGCGGCATCGTCGCCGCCGCCATCGCTATCGGAGGCTGCGGTGAAGCCTCGCCCACACCCGACGGCACCGCGGGGCTCGCCTCGGGGGCCCCGTTCGCCCTGGTCCCGGCCGACGCGACGATCGACGACGCCAATTTCCTGCCCCGCGATCCCCGCACGGAAGAGCCCGACCCCAACCCACGGGTCGCCGAGCAGATCATCCTGGGTTTCAACATCGCGCTGGATCCCGAGGCGTTCGGCGCGGCCGAGTTCGTGGGCAACGACCTCTCGTGCTTCAGCTGCCACCTCAACGGTGGCCAGCGGGAGAAGGCTCTTCCGCTGGTCGGCGTGGCGGGTCTTTTCCCGGTGTACCGGGGTCGCGACGACCGGCTGGTCACGCTGCGCGAACGAATCGACGGGTGCTTCAAGCGCAGCATGAACGGCACGCCGCCCCCACCCGAGCACCCGGTCTCGTTGGCGCTCAACGCCTACATCACCTGGCTGTCGCGGGGGCAGCCGGTGGGCGAAAGTCCGCCGTGGCGGGGGCAGAACCGAATCCCCGAAGACTCCCGGCTGGCCATCGCCGAACTCGATGTGGACCGGGGACAACGGCTCTACGCGCAGCGCTGTGCGATCTGCCACGGTGCCGACGGGCAGGGGGTCGACGTGGGGCTGATCAAACCCGCGCCGTTGTGGGGTCCCCGGTCGTGGAACGACGGTGCGGGAGCCTCCCGGATCTGGACTTTCGCCGGTTTCATTCGCTGGGCGATGCCGCTGAATGCACCCGGTACGCTGAGCGATGAGGAGGCGCAGCACATCGCGGCCTACGTGAACAGCCACGACCGACCGGTATTTCCGTCCAAGGCGGCCGACTACCCCGGGGGCGGTCGGCCCGGCGACGCCGTATACGACACGCTGGTCTTTCCGGTGCACCCGCTCAAACGCTCCGGGCAATCCGCACCACCGCCGCCGTGAACCGCAGCATAGACTAGAGGGCGATTCCGACGATTCCGAGCTTTCGGAGCAATTCAACACCGTTGCAAAAGCGATCTTTGGATGCAAAGGTAGATATATGATCTCATCCACTTCGAAGTACGCGCTCCGGGTACTCGTGTCTCTCGCCGATCGCGGTTCCGACGACTACGTGCTGCGTAGTGTCCTGGCCGACGACACGGAGATTCCGTCGGACTACCTCGGCAAGGTGCTGCTCGCGCTGGGCAGCGCCGGCATCGTCGAGGGTCAGCGAGGCCGGGGCGGAGGCTACCGGCTCACGCGCGACCCCACCGAGGTTTCGCTCATCGAGGCGGTCGAGGTCTTCGAGGGCATTCGCGCGCATCCGTCCTGCCTGCTCGGCGTGCACGAAGAGTGCTCCGATGAAACGGCCTGTTCCGCGCATGAGATGTTTCGGGCGGTGCGCGCTCAATACATCGCCTTTCTGACTGGGACCTCCATCGCCGATATCGCGCGCACGGAGGCGCCTATCCTACCCGGGAGGTTGTGATGGTCCACCCTGAACTGGCCCGCATCGAGGCCACGCTCGCGCCCTTCGCTTTTCCGAAGAAATTCGCCGTCGAAACCTGCGCGGAGTGCAACCTCGCCTGCAGCATGTGCTACCACCCCACCATGAAACGGGTCAAGGGAATCATGCCCCTGCCCCTCTGGACGCGAATGGCCGACGAGATCGCGACGGTTGCACCACGGACCGAGTGCTGGTTCTCGTTTTGCGGCGAGCCATTGTTGGAGCCCGAGCGGCTCTTCGAGATTCTCGCGTATGGGGCGCAAGTCGGGCTGCGGTCCCTCAATGTGAATACCAACGGCATGCTCCTCACGCCGGAGGTGGCCGACCCGCTCCTCGACTCGGGAGCCGACCTGGTCGTGATCGGAATCGACGGCTTCACCAAGGCGTCGTACGAGCGAGCCCGTACCGGGGGCGACCGCGACGTCGTCTATCGCAACGTGGAGCACCTCCTCGAACGGCGGGCCCGCGCGGGCGCCGGGCCCGAGATCCAGGTGCAATTCATCGAAATGGACTTCAATCGCCAGGAGCTCCCGGACTACAGCGCCTACTGGCTCGAGCGGGGGGCCGTGGTGAAGGTGCGCAGGCAGCTGAGTTGGGGCGGGAAGTTCAAGACCTCGCTCTGCGTGCCGGACGACGAACGAATTCCCTGCCCCTGGGCCATCACCATGATGCACGTCTTCTGGGACGGCCGCGTGCCGCGATGCCCGGGCGACATGGAAGGTGAAGAGGGGGTGGGGAATGTATGGGACCACTCCATCACCGAACTGTGGGCCGAGTTGGGGAAGTACCGGGACCTGCACCTCGCCCGGCGGTACGACGAACTCCCCCCGCGGTGCCATACCTGTCAGGACTGGATGACCGGCGCGGCGAACCGCGTGCACCCCGACGACGCGACGAGCCACTAGAGACACTCCATGCCTACCCTCTATCTGTGCGGTGCCGGGAATTCCGAAGGCGTTCGTCTCGCCCTCCGGGTCAACGCCGCCGAGGGGCGGTGGGATCGCATCGTGCTACTCGACGACGACCACCGGAAACGAGGCCGGTCCCTTCTCGGGATCGAGGTCGTCGGGACGTTCGCGCTGCTCGCCGACGCCGACCCCGCGCACGATTCGGTGGTCAACCTCGTCGCCCGTACGACGGCGGGACGGAGCGGAGCGGGCGAAACGATCGCCTCGTACGGCGTGCCGTTCGCCGGACTGGTCGCGCCCGGGATCGACACACTCGGCGCCGCTGTCGCAGGCGACGCTCTCATCTATCCCGGGGCCATCATCGGGCCGGAAGCCGTGGTCGGCGAAGGATCGGTCATCTTCATGGGAGCGGTCGTCGGCCATGAAGCTCGAGTGGGGGCCGGCTGCGTCGTCGCGGCGAACGCCGTGCTGAACGCCCGGGTCGATCTGGGCGCGGGGGTCTACGTCGGCTCGAACGCGACCGTGCTCCCAGAACTCGCCGTGGGGGCCGGGGCCACGATCGGCGCCGGGTCGACCGTGGTGGGGTCGGTTCCCGATGGGGCGACCGTGCTCGGGGTCCCGGCCCAGGTGGTGGTACCCGGGAAGGACCGGCCGGGGCGGTCCACGAAGCAGGCCCCCGCGCACACGGCGGCAGACATCGAGCGGAGTCTCTCCGCCGCCTGGGCGGAGGCGCTCGACATCCCGAACCTGGAGGGGAACGCTCGCATCTTCGACCTCGGCGCCACCTCGCTCGCGGCTCTTCAGGTGGCGGCCCGGGTGCGAAGTACGGCAGGGCTCGATGTCGCGGTGGTCGATCTGTTCCGGTTCGCGACGATTCGCGAGCTCGCCCATCACCTCTCGGCCCGCGCGGCGCCCGCCCCGACGGCGATCCGTTCGCCGCCACCCCCCTCGGGCCCGACCCGGGAGGGGGCGGGCACACTGCTCGCCGACGTCGTCGCGGTGTTCGGAGACCTACTCGAAGTCCCCGACGCCGGTCCCGAGAGCCACTTCTTCGACCTCGGGGGTGATCCGGCGCTTGCTCAACGGGCCTGTGACGCACTCGAGCGACTCACGGGTGAACCCCTCTGCTTCATGCAGGTCGCGCGCTATCCCACCCCTCTCGAGCTGGCACGCCACCTCGAAGCGACCCGGGGCCAACCCCCGAGCTGTCCAGCCCAGGGGGTGATGACCCGACTCATTCACCGGCACGAGTGGCAACGAGGCTGAGCGAACTCCGGCGCGCCTACATCGGCGTCGAAATCGCCAGCTTGAAGCCGTCCGGGTCGGTCAGCGGAAACATGCGGGCGCCCCACGGCTTGTCTTCGGGTTCGGCGCCCAGCGTGCCGCCCGCCGCCTTGATCCGCGCCGCGACCGCGTCGACGTCGGCGGTCATGATGGTCATCGAGAAACCCTCACCTTTGACCCGCTCCCAGCCCTTCGCCCCGTCGTCCTGATTGATGAGGAGAAGCACCTTGCCGGCGCTGAGGGCGATGGTGCGCACCACACCCTCGTATTCGTATTCCTGATCGACGGCAAAGCCGACCACCTCGTGGTACCATCTCTTGCTTTCCATCAGGTCTTTCACCGTCAGGGAAACCATCATTGCCTGGGCGTCGAGGCCGGTGTCGGTCATCGCTGTCTCACATTGTCGGGGGTGGGTCGCCAGCGGGGCTCGTTCGACGGCCCCGAGGGACCCGGAGTCTACCGAACCCTCGGCGGGGCCGCATCCCACCCCTTCGGCGCGCTCCGAGCGAGCGGCCTCGCACCCGTCTAGAAACGGCGCCCCACATTGAACGACCACTGGAGATCTCCATCGCCGCCGGTGAGCGTCAGGGAGAGGGGTCCGAGAATCGACGTGGTCCCGGCCGACAGGGCCCACCCGACGTCGTAGGTGTCGGGCTCGACGCGCCAGTCCTCTGTGGCGGTTCCGGCATCGACCCCTACGGTCACGAAGCGGCCCGCCAGCGGCTCGAACTGAACGCCGACCCGCCATACCTGGGCGGAGTTTCCGGCGAGGGACTGTTTCGACTGACCCGCGAATGTCGGCTGCGTGGCCGAATAGATGGGCGAACGGTGGTCGCCCCCGACGAAAAAGCGCCGGTGCGGGGGAACGTCGCGGCCGGCCGCGTATCCGACATGGGCTCCGACGATCGCCGTGACCCGCGCATGCAGGGGGAGCCGCCGCTCGACGTCCAGCACGTGGTGGGAGAAGGCTCCCCCCTTCGCGACGGTGGTGACGCCCAGCTCCGAGCGCAGGTAGGCCCGCCCGCCGGCGCGCGGGAAGTCGCGTCGGTCAAAGCTCTCTCGCAAAAACGAGATCGCCGCCGAACCCAGCCAGACCGAGACCGTGGTGTCGTTGGCGGCCACCGCCGTCGAGCCCACGGCGCGTTCACCCCGGAGTTCGAGCGCGAGGAGCGAGCCCCGTTGTGCCGCCAGCCCGATCAGGGTCGCGACCGACGCCACCTCCAGTTCGGCCCGGGCCACCCGCCGTCCCTCCACATAGACGTCGAGGGGCGACTGGCTCCATCCGACCTCGGCCCCCAGGCTCAGGCTCCCGGTGACCGCGCGGCCGCTGAGGTACGACCCCCGAAACTGCAGCTCCTCTCCCAGGCGCACGTCGAGCCGGGTCGCCGAACCGAACTGCACCCAGTCGAAGAGCGTCGCCGTAAAGAGGAGCGAGGCGCGCTGGAGGTCGTCGTACCGAATGCCCAGTCCCACCTCGTCGCGGGCGCGAGAATCGGCATGAATCGTGAGCACCGTGTCACCGCCCGGGGCGTCGACCCGGTAGCGAACGGTGCCGATCAGCCCGCCCGCATACAGGTCTTCCATCGCCTCGTCGAGGCGCGCCGCCGAGGCCATCGAGCGTTGATTCAGACCGATCGTGCGGTGAACCCACCCGGCGGCGGCCGTCCGCACGCCCTCGAGCTCGAGCCGGGCGATGCGCACCGAATCCGGGAGTCGGCCCGGAAACGACGGGCGCAAGTCTTTTGCCTGTAGGGACGCCGGGAGGGGAGCGCCCCGGCTCGCCAGATCACGGAGCGCGACCAGCGCCCCCTCGGCCGCCTGCTCGCCGCGCCGAATCCACTCCTCGGCCGCCGCGAAATCCAGCGCGGTTAGACCGTCGAGGTCGGGTTGAATCAGGATGTCGCACCGCTCCCGCTGGTCGAGAGTGGAGGCATACATGCGGAAGGAGGCGGTCTGCATCAGGACGTCGACGAGCGAGACCAGCTCTTCGGCCTGGTCGAGCGGATCCGACACGTCGCTGCAGATCACGACGTCGGCCCCCAGCGCTCGGGCGTCGTCGGCCGGGAGATTCCGCGCCAGCGCTCCGTCGACGAGGAGTCGACCATTCGAAAGGAGGGGTTCGATCGCACCCGGAATCGCCATGCTCGCCCGCAGCGCGTCGGCCAGGACGCCGCGCGTGATGGGTACGGCCTCGCCGGTCTCCAGGTCGGTGGCCAGGGCCACGAACGGTCGCGGGAGCTGTGTGAAGTCCCGCAGGGTCGCCGCGGGCCAGGTGAGTTTGGCCAGAAGCCGCTGAATGGCCGCGCCCTCGACCGCACCGGAGGGAAGGCGCACCCGCCCTTCGGCAAAGGGCAGAGACAGCAAGTTGCGATCGTCGAAGGCGCGCTGATCGGGACTCAGGTAGCTCCTCTCCACGCGGTCGGTGAAGAGCGCCTCCCAATCGAGGGAGGTGGCGAGGGCCACCAGGGAGTCCACCCCGACCCCCATCGCGTAGAGTCCCCCGACGATGCTCCCCATGCTCGTGCCGGCCGCGACATGAATCGGCACACCTTCGCGCTCCAGCACGCGCAACACGCCGACGTGGGCCAATCCCTTCGCACTTCCCCCGCTCAAGGCGATGCCGATCCGCAGAGGCGCTTCCTGGGCGCCCAACGGCGAGCCGCCGGCACCGCACACCACACCCGCCCCCACCCACAGGCGAAGCACGACCCAACACCAGCGGACGAGACCGGCCAGGTTCCCGGGACAGGCGGTGGTGTTCACGCGGCGGCCGGTTCGATCCCTCAGAAGGCGACGTGCGTCGCCTGGCTCGCCACCACGATCCACGTCACCAGCAGTCCACTGACGACCGCACCCACATAGATGTGGCCCGTCTGTCGTTGGAAAAAGGCGGTCACCAGTCCCACGATCGTCATGATGGGCACGAACTGGAACGCGATGATGCTCCACAGCGACTCCGATGCGATCGCGAGCGTCCCGCCCATGAACAGGGGAACGTATTGGACGGCGATCAGCCCTACGAACCCCAGGGTCGACAGCGCCACGACACGAATCATCTCTGCACGCGCTCCCCCGTCGCGGCGCAGTTGCCCGAACAACACCACGCCGTATACGGCGAAGAACGCGATGAACGGGATCAGGTACGACAGCGAGATACGCAGATGGAGGGCGCTCAAGGGCTTGACCGCGAAGACCCAGAATCGGAAATCGGTCGTGAAGAAAAAGCTCGTCAACAGCAGCGACCCATAGGCGGCGAGAACCACCATGAAGCCCAGAAGCACCGACTTCGCGATCTTCGATGGATCCCAGCGCCCCGCCCAGGTCAACCCATAGTCGTCGGCCGTCGCCCCGGTTCTACGCCCCGACGTCACATGCCAGAGCGTGAAGAGGACGGCGCTGATCAGGCCCACCAACACCGCCCACGCCATCACCTGGGTCGTGATTCCCTGGGGGAGCAGCGTCGAGGGTCGGAGCGCCCCACCGAGCGTCTTGAAGGGAAAGAGGGTGGCCGCCGGGAGGACCACGAAGACGGCCGCGGCTCCCCACCACGCCAACCCCCGCGCACCACGGGTGGGACCGGGGGCTTCCACCAGCTCGGCGAAAAAGGGGGTCGCCAGCAGGAGGCCACCCACGGCGATGAGAAGTACGACCATGCCGATCAAGGCGACGAGATTGCCGAACTCCTTCCAGTACCAGACCTGATCCCCCGCAGGGAGGAGGTCGGCCCCGTCGAGGGTCTGCTGGAACCAGTCGATCGCGTGCCCGATCGCGACCCGCGAGAAGTGATCGGCGGGATGGGTGACCGGGGGCTGGTGAAAGACTCGCGCCGTTCCATCGGCGATCGAGCCGTAGACGCGGCCGATCTCGACCGGCTCGGTGGTTCCGAACGCGGCCTTGAGCTTGTCGCCCCGGGGCACATCGGCCGCGATCGGGCTGCCCCACATTCCGCCCGAGAACTCGTCGTACTTCGAAAAGACGACCGCGAGGTTGCGGGGGTAGGTCGCCGTCGCGTCGGGGGCCCCGGACGAACCGGTCGACGACCCCTGGATCACGACCGAGCGATAGTCGTCGGGCGCCTGCGCCGCCGCGATGAGGACGGCCCATCCGCCCATCGAGTGGCCCTCCAGCCCGATATTGTCGCGATCGACGAAGTCGAGGCTGCGCAGGTAGGCGAGGGCGGCGGGGCCCCCGAAGCCGCCCCGAAAGGCGGGCGGGTCGGAATACCCGTGGCCCGTCTGGTCGATGGCCAACACCACGAATCCCCGCCGCGACAGTTCGATCGCGAACCCGTCCTGGGTCTCACGGGAGTTGATGTAGCCGTGCACGGCCACGATGCCAGGGGCCGGCGTGTCGGGCGAGGCGCCCTCCGGCACATAGAGCAGGCCGCTCATTCGGGTGCCGTCGGGGCCGACCCACCGAAGGTCGCGCACCTCGACCGTGCCCCGACCGGTCTGAACCGCCCAGGCGAGCACATCACCCGCGAGGATGATCGCCAGGGCGAGCAGGAGCAACCGAGCCGGTTTCACCGAGGGCCTGTCACGAGGGGGGCGGTTGCTTGAGGATCGTGAGCAGCATCTTGAAGGCCTGCTCCCCATGAAGCGCATGCGGCACCGAAGCAGGAAGGTGCAACATCTCCCCTGCGCGCACGGCGTGAGGCGTTCCCGCGATCGTGATCCTTGCCTCACCCTCGAGGAGGAGTACGGTCGCTTCGTGGGGACTCATGTGTTCCGTGAGTCCCTCTCCTTCCGCGAAGGCGAAGAGGGTCATCACCGCGCCCGCATTTCGAATCAACACTCGGCTGACGACCGAGCCGGGCTGATACGCAACGAGGTCTACCAGTACGGTCGGCTGCGAAATAGGTGTGTCCATGCCCCCACGATACGACCGGGAAAGCGAGGGGCGCCAGCGCAGCCCAGGCGTGCGCCGTCCTACGCGATAGGCCGCGACGGGATGTCCGCCCCTCCTCTTGTCGCGCAATGTTCCCGCACCTACCGTCTGGGATTGCGGAGGCGCCGATCCACGGCGTCGCCGGCCCGATCCCGACACGAGCTCTGCATCATGCGTCGATTCTCGCAACTCTCGGCCCTCGCTTTCGCGCTCGCCTTTCCTCTCGCCGCCTGCTCCGCTTCTGCGGCCGCAGCTCCTCCCGCGGCAGCCGCGCCGTCTGCGACCCCGCAACGCCCCGGCGGCGGAGGTGGTGGTGGCAACGACAGCTCGAACGACGGTCCCAAGCCCTACGCCGAGGTGATCACCGCCGAGGCCGTGACCCAGGCCGGCATGTTCGACGTGCACAAGGTGGGCGATGACCTTTTCTTCGAGATCCACGCCCCCGAATTCGGCAAGGAGATGCTGCTCATCGGCAAGCAGGTCGAATCGACCCTGCAGCTCGCCAGCAGCTTCTTCGGTGGCGGCCCTCGCCTGATCGTGCAGTGGGAGCGCGACGGCAACCACGTGGTTCTCCGCGAAAAGCAATACGATCTGATCGCCGATGAGAACTCGGCCATCTGGGGCCAGGTGTCGGCCTTTCGAAAGGGCGCCGTGCTGCGGCGCTTCGAGATCGAGGCCTTCGGGGCCGACAGCTCGGCGGTGATCGATGTGTCGGACCTCTTCATCTCGAACATTCCCGAGCTCTCGCCGATCGCATCGATCAATGCGAGCCGTAGCTGGGTGGAGCGCACCTGGTCGTTCGACGACGCCGTCAATGTGCAGGTGACTCAGGGCGGACAGGCGCCCCCGCCGGCCACGGGGGGTGGTTTTCCGGGCGGCGGCGGTGGAGCCCGTGCGGCCCGCACGCAGACGCAGCGCATGTTCTTCAGCATGGCTCGGCTGCCCGACGATCCGATGATGCCCCGCTGGCACGACGAGCGCGTAGGCTTCAATTCGAGCCGGTCGTACGACTTCAGCCGCCCGAACAATCGCCTCGAGCAGGTGCGCTTCATTCACCGGTTCCGGCTCGAGAAGCAGAATCCGGGTGCGGCTGTCTCCGACCCGGTCGAGCCGATCATCTACTGGATCGACCCGGCGACGCCGGAGTGGCTCAAGCCCTGGATCGTGAGCGGTGTGAACCAGTGGCAGAGCGCCTTCGAGAAGGCGGGCTTCAGCAACGCCATCTTCGGGCGTGTGGCGCCGACCCCCGAAGAAGATCCTGACTTCTCGATGTTCGACGCCCGCAATTCGGTGATCTACTGGTGGCCCTCGACCGTGGCCAACGCGACCGGCGGTCAGATCGTCGATCCGCGTTCCGGCGAGATTCTGAAGGGCGAGGTCAACATGTTCCACAACATCATGGAGCTGCAGAAGCAGTGGTACTTCATCCAGGTCGGACCGCTGGATGAGCGTGCGCAGTCGTTCCCGCTTCCCGATTCGCTCATGGGACGCCTGGTCGAATACGTCGTCACGCACGAGATCGGCCACTCGATCGGCTTCCCTCACAACATGAAGGCGTCGTCGCAGTACCCCGCCGACTCGATTCGGAGTGTGAGCTTCCTGGAGCGCATGGGCGGCAGTCACGTCGCGACGCTGATGGACTACTCGCGCTTCAACTACGTGGCCCAGCCGGAAGACAACATTCCGCTGGAATATCTGATCCCGAAGGTCGGTCCCTACGACGACTTCGCGGTGAACTGGGGCTACGGTGAGATCCAGGGCGCCAACTCGCCGGACGACGAACTCGAGACGCTCGACGCCCTCGCGCGGCAGCAGGACGAGTTCCCGTGGCTCCGTTTCTCGACCTCCGACGCGGGGCAGACCGATGCCGGCAACCTGACCGAGGCGGTCGGTGACGCCGACGCGGTGCAGTCGACGACCTACGGCATGCTCAACCTCGGTCGCGTCATGGACATGATGCTCCGGGTCACCGAGCGTCCCGGAAAGAGCTACGACGAGTTGGAGTCGATGTACGGCCAGGCGGTGGGACAGTGGGGCCGGTATATGGGACACGTGGCCGCCATCATCGGGAGTGCCGAGACCCAGGAGAAGTACGGCACGGGAGCCCGGTTCGAGCCGACGTCGCGCGCGCGCCAACAGGAGGCGATGCGCTACCTCGGAGCGACGGCCTTCGTGGTGCCCCAGATGTTCCTCGACCCGGCCATCCTGCGACGGATCGAGCCGACCGGTGTGGTGGAGCGTTTCCGCACGCAGCAGGCACGTGTGCTCAACAGCCTGCTGCAACAGTCGCGCCTCGAGCGCCTCATCGAGTTCGAGGCGGTCGACGGGGCCGGCGCCTATTCGGTCGCCAACCTCATGTCCGACCTACGAGACGGCGTGTGGGGCGAGTTGGACGACTCCGGCGTGAGCGTCAACACCTACCGCCGCAATGTACAGCGGGCCTACCTCGCCGCGGTCGACGACCGCCTGAACCCGTCGGAAGAAGAGCTCAACCGGGACAACAACCCGGCCCCGGCGCCCTGGTCGTCCGACATTCGGGCGGTCATGCGGGCCGATCTCCAGTCGCTCGATGCCGCGATCAACAGCGCGCTGGGTCGGGCCAGCAACGACATGACCCGGATCCACCTGCGTGACATGCGTACCGAAATCGCACGGATCCT
>CBDUEZ010000047.1:0-18340 GCA_965366355.1 uncultured bacterium
ATGGGCGCAGTCCTTTGTTTGTGGGGGGAGGATGGGGCGCTGAGCGCGGTCCTTTGCCGGTAGTGTGGGAGGATCCGGCGCCTGGGGGCGCGGTCCTTTGTTTTGATTTGGGAGGATCCGGCGCCCGGGGGGCGCGGTCGGTTGTTCTGGGGAGGGAGTCGGGTCCCGGGGGCGATCGGGTGGTGGTTCGGGGCGGGTGGTGATGGGTGGTGGCGGGTAAGGTGCGTGGTGCGCTGAGAAGCGAACATTACCGTGGGAATCGGTCGGTGATTGCGCGGTTTGCCGCTCTATGAGCGGGAAAGCGCGCAATGGGTCGAGGTGACGGGGGGCGAGTTGCGCTGTTGTCGGTGAATAGAGCCGAGAACAGCACAATCGCACCGCTTCTGCCGCGGGTGTGAGCGCTTTGCGGCAGGTGCCGTTAGGCTGTGGGGTGCGCTTTGGCGACCGGTCGGCCGTATTCCTTGGCCCGCCCACCGAGAGAGGCGCAGGGGTCCCCTCGGGAGACGGTCGGCGCCGAAGGCGCAGTAGCGAAGCGCGGCTCCCGAGGGGACCCCTGCGCCTCTCTCGCCCAAGCCCCCCGTGCCCACGCCCCCCTACGCCCCGTACGGCACCCAGATGTTCTTGATCTGAGTCGCCTCTCGCAAAAACTCTGGGCCCTCGCCCTGTTGCGGCGACAGCCAGTCTCGTACGAGGCCGTGGCTGCACCAGGTGCGCTTCATGTTGCCCGTCGAGAGGCGCTCGATCTCGGCGCAGGCCGAGGGCGCCGCGAAGGCCCACAGCCCGTCGACGCCGTCGTGAGCGGCGAGGGTCGGGACCACCTCGTCGCGCGTGCCGGTTACGAGGTTGACGACCCCTCCGGGCACGTCGCTCGTCTCGAGAACCTGGATCAGGTCGATCGCCGCCAGGGGGAAGGCGGGGGAGGGAAGGGCCACGACCGAGTTGCCCATTGCGATGAGGGGTGCGAGGCCCGACACCAGTCCCAGGAGGGGCGCTTCGGCTGGAGCCACCAGGCCGACGATGCCCAACGGTTCGGGCATCGCGAGCGTCACGTTTCGGAAGGGAGTGTGGTGCACGCGGCCGTCCCATTTGTCGGCCCAGGCGGCGTAGGTGAAGAGCCGGCGGAGGGTAGCGTCGACCTCGGCCCGTGCCCGGGCGGCGTCGTCGTGCCAACCCTCCAGGCGGCCCGCGATCTCCGTGGCCCGCAGCTCCATGTTCTCGGCGATGAAGTAGAGCACCTGGGCGCGGTTGTGGGCGGTGCGGCGCGCCCATTCTCCCTGGGCCTTCCGGGCCGCCTCCACCGCGTTGCGCACGTCCTTCCGGCTGCCGCGGGCCACCTCCGCGAGTAGCTGGCCCCGCCGGTCCCGTACGCTCAGGGTGTACTCTGCGTCGGGGCGAACCTGTCGTCCCCCGATGTAGTGCTTCGGAGTACGGTCGATGGAGACCATGGAGGCGATGGGGACGCCGGCGACAGGAGTAGGCGCGGCGCGGTCGGACGCGAGCGGGGCGGGCGCACCCGCAGGCGCCCCCTCAGGAGGCGCACCCACCACAGGCGCCCCCTCCGCAGGCGCACCCGCACGCGCCCCCTCCACACGCGCACCCACAGGCGCCCCCTCCGCAGGCGCACCCACAGGCGCCCCCTCCGCACGCGCCCCCTCCACCTCCCCGGCCAGAAGCGCCGCCTCGGCCTCGTCGTCGCGGTGCTCGGCGCCCGCCTCCCACGTTGGGCGCAGGTACTCCCGGAGTCCCTCGATGCCGCCCTCCCGACCGTACCCACTCTCTCGATAGCCTCCGAAACCGGCGGCAGCGTCGAAGAGGTTCGTGCAGTTGACCCAGACGGTGCCGGCCTTGATGCGGGGGGCGATGTCGAGGGCCAGATTGACGTTTTCGGTCCAGACGCTGGCGGCCAGGCCGTAGCGCGTATAGTTCGAGAGCTCCACGGCCTCGTCGGGGGTGCGGAAGGTCATGAGCGCAACGACCGGGCCGAAGACCTCCTCCCGAGCCAGGATCGAGGCGGGGGCCACGTCGGTGCAGAGGGTGGGCGGATAGAACCACCCTTCGCGGGGCGCCGCCCATGACGGCTGCCAGATCGTGGCGCCTTCGTCTTCACCCCGTGCGACCAACTCCCGAATGCGCTCGAGCTGGACGGGCGCGACGATCGCCCCCATGTCGATCGATTTGTCGAGGGGATCGCCCATGCGCAGCCGCTCCATTCGTGCGCGCAGTTTGTCGATCAGGCGGGCGGCCACCCCCTCGTGCACCAGAATCCGCGAACCGGCGCAGCAGACCTCTCCCTGGTTGAACCAGATGGCGTCGACCACTCCTTCGACCACCGAGTCGAGATCGGCGTCGTCGAAGACCACGAACGGGCTCTTGCCCCCCAGCTCGAGGGAGAGGCGTTTTCCGGTCCCAGCGGTGGCGTCACGAATGCGCCGTCCGACGTCGGTGGAGCCCGTGAAGGCGACCTTGTCGACATCGTCGTGGGCGACGAGTGCGGCACCGGTGCGTCCGTCTCCGGTGACGATATTGAGGACTCCGGGCGGAAGTCCCACCGATCCGGCGAGCTCGGCGAAGCGGAGCGCCGTGAGGGGCGTGTACTCGGCCGGTTTGAGCACCACCGTGCAGCCCGTCGCAAGGGCTGGCGCCACCTTCCAGGCGAGCATCAGCAGCGGAAAATTCCAGGGGATCACCTGCCCGACGACCCCGACCCCCTCCTGATCGGCCAGCTCCGGCTCCGAGTCGGCGAGTTGGGCCCATCCGGCGTGGTGATAGAAGTGGCGCGCCACGAGCGGAACATCGAGGTCCCTCGATTCCCGCACGGGTTTGCCGTTGTCGAGCGACTCGAGCACGGCGAAGACGCGGGCGTTGCGCTGCAGTCCCCTGGCGAGCGCATACAGAAAGCGGGCTCGCCCGTGCGGCCCGATCGCCCGCCAGGCCGGAAGGGCCTCACGCGCGGCCCGCACGGCCCGATCCACATCGGCGGACGACCCCTGCGCGACCTCGGCGAGAGGGGTGTCGTAGGCGGGTGCGCGGGTCTCGAATCGCTCCCCGTCCGATCCCTCGACCCACGTCCCACCGATCCAGTGGTCGAAGCGCCCCTCGTGCGAGGCGATCCACTCCATCGCCGGGCCCGCCGCTTCGGGCGCGGGGCCGTATTCCATGGTCTCGAAGATCTCGGACACCTTGCTCATGGCGGTCTCTGGCGGTCTGTGGCGGGTCAGGCGAGGGGATGGCGGTGGAATGCGGAGTACCGCCCGGTCACATGGTGCTCGAGCTGGCGTTCGATATCGGCGAGCAGCGAGCTGGCGCCGAATCGAAAGAGGGCGGCGTCGAGCCAGGGCCGGCCCGCCTCTTCGTTCATCAGGATCAGCCACGTGAGGGCGTCTTTGGCCGTGCGAATCCCTCCCGCCGGCTTGAATCCGATTCGAACTCCGGTGCGTTCGCCGTACTCGCGAAGGGCGCGCACCATGGTCAGCCCGACGGGAAGGGTCGCGTTGGAGCTCTCCTTTCCCGTACTCGTCTTGATGAAGTCGGCTCCCGCCATCATGGCGACCAACGAGGCGCGATAGACGTTTCGGAGCGTCCCCAACTCGCCGGTGGCGAGGATCGTCTTCAGGTGAGCGTCACCACAGGCGTCGCGGAAGGCCCGTATCTCGTCGTAGAGGGCTGCCCAGTTGCCGGTCAGAACGTGCGCCCGCGTAATCACCACGTCGATCTCCTGGGCCCCGGCCTGCACCGACGCCCGCACTTCGGCGAGCCGGGTGCTCATCGGGGCCAGTCCATGGGGAAACGCCGTGGAGACGGCGGCGACCGGAATCCCGCTGCCGGCGAGGGCGTCGACCGCCGTCGCCACATAGCGGTGATAGACGCACACCGCCGCGACGTGGATCGGCGCTTCCGGCATGCCGAGGGCTGCGAGAATGTCGGATCGCACCGGGCGGCGCGCCTTCGCACAAAGCCGTCGCACCCGTCCCTCGGTATCGTCGCCGGCCAGGGTCGTGAGGTCCATGCAGGTGATCGCCCGAAGAAGCCAGGCGGCCTGCCAGTCCTTCTTCACACTTCGGCGGGCGCCGAGAGTGGCCGCCCGTCGTTCGACGGCCGACCGATTCACGCGAACCTGTTCGACCCAGTCCAATTCGAGGGGAAGCCCCGGATTGCGATCCGGGGCAGACGCGGGCGCGGCGAGGGCGCGTGTGGGGCCCGGCGGGGCCTGCGAAGGGGACTGCGGGGCGGGCGTGCGGGTTTGGACCATTGGACTTCCCGATGAGCCGTGAGGCGACGTGGCGGAAGGTAGTCCCGGCCTACGGGAGCGTACAGGCGGTGCGTGGTGTAGGGAGGAAGCGAGGTGGTCGGCCGGCGGGTACGGGCGGGCCCTTGAGATCCACCGCGCTCGGCCCGACCTTGATCGGGTTGCGGAGAACGAGCTTCATGGGGGCGGAGGGGGCCTGGTGGCCCCACCGGTCTTCAAAACCGGCTGGCCCGGCTAAAACCCGGGTTGGTGGGTTCGATTCCCACACGTTCCCGCCACTGGACTCGGGGTCGGTGAGGCGAACAGGCTTCGCCGGCCCCGGTATTTTCGAACTGTCGCGCGCCCCATTCGACAAAGCGATCCCCTGTGCGTCTCACGCGTTGGCCCTTCGTCGTCCTGCTCGGCCCCTTTCTGATCGGGGCCCAGAGTCTGCGCGCGCAGGTGAGCGATCCGCCGCCCCCTCCGCCTCCCGAACCCCGGGTCGAGGAGGTGGATCCCGATCCGTTCCTGCCAGGGCAGGTGAAGCCTCTCGGAGCCTTCCTGAGGGCGATCGCGATCCCCGGGTGGGGACATGCGTCGGTCGGCGCCCACGGCCGCGGTGGGTTCTACGTCGCGACCCAGGCCGTCACCGGTTACATGCTGGTGCGGACCCGCTCGAGGCTGCATGCCGCGGAAGAACTCCGCGCTTTCCGGGAATCCGCGATTCGGGCCGATCTGGCCGCCACGGGGGTCACCGACGAGATCCTCGTGCAGGCCGCCCTCGAAAGCGACGTTGATTGGGCGGGTGCCGATCGGCTGGCAGGGGCCCGACAGCAACAATTCGAGGACTGGCTCGCGGTCGGTATCTTCGCCGTATTGCTCGGGGGAGCCGACGCGCTCGTCTCCGCCCATCTCCAGAACTTTCCCGACGTGTCGCTTACCCCCGTGAACGACGAGGGGCGCATGGAGATGCGGGTCTCCGTCCCCGTTGGCGGCGGCTGACCGTGCTCACGCCGGTCGCTGGCCGCCCTCACGCCGGCGGCTGACCGCCCTCAGGCCGGCGGCGGCGACCCCTCGAACGGAACCGCGCCGCCGTCGACCCACTGCATGAGCCGGGGCGCCTCGCCGGTCTCGATCACGGCGAAGGTGCAGTGGTGCACCCAGTCGCCCGTGTTCAGATACCACCGACCCGGCGCCGCCTCTCTCAGCCGGGGCACGTGGGTGTGCCCCATCGTGAGAAGGTCGATCTCGGGCCTGGCGGCCAATTGATCGCACGCCCACCGCTCGAGGACTTCGGCCCGGGCCACTTCGCGGGGCGATGGTCCCCGGGTACGCCCCTCGGTGAGCGACACCCCGCCGGCCACCTTCGCTCCGAGGTCGGGGTGAAGCCAGCGAAACGTCCACACGAACAGCCGGCTTCGAAGCACTCGTTTCAGGACCTTGTATCCGGTGTCGCCCGGCCCCAATCCGTCGCCGTGGGCCACCCAGGTGCGGAGTCCCGCGAGGTCGAGTTCGAGGGGATCTTTGTGAAAATGAAGGCCGATTTCGTCTTCGAGGAATGAACCCCCCCACCAGTCGTGGTTACCACCGGTGAGGTGAACGTCGACGCCCGATTCGACGAGATCGGCCAATGCACCGAGAACCCGGGTATGACCTTTCGGGACGGCGTGGCGGTATTCGAACCAGAAGTCGAAGAGGTCGCCGTTCAAGACGAGGGTCCCGGCCTCCGACCCGACCCGGTCCAGCCACCGACGAAAGGCGCGTTCCCGAGCGGGCGGGACCGCGCCCAGATGGACGTCGCTGGCGAGAAAGACAGTGGAAGAAGCCATGTAAGGCAAAACTAGACCGCGATTTCAGGGCTCACAACGGGATCCACTTCGCGACGCGACGCGGGCCCCTTACTATTGACCTCTTGCAGACCGAGAACCGGATGCTTCACATGCGCAGGCCAAACTCCTTCGCCGCGTGCCTTGCCGCCCATGCCTGGAAGACCTCTGTGCGCAGCCCAGCAATGCCTTCACGTATCGCCCCGGATCGAGCGAGAGCCGTCGGGGAGCGAGTGAGCGCCGCCGTGGAGCGACGGAGAGCTGCCGTGGCGCGAGCGCTGGCGGTCGGCGCCTGCTGCCTCACCGCGGCCGCCTGCGGCGGATCCCGCCAGGTCGTGATCGTCGAGGCTCCGATCAACGTCCAGGAGGTCGTGCTTCGCGCGGAGACGGGCGAGCGGCTTAAAGCCCCACTGCGCGTCGTCTTCGACTGGGAAATGGCCGAACGGGGAGGGGCGCGAGTCGACGGGCGGGGAGCGGCCCGCCTCGAGCCGCCCTACAAGGCCCGTCTCGACCTCTTTCTCGGCAATGGAGAGCCGGCCGGGTCGGCGTCGCTCGTCGACGACGACCTGCGGCTCCCGACCCAGCTTCCCCCCAGTGTGCTTCCGCCGGCCAATCTGCTGTGGGCGGCGCTCGGCGTCTTCCGGCCGGGCCTGGGCACCGGCCTGTTGGGAGCGGAGCGGATCGACGGTCGCATGGATGTGCGCTACACGCTGCCGGGAGGCGACGAGGCGGTCTACCGGCTCTTCGAGGGCCGCATCGAACGGGTGGAGGTCTCTCGCAACGGCACGGTCATTCAGCGGTTGACCGTGCAGCGAGACGCGCTCGGGGTGCCGGTCGAGGCTTTGTTTCGCGATCTCGTCGACGTGCGCGAATTGAAACTGACGCGCGCATCGGTGGCGCAGACGGAGCCTTTCCCGCCGGACATCTGGAGGCCCTGATCGTGCCGCGTCGCCTTCGTCTTTCGGCAACTCTCGTCCTGGGACTGCTGTGCGGACTCCCGGGGTGCTACAGCTTTCAGGCTGGGACCGGCCTGACCGGCGTCCAGACCATCGCCATTCTTCCCTTCGAGAACACGACGTCGCGCCTCGAATTGACGCAGGACGTGCAGGACATCCTGCTGCGTCAGCTTCCGGGCTCGCTGGGCCTGCGGGTTGCGGGGGAGGACCAAGCCGACGTAGTGGTGCGAGGGACGATCACGTCGTACGATCTCGTGTCGCCGAACTATCGGCCCGGTGTGCAAGGGCAGGGAGCGCAGGTGCTCCAGCGGCAGGTTGTGCTTACGGTCGGAGTCGAGATTCTCAACATGCAGGAGCGCACGGTGCTCTGGCAGAGCGCCTCGCTCCGGGCACAGGGCGAGTATCTCGAGGCTTCCGAAACCGAGGACACCGGTAAGGCGGAGGCCCTCGAGGCCCTGATTCAGCAGATTGTCGACGGCGCCCAGTCGAACTGGTAACCCCCCCGAACCAACGGCCCCTGTGGCCATCCAGCAAGGAGAAAGCACCGCGATGCGGACGAAGACGTCTAGGGGATTGCTCGGCCTCAGTCTCCCGGTGAAGCTCGCCGCCCTGGTGTTCATCGCGGGCATGATGTGGATGACCGGGCCCGATGCGGGCTCCGTCGTGGCCTCGCCGGTGGCGCCGCTGTCCACGGTCGCGGTCGACGCGGCCGCCCCGGCCGCACCCGCCGCGATCGCGGTCGTCGCCGAAGACGAGAGTCACGGCGCCGATCCGGCGACCTTCTTCCTGGTGCTGATCGGGATTCTCATCTTCGCCAAGGTCTTCGGCGAGGCGGCCGAGAGGGTGGGTCAGCCGGCCGTGCTGGGTGAACTGCTCGCGGGACTGGTGCTCGGCGCGAGCGTGCTCGGGGTCGTGCCGGCGGATGGACCGATCGCCGACATCATCCACCTCCTCGCCGAGGTCGGGGTTGCGATCCTGCTGTTCGAGATCGGGCTCGAGACCGACCTCAAGGAGATGTTTCAGGTCGGCAAGTCGTCGGCGCTCGTCGCCATCGTCGGCGTCGCCCTCCCGTTTGCCGCCGGGTTCGCGTACTGGATGTTCGCGGATCCGTCGATCGGGGCGCATCCGCCGGGTGTGACGCATGGGATCGTCTCGGTCTTCGTCGGTGCGACGCTCACGGCCACCTCGGTCGGGATTACGGCGCGAGTGCTGACCGACTTGAAGCTCATGCACCGGGCCGAGTCGAAGATCATCATCGGCGCCGCGGTGATCGACGACGTGCTGGGGCTCGTCATCCTGGCGGTCGTAAGCGGACTCGCCGGCGGCGCTGCCCTGTCGATGGTCGGGATCGCGAAGACCTTCATCATCGCGGTGGGTTTCCTGGTCGTCGCGGTGATCCTCGGCAACATGGTCGCACCGCGGCTCTTCTCCCTGATCGACCGCATGCGGGTGCGCGGGGTGCTCCTCGTGAGCGCGTTCGCCTTCGCGCTCCTGTTCGCGGCGCTCGCGGCCAAGGCCGGCTCGGCGATGATCATCGGGGCGTTTGCGGCGGGGATCGTGCTGAGCTCGGTCAATCAGTTCGACCTCATCGTCGAGCGCATCGAGCCGGTCGCCGACATCTTCACGCCGATCTTTTTCGTCTCGGTCGGGGCGGCCGTCAACGTCGGCCTCTTCAATCCTTGGGGCCCGGAGTACAACGGTGCGGTCCTGGCGGTCGGGGCCATTCTTGTGGTTATCGCCTTCTTCGGAAAACTGGCCGCGGGATACGTGGTGGGTTGGGGTAAGGAGAAGCTCAACCGGGCCGCGATCGGGATCGGCATGGTGCCGCGAGGCGAGGTCGGCCTGATCTTCGCCGACATCGGTCGCCGGGCTGGAATCCTGTCGGCCGAGACCTTCTCGGCGATCCTGATCATGGTGATCGTGACCACCTTCATCGCGCCTCCGCTCCTGAAGGTCTTCTTCAAGCCCAATCCCGACGATCGAGCGGCTCCGCAGCCCGCGACGGGGCATGGACACTGAGGGGGGCGCCCGCGATCGGAAGGGGAGGCCGCCGCGTTCTGTGGCGCCGGCGCGGTCGGCGCCGCCGCCGCGTCCAGTGACGCCGGTGGGTCCGGTGACGCCGGAGGGCCCGGTGCCTCCGGGCGACAAGGTGTTGTCGTGGGAGAGCGCGGCTACGCGCCTCGGCAGGCCGCGTTCGGAGCGGGTGGTATTCACCAACGGGTGTTTCGACCTGATCCACCCCGGCCATGTGGCCTATCTCGACGCCGCTCGCCGGCTCGGCGATCGCCTCGTCGTCGGCGTCAACACCGACGCGTCGGTGCGAAGGCTCAAGGGCGAGCAACGGCCGCTGGTCGCCGAGCGAGCGCGGGCCGCAGTGCTCGCAGGATTGGCCGCGGTCGATGCGGTGGTCTTGTTCGACCAGGACACGCCGGCCGAGTTGATCGCCCTCCTTCGTCCCGACGTGCTGGTCAAGGGCGGTGACTACGCCCCCTCCGAGATCGTGGGCCGGGAGGCGGTCGAGGCCGACGGGGGCGAGGTTCGGGTCATTCCCTTCCTTCCCGGGTATTCGACCTCGGAACTGGTCCGTCGGATTCAGCAGCTGGAGATTCTGTGAATGATCGTGCCGTCGACGCGTTGCGCCCCCTCTCGCTCGAGGCCGGGTGGGCCCCGTACGCCGAGGGGTCGTGCCTGATCGCGACCGGCAACACTCGGGTGTTGTGTGCCGCCTCGGTCGAAGAGTCGCTTCCCCCGTGGCGTGAGCGGTCGGGCAAGGGGTGGGTCACCGCCGAATACGCGATGTTGCCCCGAGCCACCCACACCCGCTCCGGCCGCGAGCGTACCGGACCCAAAGGGCGCACGCAGGAGATTCAAAGGCTGATCGGTCGTTCGCTCCGATCCGTGACCGATCTCGCCGCGCTCGGTCCCCGCACCATCACCCTCGACTGCGACGTACTCCAGGCCGACGGCGGCACCCGTACCGCCTCGGTGACCGGCGCCTACATCGCCCTCGAGCTGGCGTGCCGCAAGCTCGTTCACGACGGGCTCCTGGCCGAATCGCCGGTCCGTGAGGGCGTCGCGGCGGTGAGCGTGGGCATCGTCGACGGTGTGCCCCGGCTCGACCTCGACTACCCCCTCGACAGCGCCGCCCAGGTCGACATGAATGTCGTGGCCACGGCGTCCGGCCGATTGGTCGAAGTGCAGGGCACGGCCGAGGGTCACCCCTTCACCCGGGCCGAGCACGATCGCCTCATGGACCTCGCTCTCGAAGGCATTGCGCGGCTGCTCCAGGGGCAACGCCAGCTCCTGGACGGCGCCGGGTGAAACTCCTCGTCGCGACGCGAAGCGCCCACAAGTTGCAGGAGATTCGGGAGATTCTCTCGGAGATCGAGGGGCTCGAGCTGCTGGGACTGGTGGAGGCTGGCGTCGCCGCCGACCCGGCCGAAGATGACCTCGAGCCCTACGAGACCTTCGAGGAGAACGCCGAGTCGAAGGCGCGCTACTTCTACGAACGAACCGGATTGCCCACCGTCGCCGACGATTCGGGACTCGAAGTCGATGCCCTCGACGGTCGGCCCGGCGTGCGCTCGAAACGCTTCGCGCCGGGGCCGTTCGAGGGACTCGAGAGGGACCGGGCCAACAACCGGCACCTGGTCACGCTCCTCGATGGCATCGAACCCGAACGTCGAACCGGGCGCTACGTCTGTGCCCTGGCCCTCGTCGATGGTCCGGCACCGGCCCGGCTGACGCGCGGTGAGTCGCCGGGTCGAATCCTGGACGCCGAACGGGGCGCGGGGGGATTCGGCTACGATCCTCTGTTCTTCGTTCCCGACCTGGGGCGCACCTTTGCCGAGGTCACGGCCGAGGAGAAACATGCCCTCAGCCACCGAGGTCGGGCCTTTCGCCAGTTGGCGGAATGGCTACGGGCCGACGAGCCGAGCGCATGAACGCGGCGCATGAGCCCGGTGACATCGGCCCGAACGCCGATGGCACACGGCTCACGATCACATGGGGCGACGACGAGCGGGCCAGCTACGCTCCACGGGCGCTCCGGCTGGCGTGCCCCTGCGCGGGTTGCATCGACGAAATGACGGGGCGAGCCATCCTCGACCCCGCCTCGGTGTCCGACGATGTACACCCCCTACGCATCGACTACGTGGGCCGCTATGCCCTGCGCTTCGAATGGAGCGACGGACACTCCACCGGCATCTATCCGTTCGACTACCTCCGCTCCCTATGGGACTCGGGGCGGGCCGGATGAGGCGGGTCGTGTCGGGGCGAACCGCGTCGCGGCGGGCCGTCCGCGCCCTGGCCACCGTCTGCGCGGTCAGCGTCGCAGCGTGTTCGATCGATGTCGCCCCCACGGGTGTCACGGGGAGCGGCACCCTCGTGGTCTTCGCCCAGGTCGAGGGGTGGGACCTTCCCGGGACGACCTTCGCCGTCACAGGACCGACGGGCGCCTCGACGCTGACCAGCGACGAGACAGGGATCGCCACCGCCGCGGGTGTTGTACCGGGCGACTACACGATCGCCGTGCAGGACAGCGACGCCGACGCCCGATTCGACGAAGAGCCGATTCGGGTGAGGGTGCGCCCCGAGTCGGCCGACACGGCCCGTCTGATCGGGACGTTCGATCGAGGGCGGTTCGCCAAGGTCGTGGTGGGGAACGCCGTGATCTGCGCGCTGAACGAACGAGGCAATCCGTACTGCTGGGGCCTCGGGGAGGCCGGCGAACTCGGTACGGGGTCCGTGGGACGCTCGGCGGTCCCGCTGCGAGCACGCGCACCGGAACCCCTCACCGATCTGGCGGCCGGATCGCTCCATATGTGTGGCCTGGGCGCCTCGGGCGCGGCCTACTGCTGGGGCCTCAATGCCGGGGGGCGCCTCGGGACCGGGGTCAGTGGTTCGGAAGCCCCGTTCGTGTCACTCCCCGGACCCGTCTCCGGCGGTCTCCGCTTCTCTGCGATCGAGGCGGGCGGGAGCTTCGCCTGCGGTCTGGAAGTCGGCTCGGGTCGCGCGTTCTGCTGGGGGGGAGGAAGCCAGGGCGAAATCGGCAACGGCCTTCGGTCGGGCTCGGATGCGCCGGTGGCCGTCGATACCGACGAGCGATTCGTCGAGCTGAGCATCGGCGAGGCGTGGGCGGGTGCGAGTTCCGTGGGGGGGCGCACGGCCGACGGACGTGTGTTCATCTGGGGCGCCAGTCCCGAAGGGCGGGGGAGTTGGCTGGCCTACTCGGGCGTGTCGCCGGTCGAGGTGCCCCTGCCGGGCCCTGCGACCTCTGCGACGACCCTGTGCGCGCAGCTCGACGCGGGGGTCGTCTGCTGGCCCGACCTGACGGGTGACGTGCCGATGGAGGTTCTCGACGTGCTGATGCCCACTGAGGTGGCGGGAGTGAGCAGCTACACGACCACGCCGCTCGATCCCGCCTTTTTCGGTGGCGGGCTTCACTGTCGGGCGGCGGCGGGGGGCTACGACTGCACCGAGGCCTGGGCCTTCGCCCTCCCGCACCTCGACCTGGGGGGGGAGGCCGTCACCCAGATGTCGTCGTTCGGGCGGGGAGGCTGCGCGGTGACCGACCTCGGTCGCATCTGGTGTTGGTCGGCGGATGTATACATCGCGCGACTCGTGGCCGGACCGGGGGCGCAATGAAAGTCCACTTCGCCTTCGATCGCGACGCCGACAGCGAGCGTGCGGCGCTCCTGCGCCAGCGCTGGGATGGTCCGGACCGCACCTCGAGCGGGTTCTGCGACGACTGGTCGTGGGCGGCGGTGCAGAGTCGGGGGCCTGCCGGCGTCGAGGCATGGGTACGGGAGCAGATGGAGGGTGCCGACGCCGTTCTGGTCTTGATCGGGGCCGAGACGGCCTATCGCGCTCCCGTGCGGTTGGCGATCGAGCACGCCGTGGCCCACGGGCTCGGCGTGGTTGGTGTGCGCGTGCATCGCCTGGTCGACCACGGCGCCCCACCCGACTTTCCCGGCCCCGACCCCCTGTTCGCCTTTCGCGATCGCTTCGCGACGCACGACTGGCTACCCGGGTTCAGCGACCGGTTTCTCCCGAACTGGATCGAACTCGCGGCGGAACAGGCTCGCGGCACCTCCGGCTGAGCCCCCGACGCCCAGCCTCTTCGAAGAGCCTTCCCAGGGACAGCGGCGCGCATTAGTATGCATCACGACATATATGCGTCACGCCTGTAATCGAGATCCCATGGCCGAGCGTCCCACACCCGTCGAGACCCATGTGCTGATCGCCCTGAAGGGCGGAGCCTCCTACGGCTACGCCCTGATGCAGGAGATCGAAGCGAGGTCGGAGGGTGAGCTCACGCCCGACATCGGGTCGATGTACCGCACTCTGGCACGCCTGATGGAGCGGGAATGGGTGAGCGAAGCGCCCGCGCCCGACGACGCCGAGACCTCGACTCGTGGGCGACCCCGGCGGTACTACGGCCTGACCGAGACCGGCGCCGAGGCCCTTCGTGCCCAGTTGCATCGCATGCGGGCGATGATCGACCTGGCAGAAAGCGCGCCGCGCGGCCTGCGCCACGAGCCGGGCAGTTGAGCCGACCCCGCGGGATGCGCCTGGGGCGAGTCGCGTTGCGACTCTTTCCCTCGTGGTTCCGCCAGGAATTCGGGGCCGAGATGGAAGACGACCTGCATCGGTCCCTGTCTCGACCGGGAGCCGCCGCATTCAAGATCGTGGGGCGGCTCGCGCTCTCCGGATTGCAGGAGCGCTTCAGGCGAAGGCGAGTTCGACGCGAGGGGATGCCTCACAGACGGTGGGGCCATCGCACGATCACGGGGCACGGGAGGTGGACGATGGAGGCGGTGATCCAGGAAGTCAGGTTTGCGGCGCGCGCCCTGTTCAGGCGAAAGGGATACGCCGCCGTGGCGATCCTGACGATCGCCCTCGGCATCGGCGCCAACACCGCGATCTTCAGTGTGATCGACGGCGTCCTGCTGCGGCCGTTGCCCTTCTTCGAGCCGGATCGACTCGTGCTCGTGGGCTCGGTCGAGACCGACGCGTTCGGAATCCTCCAGAGCCTGGCGCATCCTGAGGCGGAGGCGATGGATGAACTTTCCGCGTTTTCGTCGGTTGCGGCCTTTCGAGGGAGTCGGTTCACCCTGACCGGGCTCGGACCGGCCGAGACGGTGGTCGGAAGCCAGGTCACGCGCGGCCTGTTCGAAACCTTCGGCGTCACGCCCGCCCTGGGCCGGGATCTTCTGGCCGAAGAGGCGGTCGACCCGGACCGCGCGGTCGTCGTGCTGGCCCATCGTTTCTGGACGACCCGACTCAGCGCCGATCCCGACGTCCTGGGCAGCACGGTGACCCTCGACAATGTGGCCTACGAGGTGGTGGGTGTGGCCCCGAACGAGTGGGCGTATCCGGAGACGGCGGAGTTCTGGGTCCCCGGGGGCAGGGTCGAAGAAGACTGCTGGTGGGGGTGCTCGATCTTCAGAGTGGTCGCCCGGCTCGCGCCGGGCGTCAGCCTCGACCGGGCCCAGGCGGAGCTGGACGCCCTGGCCACCCGCCTCGTCGACGTGTCGCCCAACACCCAGACGGGGCGGGGGTTCTCGGCCGCGTCGATGCACGGCGAACTGGTCGGCGACGTTCGCGGTCCGCTCTGGGTCATTCTCGGCGCGGTCGGCCTGGTCTTGTTGATCGCCTGCGCGAATGTGGCACATCTGCTTCTGGCGCGTGGAGCGTCCCGAACGGGTGAGTTCGCCGTGCGGGGGGCGCTGGGCGCCTCGAAGGCCCGGCTCACGGGCTCGGTGATCGCCGAGGGTGCGCTCCTCGCGATTGCGGGAGGTGTGATCGGGGTCGGACTCGGATGGGGTGCCATTCGCATGCTGCCGCTTCTGTCGGATGGCTCGATCCCACGAATCGACGCCATCGCCCTCAACCCCCTGGTCTTGAGCTTCAGCGCGGCCCTCGTCGTTTTCTCGACGTTGGCATTCAGCCTGATTCCCGGTCTGAGGGCGGCGAGAGGGGAGGGACTCGGGGCGGAGGTGCGGAGCAGCGGGCGAGGCGGGATCGCGGGGGGGCGTGGCCGCAGTCTACTGCTGGCCGCCGAGGTCGCGCTGTCGGTCGTGCTCCTCGTGGGTGCGGGCCTGCTCCTGCGAACTTTCGGAGCCATGACCGCCGTCGATCTCGGGTTCGAGACGGAGGGGATCACCCGATTCAATGTGTCGCTCCCCGACAACGGCTACGAAGCGGCTGAACAGGTCATTCAGTTCGTCGACGGGCTCGAAGCCGGCCTCGGTGTACTCCCCGGGGTTGGTGGGGTCTCGGTCGCCGTGGGAGCCCCGCTGAGTAGCTTCAGCATCGGAGGCAGCCCTCGGTTCCTCCGTCGTCCCGATCCGCCCGCCGGAGAGGGGCCCAGTGCGGCCGTGCGGGTCGCAACGCCCGGGCACTGGAGCGTCTACGGCTTCGTCGCCGCCCAGGGCCGCCTCTTCGACGAATCGGACCGTCGTGGTGAGCCGACCGCGTATGTGGTGAATCAGACGTTCGTCGACCGCTACTTCGCCGATGGTCAGGATCCGATCGGAGAAGAGTTGAGTATGAGCCTGGACTTCGGGTATGACCGGGAGCCGGGCCGCATCGTCGGCGTCGTCGAAGACGTGTCGACGAACGGCCCCGGATGGCAGATCGAACCCGAACTCTACATTCCCCACGAGCAGTTGATTGCGTCGTTCTTCACCGTGAGTGTCGCGACCGGCGAGCCCGGGTTGTCGAGGGCCCAGATCGCGCAGGTCCTCGCCCAGATCGATCCGGACGTTCCGATGTACGGGCTCGATCGAATCGAAGAGGCCGTCGGGGGCCAGATCGCCCCCACGCGGTTCTATCTGACGCTGATCGGCACCTTCGCTCTGCTCGCGATGGTGTTGGCAGCGGTGGGCCTGTACGGCGTGATCGCCTATACGGTGACCCAGCGCACCCGCGAAATCGGACTGCGGGTCGCACTCGGGGCTGACAATCGGGGCATCGTGCGACTGATCCTCGGGCAGGGATTGGCGCCGACCGTCCTGGGCATCACCGTCGGACTCGGGGTGGCGGCGGCCACGGTGCGCGTGCTTCGCTCGATCCTGTTCGGCATTCAGCCGCTGGACCCGATCACCTTCGTCGTGATGCCTCTCGTGCTCCTGGCGGTGGCCACGGTCGCGATCTTCGTGCCGGCCCGGCGCGCGGCGCGGGTGCACCCCACCGAGGCGTTGCGGGGTTAGGGGCCCGCTCGATCGGAGCCGGAGGGGCCCGTCCCTCTGCGACTGCCGAGCCAGCCTCGCCTGTAGAGGGCGGCCAGCACACCGGCGACCACCAGCAGCATCGCGGTCAGCAAGATGAAGTACGCCCCCCGAAATCCGAGTTCCGGCATGAACTCGAAGTTCATTCCGTAGACGCCGGCCATGAAGGTGATCGGGACGAAGATCACCGTGACGATGGTAAGCGTCTGCATGATCTGGTTGAGCCGATGGGCAGACAGCGATAGGTACCCGGTCACCAGGTCGTCGGTGAGTTCGTAGTACAACCGCGCGAGACTCAACAGGCGATCGAATTGCTCCTGGACGTCGAAGAGTTCGTGCTCGTGGCCGGCGAGCTCACGCGGCATGTTCGACTTCGCCGACGCAAAGACCTGCGCGTGGTACTGGAGGGTTCGCAGGAGGCGCTTCAGTTCGCCCTTCTGGCGCACCAGCTCCGTGAGGAGGTCGTCGCTCGACGAGTGCAGTAGCTCGTCTTCCATCTGTTCCAGCCGCTTTTCGACGGCGAACAGCAACGGGAGGAATCGATCGGCCACCGCCCGGCAGACGCGCAGGGCAATATCGGCCCCGACGAAGTCGGGTGGGATCGCGCCGGAGATCAGCTCCGACATCACCTTTGCGGTGCTGAGTGAATGGGCCGAGCTCCGAATGACCAGAAATCGCTCGCCGAGAAACAACGACAGCTGAATCGTATCGAGGGCCAGCGAACGCGGATCGGCATCGAGCCCCTTTACGAGAATGAACGTGTTGTCGGCGAACATCTCGATCTTGGGGGGATGCCGGTCCCGGAAGGCGTCGGCGATGGCCAGCCTGTGGATCCCGAACCGCGCGGACAGGAGTTCCGATTCCGCCCTGACGGATTCGTTCTCGAGCACGACCCAGATGGAGGATTCGGGCGACGTTTCCCAGGCTGCGATGAGCTCGTCTCCACCGTGTCGAAGCTGCCCACTCGAGGGGTCGAAAAGAATGGCTTGGATCACGAGCGTGTCTCCGGGTGGGGGGCCGCGTGGGCGATCATTCTCCGCAACCTACGCAAGGTGAAAGGAGAGGGACACATGGCTCGACCCGGTTGCCGAAACGGGGCCGGCGAGCTACCCGACGTAGGGCACTCAAACCGATCTGCCCCCCCTCCGAGCCCCCCGCGGCGAGTTCCCTATGAACGACCTCTTTCAGTTGCTGGACGCGCAGGCCCTGGCCACCCGAGTCGTCGAGTACGTGCCGAAGGTGGTGGCCGCGGTTCTCGTCTTCATGGTCTTCGTCCTCGCCTTTCGCATCGTGCGGCGGCCGCTCGAGGGCGCCTTCAAGAAGGCAGGCATACAGGAGGCCCTGCGAGACCTCCTGATCGAGAAGTTCTTTCGATCGGGCCTCATGCTCGTCGGGGTCGTGATGGCCGCCGACCAGCTCGGCATCAACGTCGGTGCCGCCCTCGCGGGGCTCGGCGTCGCCGGCATCGCCCTCGGCTTCGCCGCTCAAGACTCCATTGCCAACGTCATCGCCGGGATTCTGATCTTCTGGGACAAACCCTTTCTCGTGGGCGACTGGATCGAGACCGAGGGTGCCTACGGGCGGGTGTCGGAGATCACCCTGCGCAGCACGCGAATTCGTACGACTCGCAACACCTTCGTGGTACTCCCCAACAAGCGGATCATCGATGTGACGCTCGAGAACTACAGCAAACACGGGGTGATGCGGATCGATATCCCGGTGGGCATCGCCTACAAGGAAGACATCGCCGAAGCACGCCGCGTGCTCCTGAACGCGATTGCTCCGATCCCGGGGCAGTGCGACGAGCGCGCCGCCGATGTGGTTGTGTCGGCGCTCGGCGATTCGAGCGTCAATCTCGCCGTGCGGGTGTGGATCGACGACGGTGATCAGAGGCGGCCGGTGTATGCCAGCGTGCTGGAGGCCGCGAAGACGGCTCTGGATCAGGCCAAGATCCAGATTCCGTTCCCGCACATGCAACTGTTCGTCGACAAGGTCGAAGATCGGGTGTGGCAGGGACTGTCGTCCGCCACCGCGGGCTCAGGGGGCGATTGAGGGGGCACTCACGCCCTCGACCACCGCTCGTTCCAGCGTGCGCGTCAG
>CBDUEZ010000048.1:0-18030 GCA_965366355.1 uncultured bacterium
TGGCGGCGTCCATCGCGTTTCCGCCGTCGACGAGCACGGCGTGGGCCGCCGCCGCGGCGAGGGGATGATCCGACACCCCGGCCCCGTGCGTCCCGCGCACGTCGGGACGGTTTGCCGACGGGAACAGCGGCACCTCCATGGGGGCTGCGCCATCGGCGCTCGAGGCGGGCGCGGCGGAGGGCTCGCAGCCCGTCACGGCGGCGACCGCGAGGGGGAGGAGGACCAGCGGAACGTGGTGCGGACGAAGCATCATGGTCGGGTCGGGATCGGGAACGATCTTCAAGGCGATGTGTGAAGATGATGGAGGGGAGCCTATGCCGACGCCAGGGTACGTGGCCGCGACGAGGCGCTTGGGATACCGTTGTCGGTCGCTCCGTCGCCCCTCGCCTTCACCCACCCCCGCTTTGACGCCTTTTCGACGTGATTCGGGCCGGTCGTCGGGCTCCGGGTCCCGCTCCGCCGTCGCCCTCGCCGCCTGGGTCGCCGTGGCCCACGCGGCCAACGACGCCTACGCGGCCTTTCTGCCACCGCTGTTGCCTCGAATCATGGGCAATCTCGGGCTGTCGGTGGCTCTCGCGGCGACGCTGACCATGACCTTTTCGGTGTCGCAGTCGCTGCTTCAGCCGGTGGCCGGATTTGTGGCGGATCGGGTCGGGCCGCGCACCTTCGTGGTCGCGGGTCCGTTGATGTCGGGCATCTTCCTCTCGCTGCTGGGGTGGGCTCCCGACCTGCCGCTCCTTCTCGTGCTGCTCGTGTTGGGTGGGCTGGGGAGTGCCCTGTTTCACCCCCCCGGCGCCTCGTTCGCGGCGCGTGTGGGGGAGGGCAGGGGGAGTGGCCTGCGGTTTTCGGTGTTCTCGTTCGGCGGCGCACTGGGATTCACGGTCGGACCCTTGATCGCGGTCGGCCTGGTCGGGCGGTTCGGGCTTCACGGCCTGGCCTGGGCCATGGTGCCGGTGCTTCTGCTGGCTCCCGTGTTGTGGCGAGCGCTTCCCGCGGGCGCGAGCCAGGCGAAACATCGGCCTCCTCCCGGACCGAAGACCGTGGCTCGGCTCCTGGCGGGGCCGCTGGGACTGGTGTTCGGGATTTCAGCAGTCACGGCCGTCGAGCAGCGGGTCTTCGTCACCTTCATGCCGCTCATCGCCGCGCACGACGGTCGGTCGGAGGCCGTGGGCGCGGCGCTGCTCAGCGTGTATCTGGGGGCCCAGGCGCTCGGGACGCTGGCCGGGGGACTCCTGACGGACCGGGTCGACCGCGTTCGGCTTCTCGTCGCCCTCTCGATCATCGCGCTCCCCGCACATGCGCTCGCCCTCGCGGCCGGGGCCGGGTCGCCACTCGGGCTGTCGGCGGCCGCCGTCGCCGGCTTCACGAACATGGCCATGCTTCCGCCGTTGGTGATTCTCGCGCAGGAGCTCGTTCCCGATGGTGCCGCGGTCGGATCCGGCATCGCCATGGGGTTGGCCTGGGGCACCGGATCCCTGTTGTTGCCGCTGAGTGGGCTTCTGGGTGACCACATCGGCGTGCGGGAAGGCGCGGTGGCGTCGGTGCCACTCTTTCTGCTCGCGACGGCGCTGGCTCTCCATCCGGCCCTCCGCCGCCGAGATGTGGGGCACACCGTGTGATCCGTCCCACGGAAACCCCACGCGCTCGCGCCGACGCGCGACGGGCTCGCCGACACCTGGTGCGCCCGTTTGCGGGGTCCCCGGGGAAGGGGAGTGCGGCAGCGGCCGCTGCCAGCGTTGACCCGTGTGTGGCCGCACGGTAGCTTTTTCTGCTCCAGGCCAGGGATTCCGGCCTCTCCTTCACACCCGCACCTCCCGATTCCGTATGGCTCAGCGCCATCCCGGCTCATCGCGTAGCCGCCAGGGCGAGTCGAAGCCCGCCGATGCGGACGACGTTTTCGTCGCCCGTACCCTCGAGTTCCTCGGCTGGGCCAAAGGCAACAGCCAGGTACTGATCCTCTTTGGGATCGCCCTCGCCGTCGTTCTTCTCGGCACCCTGTATTATGTCAACTGGAGGCAGGGTCAGGCAGAAGTGGCGGTCACGGAACTCGAGCGGATCTCGCAGGCGGTGGGGGTCAGCGATCCCGAAGCCTCGAAAATCTCTCTCGAGCAGTACCTCGAGCGGTTCGCGGGCACCCCGTATTCGGCAGAGGCGCGGCTGCTTCTGGCGCAGCTCTATCTCGACGGCGGGCAGGCCGGCCAGGCGATGGCCACACTGGAGGGCTCCAACGTATCGATGCGGGAGCCGCTCGGTGTTCAGCTCGCCACGCTCCGGGCCCGCGCGCTCGAGGCACAGGATCGTGGTGCCGAGGCCGAGGCTCTGTATCTGCGCATCGCAGACACGGCCGAACTTTCGTTCCAGCGTTACGGCGCCTGGGAAGACGCGGCGCGACTGCGAATGAAGATGGGCAACTTCGCGGGGGCTGCGGAACTCTTCCAGCGCCTTCTCGACGAGGGTGAATTCTCGGTCGAGCAGAAGGGCATCTACGAGATGCGTCTTGGTGAAGCTCGTGCCCGGGCGCGTTCGCGCTGATCCTGGAAGGGGCCGGGCGCGGGAAGCTGATCCCGCATAGGGGTTTGCTGCGACGATCGTAGCTCGGCCAGGATCGAAGCTCCGGCCAGGATCGAAGCTCGGCGCAGGATCGAAGCTCCGGCCAGGATCGTCAGCTCGGCGCAGGATCGTGGCTCGGCCAGGATCGTAGCTCGGCGGCGCGCTGGACGGGCGGGGAACGTCAACCCAGCACACTGACACGCCTTTCGGCGTGATTGTAGCATTTTCTGCGCTATGGCGCGGAAATCCTTCGATTGCAGTTCGGGCGGTCGGCCGCTTGTTGGATTCAGTGTCGTATGGCCTCCGAATCGTACGTTCGCCCCGCAGTCACGCCCAGAGTGACGACTTCTCGTCCTCTCCTGGCCTCGTTCTCCTCTCCCGGCCTCGTCCTCTCCTGGCCTCGTTCTCCTCTCCTGGCCTCGTTCTCCTCTCCTGGCCTCGTTCTCCTCTCCTGGGGCAGAGGGCCCCCGCCCCCATGAATAACGCGCCCTTCAGCGTCGCATAATACATATTATGTTAAGTGATGCGAACTCGACGTGTATGGGAAGTTGCATGAACGGGCTTGTGCGGGCACGCTGTGGGTACGCCGATTCCGACGCACTCCCCCGACTTCGACTCGCTTCCCCCGACTTCGACGCACTCCCCCGACTTCGACTTGCTTCCCCCGACTTCGATGCACTCCCCCGACCTCGACTCGCTTCCCCCGACTTCGATGCGCTGCCACACACGCTCTTTTCTTGCCGCCGCGTTCCTTCTGTCGATGGGCACGTCCGACCTCCAGGCCCAGGTCATGGACGAACTGCTGGGCAACTGGGGTGGCCGTGTGCGATCGAGGACCGAAACGGTGCTCGACCCGGCCGACACCCGCCGCACCCAGGGCAGCATTCCGGCGACGCGCAACGACGAGTTCTGGGTTCTGTCGTTCCAGGACACGGGCGGACAGATGGAGGGCTGGCAGCGCTACACGGAATGGGCGAGACAGAGCCTGATCATGACCAACAACGCCTACGGCTATCCCTTTCGGGTCACCGAAGTCGACGGAAAGAAGATCACCGTCGAGTGGGGCCAGGGGTTGCTCGAGTGTGAGGTGAAGGCCGAGTTGAAGGATGACGACACGAAGCTCGACGGACGTTTCACCTGTCGGAGAGGAAACCCGAATCGCCTCATCATCGAGACGGTACAACGAGGCCAGCTGGAGCTCGAGCGCTATGTTCGCGACGGCACGGGTGGGGGCCGGTGATCTCCGCCGGCCATCCGTTCTCCCTCCGCCCGCGGGTCGTTCCGCGCGTTCTTCACCTCGCCGGGTCGTTCGTGGTTCTTCTCGGGGTTTCGCTCGCCCTCCCGCTGGTCGCCCAATCGCCCGCGCCCCCTCCCCTGCCCGACCGCGTCGAGGTCGTGCGCACGAGTTTCGGTGTGCCCCACGTGCTTGCCGACGACCTCGAGGCGATGGGGTACGGGCTGGCGTGGGTGATGATGGAAGACTACCGGGCCGACGTTCCGGAGGCGCTCCTCCGGGCGAACGGCCGCTGGTCGCTCGCGGCGGGAGCCGACGCACTCGACGGCGATTTTGCAGGTCGGCTGGCCCATGAGCGGGCCGAGGAGACGTGGCACCTGCTCCCGGGAGACGTTCGCGACGTCTACGGGGGCTTCGCGGCGGGCCTGAACGACTACATCGGCACGCACCGGGATTCGCTCCCGGCGTGGGTCCGCCCCGAGTTCACGCCCCAGGACGTGGCCGCCCGCGACATCGCCGTCTGGGACGAGGGTGCGGTCACGGATTTCGACCGGCTCCGCCGACGGGAGCCTCCGATCGAGCCAGACCCGGAAGACGGCTCGAATGCGTGGGCACTCGCCCCCGAACGGAGCACGTCGGGCCATGCGCTGTTGCTCCGGAACCCGCACCTCTCGTGGACCGCGGGCTACTACGAGGCCCATGTGCGCGTGCCTGGAGTCCTCGATTTCTACGGCGACTTTCGGCTCGGCGGGCCCTTCACCACGATCGGTGGCTTCAACCGCCGACTGGGGTGGGCCACGACGAACAACGGTCCCCGACTCGAGCAGTTCTACGCGTTACTGCGCGACCCCGAAGACCCGGAGTCCTACCGTTTCGACGGCGGGCGGATCGGGATCGAGCGCCGCGAGGTGACGGCCGAGTTCACGCGTGCCGACGGATCGGTGGGTCGCGCGACCCGGGAGATGGCGTTCACCCCCCTCGGTCCCGTGGTTCACGAGGTCGAAGACACGATCTACATCGTGAAGGCACATCGCCTCTCGCAGTACCGGGTGGGCGAACAATGGCTGCGCATGATGCAGGCGTCGGACTTCGCATCGTGGACGGCCGCCATGGAGATTCGGGCGAAGGTGTCGTCGAACCTCACCTATGCGGATGCCGACGGGATCGTGCACCTGATCTGGAATGCCGCGATTCCGGCGCTCCCCCACCCGCCGTCGGACTACCCGGTGCTCGCGACGGAAACCGAAGATGTATGGATCGAGCTGGTTCCGTACGAATCTCTTCCGCAGTTGACCAATCCTCCCGGCGGGTACGTGCAGAATTCGAATGATCCGCCGTATTACACCAACCTAAGGGCCGTCCTGCCTCGAGGGGACTACCCGGACAACTTCCCCGATCCCCGGCTCGGATTCCGAACCCAGAATTCCCTCGAGTTGATCGACTCCGACCAGCGCTACACCCTCGAAGAACTCGTCGAGCTGAAACACTCGATGGGGATGACGATCGCCGATCGCATGAAGGATGATCTCGTCGATATCCTGCGTCGACGGGGACCCGGTGATGACGAGAGCCGTCGGGCGATCGCGGCTCTCGCCGCCTGGGACAACACTGCGGCCCGCGCCGCGCGGGGCGGCGTCCTGTTCGAGCTCTGGGTCAACGCCTACCGCTCCGCAGTCCCCGATTCCCTGCGGTACGATGTGCCCTGGTCGGACCGCGCGCCCATGACCACGCCTCGGGGAGTGGCGATGGAAGACGAGGCGCTCGCGGCATTCGCCGAGGCCATGCGGGCGGCGGAGAGCCGTTGGGGCACATGGGACGTCTCATGGGGCGATGTGCATCGCATTCGACCGGACTCGAGCGATATCGACCTGCCCGTGGGCGGGTGCGCGAGCGCGCTCGGGTGTTTTCGTGTCGTCGGGTTCCAGGACGACACCGACGGGAAGTACGCCGGCTACCGTGGCGACGGATGGGTGGTCGCCGTCGAGTTTGCCGACACTCCTCGTGCGTATTCCGTGCTCCTCTACGGAAACTCCAACCGGCCCGGCTCGCCGCTCTACTACGACCAGGCGGAGATGTTTGGTGAGAACCGGATGAAGGCGGTGGCCTTCACGCTCGAAGCGATCGAGGCGGATGCCGTTCGTCGTTACCGGCCCGGAGGTCTCTGACGAGAGCCTGCTCCCCGTCGGGAGCTCACCGAGCCGTCGCCAGCAACGCCTCGTCGACCAGCTGCTTGAGCTGCTCGTAGCCGAAACTGGGTAGGGGCTTGCCGTTGACGAAATACTCGGGGGTCATCGTGACATTCAATGCGGCGGCGTCTGCGACATCCTGCGCGATATTCTGGTTGACGTCGGCTGCGACCATGTCGGCCTCGATCTGGCCCTGGTCCAGGCCGAGTTCGGCGAGCATGTGCCAGGCGGCGCTGACCTGAGCCGTGTGATTGACCGTCCAAGCCGGCTGTGAAGCCAGGAGCGTTTCGAGCGCGGGCCAGAGCTTGTCTTGTTTGCGGGCGGCCTCCAGGAGCGCCACGACCTCTCTCGACCCGTCGTGGAACGGCGCCCACCGCAGCACGAGCCGGATCTGGCCCGGATTGGCGGCCATCATCTCCTTCACAGCCGGATAGAAGATCGCGCAGGTTTCGCAGGCGGGATCGATAAATTCGACGATGACGACGGGCGCATCGGCCGGTCCGACCGACGGGGCATGGTCTCGGTCGAGGGTGGCCATCGTCGTCCCCGCGATGGCCCCCGGGCCGGATTGCGACGCCTTGAACACCATCGATCCTCCGACGAAGACGACGACCAACGCTACTGCCGCACCGATGAAAAGGGCCTTCTGGTTCATCTGGAACTCCTGTGCAAAGCCACAATCAGCAAGGTTGCGATCGTCGCGAAGGCCGCGAGCGACAGCAGGGGAATCGTCACGAAGCCGAACCACTCGATCACCGTCTCCGAGCACGGCACGCCTTGTCGGCATGGTGCGATGCGCTCGGGCACGATGCCCTCGACGAGGAGAACGTGGAAGAGGGCCAGCGTACCGCCGATCCCCACGAGCGGAAGCACCGATCGCACGATCTTGAGGTCGAACGGAAAGAGCCCGAACGGCAGGACGAGCGTCAGCGGAAACATGAAGATGCGCTGGTACCAACACAGCGAGCACGGGGGCAGCTTCATGATCTCGCCGAAAAAGAGCGCGCCGAGCGTCGAGCCGCTTGCGATCACCCATGCGGCGAACACCAGGGTCCATGCCCGGGCCTCGTGCGCCGCGTGACGGGCGCCGATCGAAGGGTCGTCGGTAGGGGGCCGCATTCCAGTAAGCTAGCGGGGTATCAGAGCGCAGCTCAACGCACGCGGGGCTCGCTCAGACGTCGGGTGTGCCGGCTGTGCCGCCGGGAGGGGGCGCGGCATGCCCTTCCGTCAGAAGCCATGCCCGTGCGACGGCGTCGCGAAACGAGCCGAGCACGTTGGATTCGTCCAGGCGCTCCAGCCCTCCCGAGGTGGTCAGGGCCATCAACGGCTGTGCCCGAACCCCCGATAGAAGCAGAGGGATTCCCTGTCGCTTGAGCCGCCCGTGAACCTCGTCGAGGGCATGGAGCCCCGTCGCGTCGATCGCGAACACGTCTCGCATGCGCAGGATCACCACGCTGGGTCGTTCCTGGATCTCGCCCAGGGCTTCACTGAATCGCTGCGCGGCGCCGAAAAAGAACGATCCGGCGATCTCGAAGACTTCGGCCCGGGGGGGTAGAACCACGTCGGGGTCTTCGAGATCGAAGCCGGCACGCTCCGAGCCCTCTCCCCCATCGCGGAGCGACCGGATCTGGGTCACCTCGGCCATGCGTCGCATGAACAGGAGGGCGGCCAGAACAACGCCCACCTGAATGGCGACCGCGAGATCGACGAGCACCGTGAGTGCGAAGGTCGTCCACAGAACGAGCACGTCGCTCCGTGGTCCCCGGAGAAGTCCCGCGAAGACCCGCCACTCACTCATGTGGTAGGCGACGACCAGTAGGATCCCTGCGAGCGCCGCCATGGGTACGAGCCCCACCAGTCGGCCCAGAAACGCCACAATGGCCAGGAGGGTCACGGCGTGCACCATTCCCGAGATGGGCGTGCGCCCACCGTTCTTGACGTTCGTCGCCGTGCGGGCGATGGCGCCCGTCGCCGGGATGCCGCCGAAGAACGGCGTCGCGATGTTCGCAAGGCCCTGCGCGACCAACTCGGCGTTCGCCCGATGTCTTCGTCCGGTCATGCCGTCGGCGACGACCGCACTGAGCAGCGACTCGATCCCGCCGAGCAGCGCGATCGAGACCGCTGGGGAGACCAGATCGGGGACTCGGGCCAGGTCGATGTGCGGGGGGGTGAACCGAGGGAGCCCGGTCGGCACCCCTCCGAAGCGGCTCCCGACCGTTGCGACATCGAGCTTGAAGACCCACACCACGACGGTGCCGAGGACCAGGGCGACGAGGGGTCCCGGCACCCGACGGGACACCCGAGGCCAGAGCGTGACGACGGCGACCGAGCCCGCACAGAGTCCCGCCGTGACCGGATCGGTGGCCCCGAGCCCTCTCCAGACCGACAGAATCCGGGGAATGAACTCCGCGCTCCCGCCCGAAGGCGCGAGACCGAGGGCGTCGTGGAACTGCCCTACCCCGATCAGCAACGCGATGCCGGTCGTGAATCCAATGGTGACGGGGTACGGCACGAACCGGATCACCGCCCCCATTCGCGCCAACCCCATCGCGATGAGGAACACGCCGGCCATCAGGGTCGCGACCGCCAGCCCCTCGTATCCGAACTCGGCCACCACCGAGCCCACGAGGACGACGAATGCGCCGGTGGGTCCCCCGATCTGCACCCGGCTGCCCGACAGCAGGGCGATGAGAAAGCCCGCCACGATCGCGGTGTAGAGCCCCTGCTCCGGCCGAACTCCCGACGCGATTCCGAAGGCGATGGCGAGGGGAAGCGCGACGATCCCCACAACCACTCCGGCGAGCACATCTTTGGTGATGGTTTCGCGCGAGGGGCGCTCACGCAGGACGTCGAAGAACTTCGGTCGGAGGTCGGTGGGGTACTTTAGCATGGTACGGAAGAACGCGTGCTTTTTCGGAGTGTCAAGCCACGCGGGGAGGTCCAGCCGTAACCCGGGCTAGATCACGTCGGCGCCGCTGGACCGAATCGCCCGCACCCCATCGATCAGACGGTCTCGCAGCACACCGCCGCGCGCGCTCAGGGCCCGCTGACGGCGCTGGTATTCGTCCCGCCCGTCGGGGGTCTCGATCCGAACCGGGTCGAAGCCCAGGGCCCGGAGGTCGTAGGGACTGGCCTCCATATCGAGGACCCGCAGGTCGATCGCGAGCTCGAAGCAGTCCCAGAGCAGATCGCTCCCGATCCACGGCATGGACGTGTAGGCCCACCGATAGAGGTCCATGTTGGCGTGGATGCACCCGGGCTGCTCCATGTCGTGGCGGGTCGCCCACTCGAGCGAAACGCGGTTCATCGGCTTCGCATCGGGCGCGAAGAAGCGGAAGGCGTCGAAGTGGCTGCACGCGACGGGGCGACTCTGCACGAAGGCGTCGATTTGATCCTGGGGCAGGCGCAGCGGGGCGATCTCGGCGTGGCGCACGTCGTGACCCCCGAAGACCATGGCCCACTCGTGCACCCCGTAGCAGCCGAAGTTGGCCGGCTTGTCTCGCGTGGCGGTCAACACGTGGAGCACCTCGTCGAGCCGCCGGCGCCCCTTGGCGGTGAGCGCGCTCGGGTCCCGCACAATCACACCATCGAGGGCACGATACTCGGGCCCGATGAAGCGCTCGCGCGCGTCGGGTGTGTCGAGCAGGACCTCGTTCGGTGCGGGGTGCCACGCCTCCAGTTTTCCAGCTGAGTAGCTGTAGTACTGAAAGAGAAAATCGTACACCGGGTGGGACTCCTGACGGGAACGCCGCTTCCTCCGAGGCGTCGTCCACTTCTGCACCCGCTCGAGGTGAACCCGTGCGCGGGCTCGCCACTCGGTGGTGGATAGAGTGTGGGGGGCACGAGGAGGCGGAGGCTCAGGGCGTTCGAACATTCCGATACGCTACCCGCGTCTGGCGCCGATGTCATCCCGCGCGGGAGTAGGTCATCTCCATCGCGGGGAGTTTCGGGGCCGTGATCCCCCGGGCCGGTCGAATGCGCGTGTTCTATGGAACGACCCCTTGTCGACAAGGAACAGCGATAGTGCGGATGCGAACAGCTTTTCCATTTCTGGTGCTGATCATTGCTGGAACTGCCTGCGGCGACAGCGCGTCGCCCGTCCCTCCGGCGACCGCCTCGGCGGCGTCGGTCGCGGTTCTCGCGGGGGACGGACAGTCGGTGCCCGCCGGCGAGCCGGCGCCCGTTTCGCCCGCCGTCGTCGTGCTTGATCAAGATGGGCGCCCGTTCCGGGGTGCCACCGTGCGGTTCAGCGTCACGGATGGGGGTGGAACGCTGCAGGGGGGCACTCAGACGACCGATGCATCGGGTGTTGCGAGAGTGGCGAGTTGGACGATGGGCAACACGGGGCCCCAGCGCGTCGCGGCGGCGGTCGGCTCGCTCTCACCGGCCTCGATCGAAGCCACCATCATTCCGGGCACCGAGATCACCGCCGAGGTGGTTCCACCCACTGGCGGAGTGGTCACGATCTCCACGGCTGGTCACCCCTACGAGGGGCTGAGACTGGACGTTCCGCCGGGTACCTTCCCGGCGTCCGTCGACATGAGGCTGCGCCTCGCGCCCAATGCACAACCACCGTCGATGCCCGCTGGCTATCGCGTGGGCGGCCCGCTCCTCGAGATCACTACCGACGCGCCGCGGGGTGGCGAGTGGATGGAGTTGGAAGTCCCGATTGTACAACAGCCGGGCGAGGCCGCGGTGCTGGTCTACTACGACCCGGCACGACGGGTCATGGAAGTGCTGCCCACCGTGTCGCGTACCGACACCTCGGTTCGCGTGGTCACGGCACATCTGCGAGCGGACCTGCTGTTGGGCCCCGCTCCTGCGAGTTCCTCGCCCCCAGCCGGCGCTCAGGGCCTCGGTTCCGTCACGGGCCACCTTATGCCTGTGATCCACAGCATGGTGCAGCCGCCGGTTGCCCAGCTCTATGATCCGTCGACGAGTGGGTGGCCGGTCGTCGACCATGGCTCGGCCGCGCTGCCCGATGGATTCGGCTCGACGATTCCGGCCGTGCAGGTCATGACGTCGAACCTCGGCGTCTCGCCCACCTCTATCGTGAGGGGGCTCGACACACCCGGCTTCTACGCCGACGCTGGAATCCTGGCCGCCGTGCAGGCCGCCGCTCACACGCCCGGGATCACATCGAGCCAGATGGCGGCGCTGTTTTCGAAGTTTGCAGGGCTCACGAAGGCCACCCGCGACGAATACGTCAGCCAGAACCTGACCGCATCGCTGGCGTTGCTGAACAAGCCCGGATTCGCGGCGCTCTTCAATTCGACCACCGGTCCCACGCCGGACGCAACGTGGTTCGCCACGACGGTCGGCAGCAGCACCGGGGGGCTGAGCCTCTCCCAGGCGGCCGAACCCGCCACCGGAACGTTGGGGCACTCGGCGAACGGCTTCGACAACGTGCTTGTGAAGCAGGCGGGCGATGGACCGACGACATCGGTCGATGGAGCGCTCCCGATGTCGTCGTTCGTCTTCGACTACACCAAGACCTCTCCGGTCATCGAAACCCTGAAGAAATTCGAGGGACTCTCGCTCGACCAGCGCCGGATCATGAACGACGAGGTGAGGGATCTCTTCGGCCTGGCCAGGCCGACCTTCGAGACGGAAGCGGTGCCCGGGATGGGTTACACGACTCATCCGGGCGGCCCGTTCATCATGCGCGGCGACGTCTTCAATCTTCGCGTTGCGGGTGGGGAATTCGGCCTGTCGATCCATGACGTCGACCCGGGCGCGCCCCCCGGACCCGCGCCTGTGTCGACGCATCACCTCGGAACGAATCAGACGCTCGACTTCGTCACCTTCGAGGGACTCCCAGGTGTGGGTGTCAATCTCGGTTTCATGGACCCGACCCAGTCCCTTGTGCGAAGCATCGTCAGCCTGAACAAACATCTCCTCCCGTTGGTCAAGCAACTGGCCCCCGAGCCCATCGATGTCGTCCGTGCCCCGTTCAAGGCGACACCCGACACGGCCTTCATTGGGAACGATTCGACCGTGACCTTCTGGGCGGACGTACCCAGCCCCCCGACCGAGGGATTCCGTATTCGGTGGGAGTGGGGCGATGGGACGACCAGCGAGAACGTCGGCACCATGGGCGGCATGCACCGCTATGACCCGCCGGACCAGGACTATACCGTTACCGTCACGCTTCTGTCTGCTGACGGCTCGCAGGTACTCGCCAGCGATACCGTGCAGGTCAAGGGCAGTAAGGGTATCCCCTATTGGCGGCTCACGAGCATCACCGATGCCGACGGGTTGGGGTCGGACGCATCCCTTCCCCTCACCGTCCTCCTCGCGGACGCTGTGGCCAATCCCGGCTCAGCGATGATCTCCGTCGACGAAGGACTGCAGACCAACTCATCGATACTGCGCCTTCGAGTGCTCGCGGGCGGCACGTGGGACATCAACAATTGCTGCGCACGACGCGCCCCACTTCTGCCCGGTGAAACCCGCCAGGCGCTGGGCTATTTCCCAGCATTCTACGGCTCTTCCTATGGTCCGTTGTTCAATGGGTACGATGAGACTTTCTTGACGGGGCACCGCGGCGATCTCGACGTAGGGACCATGGCGGGTCAATATCCAATCGGTGCCGTCGAATACTGGGTGTGGAACCCCGTTGGCGAGGGTCAGGAAGAACGCCAGCAAGGACCGGAATTCGTGCTGCGTGTCAACGCCACCCGAAACGGCACCGCGATGACGGGAACCATCACCCTATTCGCCTGGCCCACCGGAGACCCTCTCCCCGGCTCAACCGTGCGGTTGGTCGAAAGCACACCCGACTCCTGGCCGTTCCCCTTCACCGCGGAGCGGATCAGGTAGCGGCGTTCGGCTTCCGCCCCAGCACCGCGATCCTGCGCCGAAGCAGGGGCACCAGGCCCTGAAACACGCGCTCGACCGTGCGCAGTCCCGGGAGATGCGACGGAGCGTAGTACGAGCGCTCGATCTCGAACCCGGCATCGCGCACGAGGCCGGTGAGCACCGCCATCGACTTGTAGTCGACGTGACTCGGGTCGGGCTCGAGCAGGATCCGGTTGTTCTTGAGGATTTCGAGCAGGTGGCCGCGGTGGGGCGTCCAGACGCTGAACCGCCCGCCGGGCTTCAGCAACCGGAAGGCCTCGTGGGCGACGCGCGCCGAGTCGTCCGGGTAGAGGTGCTCGAAGAGATCTGCGCAGATGACGAGGTCGAATTCACCGCCGGGCAGCGGGGTATCGCCCGCGTCGGCCTGAACGAAGCTCACGCCCGGCGTGCCTTCTTCGGCGAGCCGTTCGTTGCAGATCTCGACGCTCCGAGCGGAGAAGTCGACGCCCACGATCTCGCGCACCTTCCCGCCCAGGACCCACTCGAATGTGCCCCACCCACATCCCAGGTCGACCACTCGGTCGGCGGGCCCCGGAGTGGCGATGGCAAGGACGTTGTCGATTCTGTAGCGCTGGAAGGCGCTCTGCAGGTCGGTGAGGTGGGCCGTGTCGGCGTCGAAGTACGACGACGAATCGTACCACTCCTGGTCGATGCGGTCGTCGCTCATCAGAGTTTCCCCACGAGGTCGAGGAAACGCAGTTTCCAGACCTTCCAGATGGCTTCTCGCACGATCCGCTTCGACATCTTCGATTCCCCCGTGTCGCGTTCGGTGAAGACGATGGGGACCTCCACCGGCACGAAGCCCTTCCGCCATGCCCGCAGCTTGAGCTCGATCTGAAACGAGTAGCCGTTCGATTCGACCCGGTCGAGGTCGATGGCCTCGAGAACCTCGCGGCGAAAACAGTTGAAGCCGCTCGTCGTGTCGCGTACGGGCAGCCGGGTGATCGTGCGCGCGTACCAGCTACCGAAGAGTGAGATGAACAAACGGGAGATGGGCCAGTTGATGACGGTCACGCGTCCGTCGACGTACCGTGATCCCACGACAACCGGGTGGTTTTCGGCCGACGAGAGCAACACCGGAAGATCCTCGGGACGGTGGGAGAGATCGGCGTCCATCTCTACGATCCATCCATATCTTCGCTCGATTCCCCAGGCGAACCCCGCCAGATAGGCCCGGCCCAGACCCTCCTTGCCGGGCCGATGGAAGACGTGCACCCGAGATCCGTGCCTCTCACAGAGCTGGTCGGCGACCTCACCGGTGCCATCGGGGGAGTTGTCGTCGACGACGAGAATGTCGATTCGGGAGTCGCCGTCGAGCACGGCCGGGACGATCCGGGGAAGGTTCTCCCTCTCATTGTAGGTGGGGATCACCACCAGAATGCGATCGTCGTTCATCAAGGTCTGGGGCTGGAGCCGAGGTCGGAGTGGCTCGGAGAGACCGCCCCCTTTCGTGCCTGGATCACCGCCAGGACCGCCGCCGGCACGAGTTCGACCGCGGTGGTCCAGACCCGACTCGCCACAGCCAGCGCCAGGGCGGAGTCCCGCGGCAGGACCGGTAGGAGAAAGACCACGAGGGCCACTTCTCGCACGCCGACCCCCGCCGGGGCGAAGACGGCGGCGTAGCCCACCAGGTAGGCCGCAGCGAAGGCGGGACCGACGCTCAGGAACGGCGCCCACCCCTCCAGACCCAGGAAAAGTAACCAGAATGCTGCGGCATACACCCCCCAGTTGAGCGCGTACCACGCCGTCCACCGCAGACCGAATCCCGGCCGCGATACCGGATTCTCTTTCTCCTCCGCAACTTCCGAAACGTTCAAAACGTTTGGAACGGCGAGGTCGGCCTCGGGGGCCTTCGATCCGGCGAACTTTCTCCACATCGTCTCGAGAACGCGGGCGGAGGCGGGCACGGACGTCACGCCGACGAAGACCGCCGTGACGCCCACGCCGATCCAGCCGATCGTGCGGTACCCCGCGTCTGCGCCGAAGAAGGCTCCGAGGCCGATGACGGTGGCCCCCAGAAGGGCCGTCCCCTGCCCCACCACGGCCGCCCCCATCGACGTGCCGGGCGCCACGCCCTCCCGGCGGGCGAGCCACGCCAGCCCGGCGATCTGAAGCACCTTCCCGGGCACGTATCGTCCGAGATTGGCCACCATGTAGACCCGGAGAGCCGTGCCGATCGGCAAGCGGGGGCCACCCATTTCAGCGACCATGCGCGCCCATAGCCAGGCCGAGAAGCCGTAGCCGGCCGCGAGGGTGACGATCGACCCCACGATCTGCGGCGTGTCGATCTGCCAGCGGCCGGGATCGATGGCCGCGAAGTCGGCGGCGACCAGCCCCACCCGATCGAAGACGAAGGCGGTGACGGCGAGGGTCAGGACCGCCTGAGCGCCGTACCGAAGCCAGCGGCGCCACTGCGGCGGCGTGCCGCTCACTCCGGTTCGACCCGTGGCGCCGGGCGAAGCCGCGACGCACCAGCGAGTGACCCGAGAAGCAGCCAGCAGAAAATCGAGAGCATCAGTCCCGTGCGCACCGGTCCTGCAGCGCGCACCTCAAGCACGACCTCGTGCGACCCCGCCGGGACCGGGACGGCCTGGAGCGTGTGGTAGGCCCTCAACACGGGCGCGTCGGCTCCATCGATCGTGGCGTGCCAGGTGGGATAGTGGTTCTCGGCGACCACGAGCAGCGCGGGCCCGGCCGAGGTCACCCGCAGACGGCTGCGATCGTTCGAGTCGTCGAGCCACTCGACCTCGCCGTCGACCGGGCCGCCGCCCAGCGCGGCGATGGCGCGCGTCGCCTCGTCGGAGGGGGCGAGCAGCGCCGTTTCGGCCGGGTCGAAGGCCGGGTCGAGCAGGCGGTCGACCGAGGCGTCGTCGTCGACGATCTCGGCGCGACCCACGAGCCGGGCCCGATCGAGGGTGGGGGCCTCGTAGACGACCTCGAAGAGGCGCCCGTCCTGGAGCTGCGTGCCGGTGACGGCCGTCAACTGCGGGAACCCGGCGAATCCCGCGCTGTCGATGGGCCCGAATCGGGCCAGGGGCCATACGACGAACCGCACCCCCAGAATCGCGCCCACATTGGGCCCAAAGAGAAGGTTCTCGGGTGCCCCGCCGCCGACCATTCCCGTGAGCTCGCGGTAGCGGCGCAGATCGTTGGGATGGTGGCCACCGGCGAGGTCGAGCCCCCACATGCCCATGCGCACGTCCTGACTGCCGGCCTGACCACCCATGTCCAGCACCCGGAACGGGTCATCCAGGAGGTCGCGCTCGATGAGGAAGTCCTCGTTCGGGCCTCGCATCGCGAAGGCCTCGAAGTCCTTGGTGGAGAGAAACCGATCGGAGATGCGACCTCCATCGAGGAGGATCAGCACCGCCAGCAGTCCCATGACCCCCGAGGGCTTGAGCCAACTCCCCCGCCCCGCCCACACGATCCCGCCGATGGCCGCGGCCAGCGCCGTGGCCAGGAAGAATCCCCGCCCGATGAAGGGGGTGGCGTTCTGGAGACCCTGGGCGCTGCGCGGATCCATGTCGGAATACAGCACCGACTGCCACAGGTCGATCAAGATCCCGGACTGGGCCATGAGCATGCCGACCGCGAGCGCGATGGCCGCGCCCCACAACATCTTCTGCCCGTTGCGGCCGTCGGCCGGCTGCCGCGACGCCGTCCAGTCGAGCGCCCGATCAACCCCGAAGGCGGCGAGCGTTGCGATCCCGAATCCGGTGAGGAAGATCACCATGCTCGGGGCTCGGAAGAGCTTCAGCCCGGGAACGAGGGCGTAGAACAGTCCCCAGACCGGGGTCCACGTGTTGAGCGTGTAGAGAAAGGCGACCCCGGCGAGGGAGGCCAGGAAGATGCGGAGGCCTTTGCGGCGTCCCCCGAAGAACGAGAGGATCGCGAGGAGGAGCAGGCCCAGTCCCATGTATTCGCTGTTGTACTTGAAGGCGTTGCGCCCCCAGTAGGTGCCGTCGGTCCAGCCTCCCTCAAAGGTCGAGGCGCCGGTGAATTCGGGCACCAGCAGGCTGGAAACGGCCTCTTCGGGGTGCATGCCCCACGACGAGGCGTAGGCGCGGTTCTGCTCCGGGCTCGCCTGGGTCGTGGTCTGGCTGCGGCGGGACGCATCGCCGATGTAGTCCAGGGCGGGGAGCAACTGCACCCCCGACGCGCCCGCGCCGACGAACGAAATGCCCACGAAGGCGGCGAACCGAATCCACGGGTTCGCGGCGGCACGCGGGGCGGGCCCTTCCGGCGAGGCGGGCGCGCCCGACCCTTGCGGCGAGGCGGGCGCGCCCGACCCTTGCGGCGAGGCGGGTGCCGCAGCCCCCTGCCCCGCCGCAGCCCTCCGCATCTCCTGAATCGCGCGGAAGAGTGCGTAGGCCCCCGCCGCACCGAACAGGAAGTAGGCCATCTGGAGGTGTGTGGTCAGGATCGTGAGCGCGACGACGGCACCGATGCCCGCGAGCGAGCGTAGGCGACCCCGCGCGAACCACGCCTCGATGGCCCAGAAGAGGAGCGGCGTCAGCGCCGTCACGAACATCTTTCCGTCGTGGGCCGGCCAGGCCAGGCTCACGAAGAAGGGGGCGACCATAAATCCGCCCCCGGCCACCAGAGCCGCCGCGCGGCTGCAGCCCAGCGTGCGAGTCCATCCGTAGGTGAAGAGTCCCGCGAGCCACACGTGGAGCACCAGCTTCCATCCGAGCGCCCGGAAGGGCTCGAGCAGGAGCAGGAGAAGAACCGACGGCGGGTAGAGGGAATCCCCGCCGGCCAGCGACTCGAGGAACGGCGTGCCGCCCAGGATGATCGGGTTCCAGAGGGGGAAGTCACCGGACTTCAGCGCTTCGGCGTAGAAGGCCCGCGCCATGTAGCCGAGGCCCTCGGTGTCGGCGCCGAAGAGCATCTGGTCGGAGAAGACGAACGCCCGGAACAACACGAGGGTGACCACGCCGAACAGCACGGGGGCGACCCAACCGGGGAGTGCGACATGCTCCGTGGCTCGCTCCCCCTGCGCGGCATCGCGTGCGGCATCGCGTGCGGCATCGGGGGACGCGGTGGGGGCTCGTCTCGCCATGGGTGAGGTGTCGTAGGGTAAGTAGGAGGGGCTCAGGGACTTCCGGAGACCAACGCCCGGTAGATGTCGAGATGCCGCTCGGCGAGTCGATCGTTGCTCCAATGCGTGACGACTCGAGTGCGGGCCTCGGCGCCCAG